>NZ_JARPQB010000001.1 GCF_029478665.1 Pseudomonas entomophila
TCCAATGGGCGCGGGGATCATGGCGGGCGGGGAGGGGATCGCAACTGGCAGCGGTGATGTTGAGTCCGGTGCTGGGCGTTGGGTCCTCTGTAGGAGCGGCTTTAGCCGCGATGCAGGCAACGTGGTGCCCGGCACCCGCTGCGCGGGTGATCGCTGTAGGAGCGGCTTTAGCCGCGATGCAGGCAACGTGGTGTTCGGCACCCGCTGCGCGGGTGATCGCGGCTGAAGCCGCTCCTACCTTGTCATGGGGCCGGTACCGTTCACCCCAGGTCCGCCAGCGGATGGCGCCCCTCCCAAACCTTGGTGAAATGCGCCTCGACCACCGCCGCCGGCACCTGCGCCACATCCGGCCAGTGCCAGTGCGGCGTGTTGTCCTTGTCCAGCAACCGCGCCCGCACCCCTTCGCTGAACTCCGGGTGGCGGCAGCAGTTCAGGCTCATGGTGTACTCCATCTGGAACACCTGGGCCAACGACAGGTAGCGCGCACGGCGGATCTGCTCCCACACCAGGTGCGCGGTCAGCGGGCAACCTTCGTGCAAGCGCTGGCCCGCCGTCGCCAGCAACGGGTCGGCATGCCGGGCCAGGCCACTTAGCGCACGCCAGGCGGCCACCGGGTCGGCCACATCGAGTACTTCATCGATCACCGCCCGCCGCGCCAGCCACTGCCCCTCGGGCAACTCGGCGCCCGCGCGGTGCTGTTCGGCCTTGAGCAGGCTGTTCAATTGCAACGCCGTCTGTTCCTGCCAGTTCAATTGCAGCAGCTCTTCGATCAGCGCCTCCTGCTGAAACTCGCCAAGGAAACGGTCGGCCAGCCCCAGGTCCAGGGCATCGCGGGCATTGATCGGCGCACCGGTCAGCCCCAGGAACAACCCCAGCTTGCCCGGCAGCCTGGCAAGGAACCAGCTGGCGCCGACATCCGGATACAGCCCGATGCTGATTTCCGGCATGGCCAGGCGGCTGCTGGGGGTGACGATGCGCACGCCGGCCCCCTGCAACAGCCCCATGCCGCCGCCCAGCACATGGCCATGGCCCCAGCACAGCAGCGGCTTGGGGTAGGTGTGCAGGCGATGATCCAGGCGGTATTCATGGGCGAAGAAGGTGGCGGCCAGCGGCGGCACGCTGCCAGGGTGTTCACGGCAGGCCTGGACCAGCGCGCGCACATCGCCACCGGCGCAGAAGGCCTTGGGCCCATTGCCGCGCAGTATTACGCAAACGATACCCGGGTCCTGCGCCCAGGCCTGCAGGTGCTCGTCGAGCACCTCGATCATGGGCAGGGTCAGGGCATTGAGCGCCTTGGGCGCATCGAGCGTGGCAATGCCGATGCGGGCGCCTTCGGCGCCGATGAGTACCTCGCAGTGAATGGCCATGGGCAACCTCGCGCAAGTCATCCCCTCAGTATGGCCCGTCGCGCCGTGGCTGCCGGTCGCCGGTCGGATCGATTGACAAGCCGGCGAGGCTTTCCTAGTGTCGCGCCACTTTGCTATTGGATGCCCCCATGACCGACGACGATCGCATCAAGCTCGAACCCAGCTGGAAGGCCGCGCTGCGCGCCGAGTTCGAGCAGCCCTACATGCACCAGCTGCGCGAGTTCCTGCGCCAGGAATATGCCGCCGGCAAGGAGATCTACCCACCCGGGCCGCTGATCTTCAACGCCCTGAACTCCACGCCGCTGGACCAGGTTAAGGTGGTCATCCTCGGCCAGGACCCGTACCACGGGCCGGGCCAGGCCCACGGCCTGTGCTTCTCGGTGCAGCCCGGGGTGCCCGCGCCACCGTCGTTGGTGAACATCTACAAGGAGCTGCAGCGCGACCTGAACCTGCCCATTCCCAACCACGGCTACCTGCAGAGCTGGGCCGAGCAGGGCGTGCTGCTGCTCAACACCACCATGACCGTGCAGCGCGCCAACGCCGCGTCCCACGCGAAAAAGGGCTGGGAGTTCTTCACCGACCGGATCATCCAGGTGGTCAGCGAGCAGTGCCCGAACGTGGTGTTCCTGCTCTGGGGCGCCCATGCCCAGAGCAAGCAGAAGTTGATCGATGGCACCCGCCACCTGGTGCTCAAGTCGGTGCATCCGTCGCCGTTGTCGGCGTATCGCGGGTTCTTCGGCTGTGGGCATTTCAGCCGTGCCAATGGCTTCCTGCAGCAGCATGGGATGGCGCCGATCGATTGGTCGTTGCCAGTGCTGTAAGAAACCGGACCTGTTAATTCTGCTAGTTTTGCCCTGAGTGCCGCTGGCGTAGATTCAAGCCAAATTATCGTTTGGTTGAATCTACGCAGAGGCCTCTCAAATGACAGTGTCCGTACCCTCGAAAGCGCCGTTGCCTGAGAACGATCTCCCCCCCATAAAGCCAGCACTCACGGTTGTGGACGCGCTTCCGTTGATGGCGGACGAAGAAGGTATCTTCACGATACCTCGCAAGTTTCAATCCCAAGCCTTGAACGTCGTAATTCCGCATGCGTGGGATCACTACAGGGACAATTACTTTCCTGGGGCAACCTTGACGTTCCAGATCTGGATGATTTCAGGGTTGGGGATCGAGGTACAGAATCAGGTTGTCCCAGATCGCACAGTGGCAATGCCGGAAGACCCCACGCAGCTTTTCCCACTTTTATTTGAGCGTGAGTTTGCGATCCCTGAGCGCTTCTTGCGAACTGAAGGGGTATTCAGACTCTTTTACAAGGTGTGGGTAACCCAGGACGGAAACGTTTCGAAGTCTGAGTCGGTTGAAGTCTTTCTGGACAAGACGGCGCCACATGGAGGTCAATCCGGGAAAAAGCCGGAGCTGAAAAACCCAGCGGCTGTTATTGATGAGCAGTACCTGGCGAGCCATAACAATGAATTGGTCGTTAAAGTTCCACGATGGAACGGTTTTCACCTGGAGGACCAGGCTGAGTTGTGCATGGAACCGACTGCTGCGCAACCGGTGGAGCCGATCGTACCGGTTGTGACGGTGCGCGAAACTTTTAACGATTTCCTGGAGATTTCGATCCCGGCTGCGGCCTTGCGCCGCCGAGCCAATGGCCGGGAATTCCTTTACTACTCGCTAATCGACCGCGCAGGCAACCGTGGGTGGTTTTCGTACGCACTGGAAATCAACTTGCAACTGGGTGCGTCCTTCAATCTTCCGCTTCCTGTGGTGCCATTGGCTTCGGATGGGGTGATCAATCGGACTGAAGCCACGAGCAATCATGTCACGGTGGAGATACGGCGCATTCCGGAACTGCAGCCCTTCGTTCAGTTGCATGCCTTCTGGAACGGTCGGCCGCTGCCCGTTGTCACCATTGATCAAACTACGACATGGCCCGTCAGTATCCCGGTATCCCAAGAGGAGATCTTCAAGGACGGCGATGGCCGCGTTTTTCCTTGCACCGTGGATTACCTCGTCGTGCAAGGTGGACGGTCACAGCGTTCGGGTCCAACAGACTTCACTGTCGACTTGCGCCAGGCACAAGCTGCGCTGCGACCGGTGAAATTTCCAGCAGAAAACCTGTGGGGTTGGATCGGCAGTCTCCAACGCCCGTGGAACGGGATCAAGATCAAGGTACCTGGAAACCGTGGGCTGTGGTTCGCGGGTGAATCAGTGGAAGTATTCTTCGAAGTCCGTCGAAATCCTACCGACCAATCAAAGGGTGATCCTGCAAAGGATCCGGTTCTGGTCGACAAGCGTCTCCTTACAACGTTCTTGTTGCGCAACGAAGACCTCGATGGTTTCGAGACGGAACTGCCGGCAAACCTGTTCGAGCCTTGGTTGGCAACGCCTTTGGAAAGCGCAGGGCTGGAGGACGGAAAGGAATTCATGTGTCGAGCAATTGTGAACTACATGATGGCTGGCCAGGTCGGCAGGGCATCAACCAGCGCAGCTGTAAAAATTGATCTTCAACGACCGGGTGGAGGGATGTTCAGGGGTGATTAAGAGATATCGAGGCGGTTAGTCAGAAAAGAAGTCTTTTAACGTTTAAATGCTGAGCGACGTGCCTGGGTGCGGCGGACGGCGATCTGTTGTCTACAGTTTATATTCTGGAGCAAGACGATGACAAGTTTCGAGAAAATCAGCAAGAAGGTGCGGTATTCGGAAATGTTGGCAAAAGTTCGCGCTGAAGTAGATAGCTATAATAAGAATCTTCGGCCCTCAGGTATTGGCATTCAAGCGGATGATACGTTGAATGATTTTGGGCTGCCCAATGTGCTGCCGCCTGCAGCGGATGGTAAGGAGAACCTTTTCCCGCTTTCTGCGCGTGTCGATGGGCTTTTGCTGACGTTGGCAAACGCTTGGGGAGATACGGAGGGCAAGGCAGGAACGTTTGATATCTTCGTAGCCTATGTAAATGACGTGCCTGTAATCAATGGCACTGAGGTCGTTAACGGCGAATCATTCCCCTATACCTATCGGTTCAATTACCCTACCCAGGATTCCGATATTCCTGGCGCTTTCATCATTCCCTATACCAGCCTGCGGGTGGGGGGAGATGGGCTGAAAGTCATTCACTATACTGTTGTCAATACCGACACCGGTAACAGCAACTCTTCACCGAAGCAGATCGTGACGCTCGACCTCATCGATCCCGCGGAAGGTGCTAACCCTGATGCTCTGGAATTTGTCGATGCCGCTAAAAACGGTGTGTTCGACCTGCGTTATCTGGAAGACAATGATGGGTTCGAGGTCAATGCTATTCGCCCCGTCGATTATTTCCCAGGCGATACTTTTCAGATTTATGTAGTTGGCCATGCCACGCCTCTGCTCGCTGGGAATGTACCTCCGGGAGACGCAGGCGATCCCTTCCTGGTCAGGATCGACATGGCCACAATTCGCAGCGGCCTGCCTGAAGGGTACACAGGCAAGCTGGTCGTTCGATTTACGGACCGAGCCGGAAATCGCACGGACTCGTCGATCGAAGTCGACGTGACGATCAGCCTGGTGCAGGCACCTGAAAACCTGTTGGCACCGGTGATGGCTTCGCCCGTGTTTATTCCGGATCGCGATCGGGGCGTGGAGGGGATCGTTCCAGCGAATGCGACCTTGCGCAATGGCGATGTCATCAAGATGACCCTTGATCTGAATGGGGTGGTAGCCCGTCGCCAGTTCAGCTGGCCGCTTGATCGGGCGACATTTTCCGGGGCCGATTTTGGCGCCATTGGCAGCCCTCTGACTAACGCTACTTTGGACTACGAGGTGCAGCGTGAGGGAACCGTACCGGTGAAGCCGAATAACCCCACAGTCGTGGTGGTGGACCTGAGTCAACTGGTTGTCGACCCCACCACGTTGACACCACCGGCCGCCGTTGGCCGGCCTTCCGGCGTAACCGGCTTTATTCGGCCTGGGGACAATGCATTCTGGATACTCACACCGATTGATTTAACTGCTGCTGGGCATGTCTATGAACTTTGGTATGGAAACCCGACGAATACCTTTACCTACACGATTGCAGGTAACGAGCCGGGGCCAACTATTGAAGTTCCTATTCCGCAGGCTTTCCTTGAAAATGGAAGCAACGGCACGGTTGCCATTGGTTACCGGGTTCGTGAGTCGGCAACCACGGGTAACTTCCAAGACGCACCTAATGGTTCGGTGGAGGTGACATTCCTCACCATCGGCATTACTACCCTGGCCAACTTCACTGGCCGAGTGGGGGGCACCACTCAGGAACCTGGGCCGGGTGCGGCACTCGGGCGCTTGAACTGCCAGGGTGTCGAACCCATTCAGAATGGTGTGAGTCTGCAAATCAGGGAGCCTGTCGGTATCTTGCATGAGCGCGATGATATCACCGTCACCCTGACGCTCAGCCGGGATGATTTTGGAACCACGCCGCTGTCGACCAACACACATTCGTTGAACGTCACCGTCGACGCAACTCAGGCACGCACAGGGCTGATCACGCTCTCCAGAGAACTTCTGCCTCGGGCCTTCTTCGAAGATCCGGCCGCACCAGGGAGCCATATCACGCGAGGCTCGATCATTGCGCAGTGGAATATCAAACGGGCTACTGGAAACCTGGAAGAGGATTCTCGGCCGTCGGCTGTGCGTTATGTGTTGACCTTGAACGGTGGTGCCAACTGCCTGCCCGCTGCATAAAGAAAAGCGTTAACGGCATGCTTTATTTTTAGGCATGCCGTTAACGGTGGCAGTCAGTAGATGAGGAAAAGTCCTACATATTTTATCCGTTTTCCCACATAGGATGCACAGCCTAAATTCTGCAGTCTTTTGACTTCAGTTCTTTTTGAATCAGGACCGGCACCTATCCATGACTCAATACAAGTCAATGTTGCGTAATGCTAGCTCAAGAAATACCGCCAAGGTATTTGCCTTTACTTTATTGTTCTCTGGTATTCAGGCCCATGCGGCCGTTCTTGTGGGAGAAACAAGAACTGTGGGGGCCGGCGATGTGGTTGAAAAGTATATTCTGCAAAACAGCTCCACACTCAATATGACACCAGGGGCAGGTGCCCTTGATATCACCGCCAATCGTTCAACGCTCAATGTCGATGGCGGTACGGTTTCCGGAGGCAACCTGACGGCGGTCCAGCTTTTTGGCAGCCAGGCAACACTGAACAATGCCACGCTGGTCTCGACAGGCAGTACCGGCTTGTCGGTGGCCAGGTTGAACAACCTCGCATCGAGTGCCACCGTGAATGGCGGCAGCATCACGGGCGCCGGCATCGGCGTTCGGGTTACTGCCGGCAGCACGTTGTCGATGAATGGCACCGTGGTTACGGCGAATCACTCGGCGGGCAGGGGCCTGCTGCTCTCGGGGGGCTCGGCCCAAGTCACCGGCGGTTCGATCACCGGCGGCAACCTAGGGGTCGAATTGCGTCGCGAATCTGCCGCTACCCCTACTGCGCCAAACCTGACCCTTGATGGCACGTCGGTAACCGGGCAAGCGGGTTCGGCCATCCAGGTCGGCAACGACACCGTCGCCGGCATTATCCTGCGCAACGGAGCGACATTGCATGCTGGCAATGGCACGCTGCTGGACGTTCAGGACCGTGCGACGACGACGATGTCGGTCGAAACCTCCGGGCTGGCAGGCAACCTGCAAGTAGGTAACGCCGCGAAGCTCGACCTGACGCTCGACCGAGCGACGCTGGAAGGCAACATCACCGCCGGCTCTGGCAGTAGCACCCAAGTGGCGTTGCGAAATGGCAGCGCGATGAAAGGCGCTGTGCAGGCGAGCGACGGCGCAACGTTCGATATGACGTTCGATCAGGCAGCGCTCGAAGGCAGTATTACTGCCGATGCCAGCAGCACCGTGCGTGCGGCACTGTCGAATGGCAGCGCGCTCAAGGGTAATGTGGAAAACCTGCAGTCGCTCTCGCTGGCCGGTGGTTCCAGCTTCCAGGGTGCGGCAACCCAGGTGGGGCGGATGTCGATCAGCGACACCTCCAGCTGGACACTCAGTGGCAACAGCACGGTGAAAGACCTGGATGTGCAGGGTGGCACCGTAGTGTTTGGCGACAATGGCAGCTTCCATGAATTGACCGTGGCCAACCTCACCGGCAATGGCAACTTCCATATGGCCGGTGACTTTGAAACGGGTCAGGCTGATCAATTAGTCGTTACTGGCTCCTCCACTGGCAACCATGGCCTGTTGGTAGGCAGCAGCGGCCAGGAGGCGAGCGTCGAGTCGCTGCGTCTGGTCCAGACCGCCGACGGCGGCGCGCAGTTCCACCTGCTCAACGACCGCGAGCGGGTCGACGTGGGCGCGTACTCCTACGAGCTTGCGCAAGACGGCAACGACTGGGTGCTGAACCGCGAAACCCGCACCGTCGCGCCGATCACCATGGCCGCCATGGCGCTGTTCAACACGCCGATCACCGTGGCCTACGGCGAACTCAGCTCGCTGCGCAGCCGCATGGGCGAACTGCGTTACAGCGAAGGGCGCAACGCCGGTGTGTGGATGCGTGCCTACGGCAACCAGTACAACGTCAGCGGCGCCTCCCTGGGCGCGGGCTACCAGCAGAACCAGCGCGGCCTGAGCCTGGGCGCCGACATGCAGCTGGCCGACAGCGACTGGCTGGTGGGTGTGCTGGCCGGTAGCAGCCGTTCGGACCTGAACCTCGACTACGGCACTTCCGGTACCGTCGACAGCTACTACGTGGGCGGCTACGCCACCTGGCTTGATCGCGAGACCGGCTTCTACGTCGACACCGTGGTCAAGTACAACCGCTACCAGAACAACGCCAAGGTCGGCATGAGCGACCACACCCGCAGCAAGGGTGACTACGACACCCACGGTGTGAGCGCGTCGGTGGAGGCGGGCAAGCACATCAAGCTCAACGACGGTTACTTCATCGAGCCTTTCGTCCAGGTGGCTACCGCCGCCGTCGCGGGCAAGGACTACACCTTCGACAACGGCCTGCGCGCCGAAGGCGACATGGCCAAGTCGTTGCTGGGCAAGGTGGGTACCACCGTCGGCAAGACCATCCCGCTCGATGGCGGGGCCATGGTGCAGCCTTACGTGAAAGGTGCTTTCGCCCACGAGTTCGCCCAGCGCAACCAGGTACAGGTCAACAACAACGTGTTCAACAATGACCTGTCCGGTTCGCGTGCCGAGCTGGGTGCCGGGGTGTCGCTGGCGCTGTCCAGGCAGTTCCGTGTGCATGCCGATGTGGAGTACAGCAACGGCAAGAACATCGAACAGCCTTATGGTGTGAATGTGGGCGTGCGTTACGACTTCTGAAGCGGATTCTGTGCACGCGTGCCATCGAGAGCGGCAAGCTCGCTCTTGATGGTGTCCAGATTCGTGGTGAAGATGACCTTGCGCGCTCTGCCGGTGGCGAGAAGTACCTGTGTAGGCAGGTACTTCACGTCCCACTCCTTGAACAGCAAGGTCAGCACATAGTCCATCCAAGGGGTTTCGCAAGTATCCACGTTGAATGCGTAGAACGCGTATTCCTCCATGTCACTGGCCAATCCCGATAGCTTCGGATGAAGTGCCATGCAGGGTGGGCATTGGTCGGAGTGGATCAGTACCATGCACGGCTTGGGTTGGTAACTCTGTATTACCAGCGAAATGAGGGCTTCCAGATCGGTCAACGGAACCATGGCCATTGAGTTTACTCCTACGCGCCAGAGGAGCTCCCATTCAACGCCTCGGTTCTAATCAGTGAAACTGGCAAAAATAACAGTTGTTCAATTTGCTCAGCCGCTGCTCGCATTCCAACGCCGAAACAACGGCTCCGCCAGAAACAGCACGAACAACAACCGCATCACCTGCAACGCCGTCACCAACGGCACCGACAGTTGCAGCGTCTCCGCCGTCAGGCTCATCTCCGCGATGCCACCCGGCATCATCCCCAGGGTCAACGAGCGCAGGTCCAGGTGCGTCAGCAGGCTCAACGCCCACGCCGCGCCTGCGGCGATCAGCATGCACAACCCCGTGGCCAGCAAGGTGCGCCCGAGGAACGACGGCGCGCGGCGGAAGAATGCCCGGTTGAAGTGGCAGGCCAGGCCGCTGCCGATCAGCCACTGGCCGATCTGGCTGGCCCCGTTGGGCAAACCGATCTGCAGATTGCCGGCAAGGCTCACCGTGGCGGCCACCAGCAACGGCCCGAACAACCAAGGATTGGGTTGGCGCAGGCGTTGCCAGATCAGTGCGACAACCACGCCCAGCGGCGCGATCAAGGCCAGCCAGCCCCAGCTGACACTACCGGCATGATTCAACGGCACGCCATCGCCCAGCAAGAACTTGAACAACGCCGGCACGCACAGCACCACCGCCAGCACCCGCAGGCTCTGCGCCGCGGCCACCTGGCTGAGTACCGCACCATTGCGCGCGCCCAGGTTGACCATCTCCCCCGAGCCGCCCGGCATGCTGGCGAAGAACGCCGTGGCGCGGTCCTCGCCGGTGCGCCGCAGCAGCCACACGCTGATCACGCTGGACAGCGTGGTGAACAGCGCGCCGAAGAAGATCAGCGCGAAGTGGTCGGCGACCTGCTCGATCACCGCCGGGGTGAAGTGCAGGCCGATACCGATACCAATGATCCACTGGCCGCACTTGCGGCCGTTGGGGATCTCGCTCAGCTGCCAGGGTGTCAGGCAGCGCACCAGGATGATCGCCAGCAGCGAGCCGACCATCCACGGCAAGGGCCAGCCGACCTTGCTGGCGGCATAACCGCCCGCAAGGCCGACCAGCCCCGTGGCCCAGAACAGCGGCAACGACCGGTCAGGCATCGGCCATGGCTCGGCGCTGCAGGGTACGTTTGCGCCAGATGCGCAGCAGCGGCAGGCTCAGCATGCAGACCACCAGCACCCACACGCCCATGCTGATCGGGCTCGACCAGAGGATGCCCAGCTCGCCGTTGGAGATCGACAGCGCGCGGCGCAGATTCTGCTCCATCAGCCCACCAAGGATGAACCCCAGCAGGATCGGCGACAGCGGGAAGTCCAGCTTGCGCAGGATGTAGCCCATGATGCCGATGCCAACCATCAGGAACAGGTCGAAGGTGGTGGCATGCACGGCGTACACACCAATCGCGGTGATGATCGCGATCACCGGCACCAGCGCCCAGTTCGGCACGGCGAGGATACGCGTGAACACACGGATCATCGGCACGTTGAGGATGATCAGCATCAGGTTGGCGATGAACAGCGAGGCGATCAGGCCCCAGACGATGTCTGGCTGCTGTTCGAACAGCAGCGGGCCCGGGGTGATGTTGTACAGGGTAAGCGCGCCGATCATCACCGCGGTGGTGCCCGAGCCGGGCACACCCAAGGTCAGCATCGGCACCAGGGCGCCGCAGCAGGAGGCGCCGATGGCGGTTTCCGGCGCGGCCAGGCCACGGGCGTCGCCCTTGCCGAACTTGCCTTTGTCACCGGCCAGGCGTTTTTCGGTCATGTAGGCCACGGCGCTGGCCAGGGTCGCGCCGGCGCCCGGCAGCACACCCATGAAGAAGCCGAGCAGGCCGCAGCGGATGTTGACGAAGAACACCGACGCCGCTTCCTTGAAGTTGAACAGCATGCGCCCGGTGGCCTTGACCGCGATGTGACCGTGATGGGTCTTCTCCAGCAGCAACAGGATTTCGCTGATGGAGAACAGGCCCAGCACCAGCACGACGAACTGGATGCCATCGGCCAGGTGCACGCTGTCGCCGGTGAAGCGGTACACGCCGCTGTTGGCGTCGATGCCCACCGCCGACAGGAACAGGCCGATCAGCGCGGCGATGAAAGTCTTTAGCGGCTTGTCGCCGGCCATGCCGCCCAGGGCGACGATGGCGAACACCATCAGCACGAAGTACTCCGCCGGGCCGAAGGCGATCGCCCATTTCGCCAGCAGCGGGGCGAACAGCACCATGCCGCAGGTGGCGATGAAGGCGCCGATGAACGAACTCCAGGCCGACAGCGACAGGGCCACGCCGGCCAGGCCCTGGCGGGCCATGGGGTAGCCGTCGAGGGTGGTCATCACGGTGGAGGCTTCGCCGGGGATGTTCAGCAGGATCGAACTGATGCGCCCGCCGTACTCGCAGCCCAGGTACACGGCGGCCAGCAGGATCAGCGCCGACTCCGGCGGCAAACCGAGGGCGAAGGCGATGGGGATCAGCAGCGCCACGCCGTTGATCGGGCCCAGGCCCGGTAGCAGGCCGACCACGGTGCCGATCAGCGTGCCGGTCAGGGCAGTGACCAGGTTGTACGGGCTCAGGGCGACGCCGAAGCCCTGGCCCAGGTAGCTCAAGGTATCCATGTGTCAGTTCTCCAGTACGTCGAGCAGGCCGAGGGGCAGGGGCACGTCCATCACGCGGTCGAACAGCCAGTAGAGGAACAGGCTCATGCCGACGACGACGAGGGCGCTGTGCAGCCAGCGGCCGCCGTACAGGCGGGCCATGGGCACGCCGACGAGGATGGCGCTGAGGATGAAGCCCAGCGCTTCGAAGGTGCTGGCGAAGACGACCAGCAGGCCGACGCAGGCGCTGATCTTGATCAGCGTCTCGCGGTCCAGCTCGGGCTCGTCGTCCTTGCGCACGATGGGCGTGGGGCGGATGGCCAGGTACACCAGGCCCAGGCTCATCAGCCCGAGCATCAGCAGCGGGTAGGCGCGCGGGCCCACCGGTTCGTAGGAGAAGGCCGCCTGGTAGGGCCAGGCCATCACGGTCAGCACGGCGCACAGCGCCAGCAGGGCCAGGGCGAAAATGCGTTGCAGGATCATGGAAGAATCCTCGGTGGTAATGGGCTGACGCGGTCCATGTAGGAGCGGCCTTGTGCCGCGAAAGGGCTGCGCAGCAGCCCCGGCGATCTCAGAACCTGGGGCCGCTTTGCGGCCCTTTCGCGGCGCAAGGCCGCTCCTACACGGACCGTGGCGGGCTTACTGGATCAGCCCGAATTCACGGGCCAGCGCCTTGTAGTCCGCCACCTGCTTCTTCACATAGCCGTCCAGCTCTTCACCGGTCATGGCGAACGGGAACAGCTCGCGCTGGTCACGCAGCTTGGCGAAGTCTTCCGAGGCCAGCAGCTTGTCGAACGAGGCCTTCCACCAGGCGTAGTCCTCGTCGCTGACCTTCGGCCCCAGGTAGAAACCGCGCACCACCGGCCAGACGATGTCGTAGCCCTGCTCCTTGGCGGTGGGGATGTCTTTCATCTCCGGCTCGTCCAGGCGCTTTTCGGCGAACACCGCGAGAATGCGCATGTTGCCGCTCTGGATATGCGGCATGGAGTCGGAGATGTCGGTGGAGCCCACCTGTATATGCCCGCCCAGCAGCGCGGTGGCGATCTCGCCGCCGCCTTCCAGGGCCACGTAGCGCAGGTCGCGCGGGTTGATGCCGGCGGCCTTGGCGATCAGCGCGGTCTGCATCCAGTCCTGGCTGCCCACGGTGCCGCCGGAGCCGATCACCACCTTGCTCGGGTCCTTCTTCAGGGCCGCGACCAGGTCGTCGAGGGTCTTGTAGGGCGAGTCGCTCTTCACCGCGATGGCGCCATAGCTGGTACCCACTGCCGCCAGCCATTTCACCGCGTTCTCGTCGAAGCGGCCGAACTTGCCCTGGGCCAGGTTGAGCAGCGAGCCGCTGGACCAGGCCACCAGCGTGCCGGCGTCGGCCGGGCGCTGGGCGACCACGGCGTTGTAGGCCACCGCGCCGACACCGCCGGGCATGTAGGTCACGCGCATGGGCTTGCTGAGGATCTTCTCGTTGACCAGGGCGCTTTGCACCAGCTTGCAGGTCAGGTCGAAACCACCGCCGGGCGAGGCCGGGGCGATGCATTCGGGGCGTTTCGGTTCACCTGCCAGGGCGTTGCCGGCGAGCAGCAGGCAACCAGTGGCGAGGACGAGGCGGCGCAGTGAAAAAGTCATCGTCTAACTCCATGAGCATTGTTGTTATGGGTTACCGCAATTGGCTTACCACAGCGCCACGCTGTAGCTCACCAGCAGCCGCACTTCGTCCGCATCGCGGGTGAAGTTGGAGCGGAAGGTGGCGTTGCGCAGGCGCACGGCGACGTTTTTCAACGGGCCGCTTTGTACCACGTACTTGAACTCGGTGTTGCGCTCCCACTCCTTGCCCTCGCTGCCATCGGCGCGGCTGACGTTGTCGCCGTTGATGTAGCGGGTCATGAAGGTCAGCCCGGGGATGCCGAGGGCGGCGAAGTTGTAGTCGTAGCGCACTTGCCAGGAACGCTCGTCTGCGCCTGCGAAGTCGTTGATCTGGACGAAGTTGACCAGGTACGGGTCGGCGCCATCGACATAGGGGAAGGCGCTGTCGCCGGACAGTTGCTGCCAGGCGGCGCTGACTTTGTGCCCGCCCAGGCCGTAGCTGAGCATGCCGTTGAAGGTGGTGTTGTCGATGCGCCCGGCCTTGGCGGAGCCTGCGTCGTCACTCACCGCCAGGCGCAGGTCGGCGCCGAGGGTGCCCGGGCCCCAGGGCTGGGTGGCGACCATGCCGATGAAGTGCTGGCGGTAGATGTCTTCGAGCTGGGCGAAGTGGTAGCTGCCGGTGATGCGGTCGGTGAACTTGTAGTCGACGCCGCCCAGGTCGAGGTTGTCGGCGCTGAAGCTGCCACCGAAGCGGCCGTTCTTGTTGTTGAGGGCCAGGTCTTCCCAGTTGGTGTCGTCGCGGTCCTTGGCCTTGTCCACGCGCCCGCCGGTGAAGGTCAGGCCCTTGATCTCGTTCGAGGTGAGCAGGCCGCCTTCGAAGGTCTGCGGCAGGATGCGCCCGTCGTTGGGCTGTAGCGTGGGCAGCTCGGGGATCAGGGTGCCGATCTTCAGTTCGGTCTTCGACACCTTGACCTTGCCGGTCAGGCCGAGCTTGGAATACTCGTCGGCCGCCTTGCCGTCGTCATGGGTGGGCAGCAGGCCGGTGCCTGTGCGGTCCTTGCTGGAGTCGAGCTTGACCCCGACCATGCCCAGGGCGTCCAGGCCGAAGCCCACCGTGCCTTCGGTGTAGCCGGACTCGAAGTTGAGCATGAAGCCCTGGGCCCATTCGTCGCGCTTGGATTGCTGCGCGCTGGTGCCGTCGCGGAAGTCGCGGTTGAAGTACATGTTGCGGGTTTCGAAGGTGGCCGTGCTGTCTTCGAAGAAGGCGGCCTGGCTCAGGGGCGCGACACCGGCCAGGGCGAAGGCGCTGGCGAGGGCGGACGGGCGGGCGGCGAACGAACGGGTAGGCGCGAACGCCTGCGGCTGCATGGACAGCATCGTCGGTGACTCCACTTTATTGTTCTTATGTATTGCACCTTGCTGGTGCTTTATGCGGCGCGCGGGGCGACCGTGGTGCGATGCTAGGTAACCAACCTTTCGCTAACCTTTCAGCGTGAAAGGTTTCTTGTGAGGGCTTCACAGGCCCCCTCACGGCGGTACACTCCGCGCCAACCGACCCACCCGAGCTGGGAGAATCCGATGCGTGTGCTGCTGGTCGAAGACCACCTGCAACTGGCTGAAAGCGTGGCCCAGGCTCTGAAGAGCCAAGGCCTGACCGTGGATGTGCTGCATGACGGCGTGGCCGCCGACCTGGCCTTGGCCAGCGAGGACTACGCCGTGGCCGTGCTCGATGTCGGCCTGCCGCGGCTGGACGGTTTCGAGGTGCTGGCGCGCCTGCGCGGGCGCGGCAAGACCCTGCCGGTACTGATGCTCACCGCGCGCAGCGATGTGAAGGACCGGGTCCATGGCCTGAACCTGGGCGCCGACGACTACCTGGCCAAGCCCTTCGAGCTGACCGAGCTGGAGGCACGGGTCAAGGCGCTGCTGCGCCGCAGCGTGCTCGGCGGCGAGCGCCAGCAGCGCTGCGGGCCGTTGGTATACGACCTCGACACGCGCCGTTTCACCCTGGTCGATGAGCCGCTGACCTTGACTCAACGCGAACAGAGCGTGCTCGAGGCGTTGATCGCCCGCCCCGGGCGGGTGATGAGCAAGGAGCAACTCGCCGCCCAGGTGTTCGGCCTGGACGAGGAGGCCAGCCCCGACGCCATCGAGATCTACATCCACCGCCTGCGCAAGAAGCTCGACGGCCACCCGGTGGCCATCGTCACCTTCCGCGGCCTGGGCTACCTGCTCGAGCATCGCGATGCGTGACAACGTCAGCCTGCGCGGGCGCCTGCTGGGCAACCTGGCGCTGCTGCTGGTGGTGCTGATGCTGGCCAGCGGCCTGAGCGCCTACTGGAACGGTCGCGAGGCTGCCGACACCGCCTATGACCGCACCTTGCTGGCCTCGGCGCGAACTATTGCCGCCGGCCTGTCGCAACGCGACGGCACCCTCAGTGCCGACGTGCCCTACGTGGCCCTGGACACCTTCGCCTATGACAGCGCCGGGCGCATCTACTACCAGGTGCTGGATATCCACCAGAAGCTGATCTCCGGCTACGAGAACCTGCCCGCACCGCCCCCGGGCACGCCGCGCACCGACGACTACCCGGCCCTGGCGCGCTTCTACAACGCCACCTACCTCGGCCAGGACGTGCGCGTGGTGAGCCTGCTCAAGCCGGTGAGCGAGCCGAACATGAACGGCATGGCCGAGATCCGCGTGGCCGAGACCGAAGAGGCAAGGGTGCGCATGGCCCGTGGCCTGATGGCCGACACCTTGCTGCGCCTGGGAATGCTGGCGTTGGGCGCGCTGGTGATGGTGTGGTTCGCGGTCAGCGCGGCGTTACGCCCGCTGGAGCGGCTGCGGGGGGCGGTGGAGGAGCGCCAGCCGGATGATCTGCGTGCGCTGCCGGTGGTGCAGGTGCAGCGCGAACTGGGTCCACTGGTGCGCGCGCTCAACCATTTCACCGAGCGCCTGCGTGGGCAGTTCGAGCGCCAAGCGCAGTTCATCGCCGACGCCGCCCATGAGCTGCGCACGCCGTTGGCGGCACTCAAGGCCCGGGTCGAGCTGGGCCTGCGCTCGAAACAACCCGACGAATGGCGCAAGACGCTGGAAGCCGCCGCCCAGGGTACCGATCGCCTGACCCACCTGGCCAACCAGTTGCTGTCACTGGCGCGGGTTGAAAACGGCGCGCGGGCGATCGCCGAGGGTGGCGCCCAGCGTCTGGACCTGAGCCAGCTGGCCCGGGAGCTGGGCATGGCCATGGCGCCATTGGCCCATGCCCGTGGCGTGTCCCTGGCGCTTGAGGCCGAGGCGCCGGTGTGGCTCAAAGGCGAGCCGACCTTGCTCAACGAGCTGCTCAGCAACCTGGTGGACAACGCCCTGGCCCACACGCCGCCGGGCGGTGACGTGGTCCTGCGGGTGCTGGCGCCGGCCGTGCTCGAAGTCGAGGACGATGGGCCGGGGATTCCCGAGGGGGAGCGTGAGCGGGTGTTCGAGCGCTTCTATCGGCGCAGTGCCCAGGGCAGTGGCCTGGGGCTGGCCATCGTCGGCGAGATCTGCCGGGCGCACCTGGCGCAGATCAGCCTGCATGACGGGGAACGGGGCGGTTTGAAAGTGCGGGTAAGTTTCATCGCCGATTGACGCTGCGATCTCGGTAGGAGCGGCTTCAGCCGCGATCACCCGCAAAGCGGGTGCCAGGCACCGCGGCGCGAGCATCGCGGCTGAAGCCGCTCCTACAGGCGAACCGGGTCAACGCAACATGCTGCGCGCATCCAGCAACTCTTCCATATCCAGTTCGGTACCGAACGGCAGCCCCAGGTGCCGATAGGCGGGCAGGGCGGCCAGCGGCCGGCTGCGCCCGCGCTGGCTGATGCAGCGGGCGATCTGCACCACGTCGATGTAGTCCAGGGAGTCGGTGCGCCGGTCCAGGTCCTGGATTTCGCTGGGCAGCTTGACCAGTTGCTCGGGGAACTCCCAGGCGCTGAGGATCTTGTCGCCCAGCACCGGCTGGATCTGTTCGATCACATAGTGCAGGCACACCGGGTCGGAAATCAGTTCGTTGTGCTCTTCGGCATAGATCAGCACGGGCAGCGCGCCGATCTGGTGCACCAGGCCGCCGAGGGTGGCCTGGTCGGGTTTCAGTTGCGTGTATCGCCTGCACAGTTCATAGCTGATGCCCGCCACTTCCAGGCTGTTGGCCCAGATATCCCGCAGCTTCTGCTCGACCGCCGGCGAACGGGCATGGAAGATCTGCTCGATTACCAGGCCGATGGCCAGGTTGCAGCTGTAGTTGATACCCAGGCGGGTGATGGCGGTGTGCAGGTCGGTGACTTCGACGGCTGCGCGCAGCAGCGGGCTGTTGACCACCTTGATCAGGCGCGCCGACAGCGCGGCGTCGCGGCCGATCACCTTGCTCAGGGCGGACACGCTGATCTCGCTGTCTTCGGCGGCTTCGCGGATGCTCAGGGCGACTTCCGGAAGCGTCGGCAGGACCAGGTCGTCGTTATCGATGGCTGCGAGCAATTGCGCTTGGACCATCTCGGCCAGCTTGTTCATGGACTTCTCTACCGCAAAGGTGGTGCGGCCCCGCCAAATCGACGGGGCGGGCTGGTCAGCGCTGGATTTCCCGGTCGCGGTCCAGTTCGTAAGGCAGGTCAAGCAGCATCAGGCGCGGGCCTTCCAGGCTGCCCAGGTGCAGGTTGTCATCGGCCACCGCGTCGGCGCTGAGCACGGCCAGCAGTTCGACGGCATTGCCGGTGCTGGCACCGATCACCACCTCGCCGACCGACGAGCCGTGGGTGGGCGAGAAGATCTCGGCGCCTGGTGCGGGTACCGCTGTCTCGTCGAGCGCAAGGCGGTACTGGCGACGCTTGAGCTTGCCCAGGTACTGCATGCGCGCAACGATTTCCTGGCCGGTGTAGCAACCTTTCTTGAAGCTCACGCCATCGACCGCTTGCAGGTTGATCATCTGTGGGATGAACAGTTCGCGGGTGGCGCCCATGACCTGGCCGATACCGGCGCGCACCTGGCCCAGCAGCCAGTCGTTGAGGGTGCCCTCGGGCAATAGTGCCGCAAGTTTCTCACGAACGTCGGCGGCTTGGGCGGCGGGTACCCACAGTTCCACACGATCGGTGGAGGCGGTCACGGCGATCAGGCCTTCATGGCGAACCGTCGCGCCGGTTTCGCCCGGTACCTTCAGGCCCAGCGCCTGAAGCGCGTTGTCGCCCTGCTGCAAGCCAAAGCGCACCCAGGCTGCGCTTTCGTCGGCCAGGGTGGCCTTGGAGAACACCGCGTACTTCTTCAGGTCGGCCAGTTGCATCTCGAGCAGTTCGCTGGCCATGGCCAGCAGGTAGCCATTACCTTCGGGAAGAATGCGGAAGCTCGACTGCATGCGGCCCTTGACCATGCACCGCGCACCGAGGCTCGCGTGGTCATCGCTGAGGTAGTTGAGGTTGCAGGTCAGCTGGCCTTGCAGGAACTTGCCGGCGTCGGAGCCGCGGACTGCGAGGATGCTTTCATGTGGGAGCGTACAGAAGAAAACGGAATCGGCCATGGTCATCGCGGTAGCTAAAGACTGGCGGCCATCATAGAACGCCAGTAACAAAATAGGTAGGTGACTAGACCAACGCCCTGTGTCGCTTCGTCCACTGCGCGGTATACTGCGCGACCATTCGAGGAGGGCCCCATGGTCGAACAAACTGAACTCAACCGGCTTTTCTGGCACAGCCGCCGCGGCATGCTGGAACTGGACGTGCTGCTGGTCCCCTTCACCCAGGAAGTCTACTCAAGCCTGAGCGAAGATGACCGGGCACTGTACCGTCGGCTGCTGACCTGCGAAGACCAGGACATGTTCGGCTGGTTCATGGAGCGCAGCGAATCGGAAGACCCGGAGCTGCAGCGCATGGTCCGCATCATCCTGGACCGTGTCCAGCCCAAGTGACCGCTTCGAGTGCCGTTGGCAGGGCTCTGGTCGCCTGCTGACGGCCTACCTCGCCAGCCTGGCGCTGGCGATTGCCACATTGGCCGTTGTTGTGGCTCCTGCCTGGCTTCGTGGCCTGCTGCTGGTCGCCTGCCTTGCCCACGCCTGCTGGGTCATTCCCCGTCGTATCCTGCTGACCCATCCCAGAGCCATTACGGGCCTGCGCCGTGACGCGCGGGGCTGGCGGCTATATTGTCAGGCCGAAGGCTGGCAGCCTGTGCGGCTGTGTCGGGACAGCGTGGCGTTGCCGGGGCTGGTGGTATTGCGTTTCGTGCCTCAGGGGCGATGGTTGGGGCAGAGCCAGTGTGTTGCCAAGGACGCGCTTGCCCCTGACGAACATCGCCGCCTGCGAGTGCGGCTGAAGTTCAGCCGACGCAGGTGGTCTCAACCTGTAGGAGCCAGCCTTGCTGGCGAACGGCGCCACCTCCGGACCTGAGGCCTGCGTTGACCCCGGTTCGCCAGCAAGGCTGGCTCCTACATCGATCGCGTTCATCACGGGCTGAGAATCGTGTCCTTGGCCTCGGGCAACATTCCCGGGTAATCCAGCGTGTAATGCAGCCCCCGGCTCTCCTTGCGCTGCATTGCCGAACGGATCATCAGTTCGGCCACCTGCGCCAGGTTGCGCAGCTCGATCAGGTCGCGGCTGACCTTGTAGTTGCTGTAGAACTCGTCGATCTCGTCCAGCAGCATGCGTACCCGGTGCTCGGCGCGTTGCAGGCGCTTGCTGGTGCGCACGATCCCCACATAGTCCCACATGAAACGCCGCAGCTCGTCCCAGTTGTGCGCGATGATCACGTCTTCATCCGAGTCAGTCACCTGGCTGGCATCCCAGCAGGGCAGTGCGCGGGGCATGGCGACCTGCTCCAGGTGAGCCACGATGTCGGTGGCGGCGGCGCGGCCGTAGACGAAACACTCGAGCAGCGAGTTGCTGGCCATGCGGTTGGCACCATGCAGGCCGGTGAAGCTGGTCTCGCCGATCGCGTACAGCCCCGGTACATCCGTATGACCACGGTCATCGACCATGACCCCGCCGCAGGTGTAGTGCGCCGCAGGCACCACCGGGATTGGCTGGCGGGTGATGTCGATACCAAAAGTGAGGCAGCGCTCGTAGACAGTGGGGAAGTGGCCCTTGATGAAATCCGCCGGCTTGTGGCTGATGTCCAGGTACACGCAGTCCACGCCCAGGCGCTTCATCTCGTGGTCGATGGCACGGGCGACGATATCGCGTGGCGCGAGCTCTTCACGGGGATCGAAGCGCGGCATGAAGCGCTCGCCATTGGGCAGGCGCAGCAGCGCGCCCTCGCCGCGCAGGGCTTCGGTGATCAGGAAACTCTTGGCCTGCGGGTGGTAGAGGCAGGTCGGGTGGAACTGGTTGAACTCCAGGTTCGCCACCCGGCAGCCAGCGCGCCAGGCCATGGCGATGCCATCGCCGCAAGCGCCGTCGGGGTTGCTGGTATAGAGGTACACCTTGGCCGCGCCGCCTGTGGCCAGCACGGTGAAGCGCGCACCGAAGGTGTCGACTTCGCCCGTGTTGCGATCCAGTACATAGGCGCCCAGGCAACGTTCGCCTTCCAGGCCCAGGCGACGCTCGGTGATCAAGTCGACCGCCACCCGCTGTTCGAGCAGATCGATATTCGAGCGCTGGCGCGCCTGCTCCAGCAGGGTGGTGAAAATGGCCGCGCCGGTGGCGTCGGCGGCATGGATGATGCGCCGATGACTGTGGCCGCCCTCGCGGGTCAGGTGGAACTCGAAACCCCCGTCGTCGACGCTGTAGTGTTCGTCGCGGGTGAACGGCACGCCTTGCTCGATCAACCATTGAATGGCTTCGCGGCTGTGCTCGACGGTGAAGCGCACCGCGTCCTCGTGGCACAGGCCGCCTCCGGCGTTGAGGGTATCTTCGACATGGGATTGCACGGTGTCGGTGTCGTCGAGCACCGCAGCGACACCGCCCTGGGCCCAGAAGGTCGAACCATTGGCCAGGTCGCCCTTGCTCAGCACGGCGATGCGCAGGTGGCCAGGGAGGTTCAGTGCCAGGCTGAGACCGGCGGCACCACTACCGATCACCAGGACATCATGTTGGAATTGTCTGCTCATGTCGGGACACTAGTAATCTTTGGAGGGGGCACGGCACAATAGTCGAGCGCAGATGGCATTGTGAAACTATCGTGAAACCTGGCCGGGGATGCCTTTATAGCAGCCCCGGGTGCCTGATTTCCAATGGCGCTTGCGGAGCAATGGCGACGTTCAGGGGAACTTTCCGGCGGTGCCGCAAATCCTATGAAGGCTGCCCGCACGCCACATTTTGTCGCGGCGACGCACGGCGGCAGCTCTATCCCGGGCTGACACCTGCGTGTATGAAACCAGATTATCGACGCTGCCGGCCGTGACCGCGCCGCGTCTTTCGTGCGAGCCGACCGAGGGCCGCAGGAAACTTGCTTGGAGGGGAGAACTTTTGCGCAAAGCCCGAGTCTATGTTTGCAAGCCTGAACGATGGCTGTCGCAACGCTCCTTCGAGTTCATTGAGGAGTGTTCATGCTAACCCAGGAAGAGGATCAGCAGCTTGTCGAGCGCGTGCAGCGCGGCGACAGGCGAGCGTTCGATCTGTTGGTGTTGAAGTACCAGCACAAGATTCTCGGGTTGATCGTGCGTTTCGTCCACGACACCCATGAAGCGCAAGACGTGGCGCAGGAAGCCTTTATCAAGGCATACCGGGCGCTCGGCAATTTTCGCGGTGACAGTGCGTTCTACACCTGGCTGTACCGCATCGCCATCAACACGGCGAAGAACTATCTGGTGTCCCGTGGAAGACGGCCACCTGACAGCGATGTGAGCTCCGAGGATGCGGAGTTTTACGACGGCGATCATGGTCTCAAGGATCTCGAGTCCCCAGAGCGCTCGTTGTTGCGGGATGAAATCGAAGGCACCGTCCATCGCACCATCCAGCAACTGCCGGAAGATTTGCGCACGGCACTGACCCTGCGCGAGTTCGATGGTCTGAGTTACGAAGACATTGCCAGTGTCATGCAATGTCCGGTGGGTACCGTGCGCTCTCGAATTTTTCGCGCTCGGGAGGCCATAGATAAAGCCCTGCAACCCTTGTTGCAGGAATCCTGAGACAGCGGCGACAGCCAAGAGAGGAACCGCCATGAGTCGTGAAGCTTTGCAGGAATCGCTGTCCGCGGTGATGGATAACGAAGCGGACGAGCTTGAACTGCGTCGCGTGCTGAACGCCGCGGACGATGCCGAAACCCGTGCCACCTGGTCGCGTTACCAGGTCGCTCGCGCGGCGATGCACCAGGAACTGCTGCTGCCCAAGCTGGATATCGCCTCGGCGGTGTCCGCGGCGCTGGCCGACGAGGCCGTGCCAGTAAAGGTCAAGCAGGGGCCGTGGCGCAGCATCGGCCGCCTGGCCGTGGCCGCTTCGGTGACCGTTGCCGTGCTGGCAGGCGTGCGCTTCTACAACCAGGACGAGATCACCGGTGCCGAACTGGCTGCCCAGCAGCCTGTGCAACAAGGCCTGAGCATGCCTCAGACCCAGGGCCCGGCTGTTTTGGCAGGCTATAGTGAAAGCAGCGAACAACCGACTGGCCCGATGGCCAACGGTGTCCTGCAGAACCAGGCCGGCTGGGATCAGCGCCTGCCGGGCTATCTGCGCCAGCATGCCCAGGAATCGGCACTCAAGGGTAACGAGACCGCACTCCCTTACGCCCGCGCCGCCAGCCTGGAAAACCGCTAATTAAGGAGGATCATGCGCGCGCTACCTCTCCTGTCGCTGCTGCTTGGCAGCAGCCTGACGGTGCAGGCCCTGGCGGCCAATTCCTCGCCTGAGGCGAGCGAGTGGCTGAACAGGCTGGCACGAGCTGAACAAGAGCAGAGTTACCAGGGCGCCTTCGTCTACGAACGCAATGGCAGCTTCTCCACCCACGATATCTGGCATCGCGTCCGCGACGGCAAGGTCAGCGAGCGGTTGTTGCAGCTCGATGGCGCAGCCCAGGAAATCGTTCGGGTCGATGGCAAGGTGCAGTGTGTCAGCGGCGCTTTGGCCAGCGGAGTGGGTTCACCACCCGACTCTGCGCCGCGTGTACTCGATCCTCTGAAATTGATGGGCTGGTATGACTTGAGCGTGGCCGGCAAGTCCCGCGTCGCCGACCGCGACGCGGTAATCGTGACGCTCACCCCGCGTGACCAGCACCGATATGCTTTCGAACTGCATCTGGACCGTCGCACCGGCCTGCCCCTGCGTTCGTTGATGCTCAACGACAAGGGCCAGTTGCTCGAGCGCTTCCAGATGACCCGCCTGGATACCGACGACTTGCCGACCGATGCCGACCTCAGTGCCAGCGCGGCGTGCAAGCCTGTTGAGCATGTCGCGACCACCTCGTCCGAAGCGGTCGCTGGCTGGCGTTCCGACTGGCTGCCACCTGGTTTTGAATTGATCAGCAGTGCCGTGCGTCGCGACCCGGAGCGCAAGAGCACGGTCAGCAGCCTGATGTACGACGATGGCCTGGCACGCTTCTCGGTCTTCCTCGAACCGATCAGTGACAGCGGCGGCAACGATATCCGCACGCAGCTCGGCCCGACCGTGGCGGTCTCGCGCCGGCTCACCACCCCCAAAGGCAAGGTGATGGTCACCGTGGTCGGCGAGATCCCCCTGGGCACTGCCGAGCGGGTCGCCCTGTCGATGCGGGCCCAGGATGCCCAGGCGCGCCAATGACGGCGTGCCTCCTGACAGCTCTTGTTACACAGAGCTGACATGAAATTAAGGCATTGTCATTTGCAATCCTGCCGCAAATTTTCTATAGGTCAGGCTTCTCGGAGTCTGGCCTTTCCTGCTTCTGCAGGGACCTTACTGCTAACTACGCTCGTTGTGACGGGAGCCGTATGTCAATACCACGCTTGAAAACCTATCTCTCGATGTTCGCCGCCGTGCTCATGCTCGGCCAGGTGCTCAGCGCCCAGGCCGAGGAGTCCTTGCCGGACTTCACCACCCTGGTCGAACAGGCCTCGCCGGCGGTGGTCAACATCAGTACCAAGCAGAAGCTGCCGGACCGCCGCGTCGCCGCCGGGCAGATGCCCGACCTCGAAGGGCTGCCGCCGATGTTCCGCGAGTTCTTCGAACGCAACATGCCGCAGCAACCGCGCTCGCCCCGTGGCGACCGCCAGCGTGAGGCGCAGTCGCTGGGTTCTGGCTTCATCATCTCCGACGACGGCTACGTGCTGACCAACAACCACGTGGTGGCCGACGCCGACGAGATCATCGTCCGTCTCTCCGACCGCAGCGAGCTGCAGGCCAAGCTGGTCGGCACCGACCCGCGCACCGACGTGGCCCTGCTCAAGGTCGAGGGCAAGAACCTGCCGACCGTAAAGCTGGGGGACTCCGAGAAGTTGAAAGTCGGTGAGTGGGTACTGGCCATCGGCTCGCCGTTCGGCTTCGACCACTCGGTGACCAAGGGTATCGTCAGCGCCAAGGGCCGCACGCTGCCCAATGACACCTATGTCCCGTTTATCCAGACCGACGTGGCCATCAACCCAGGCAACTCCGGTGGTCCGCTGTTCAACATGAAGGGCGAGGTGGTGGGCATCAACTCGCAGATCTTCACCCGTTCCGGTGGCTTCATGGGCCTGTCGTTCGCCATCCCGATCGACGTGGCGATCGACGTGTCGAACCAACTGAAAAAAGACGGCAAGGTCAGCCGCGGCTGGCTGGGCGTGGTGATCCAGGAGGTCAACAAGGACCTCGCCGAATCGTTCGGCCTGGACAAGCCAGCCGGCGCCCTGGTGGCCCAGGTCCTGGAAAACGGCCCGGCAGCCAAGGGCGGCCTGCAGGTGGGTGACGTGATCCTGAGCATGAACGGCCAGCCGATCGTCATGTCCGCCGACCTGCCGCACCTGGTCGGTAGCCTCAAGGATGGCGAGAAGGCCAAGCTTGAGATCATCCGCAACGGCAAGCGCCAGAACCTCGACATCACCATCGGCGCGTTGCCGGAAGATGACGCCGACATCGGCGCTGGCCTGGGTGCCGACGGCAGCGCCGAGCGCAGCAGCAACCGTCTGGGTGTGTCCGTGGCCGACCTGAGCGCCGAGCAGAAGAAGTCGCTGGAACTCAAGGGCGGCGTGGTCATCAAGGAAGTCCAGGACGGCCCCGCCGCAGTGATCGGCCTGCGTCCGGGCGATGTCATCAGCCACCTGAACAACCAGGCCATCGCCTCGGCGAAGCAGTTCACCGAGATCGCCAAGGAGCTGCCGAAGAACCGTTCGGTGTCCATGCGCGTGCTGCGCCAGGGGCGTGCGAGCTTCATTACCTTCAAATTGGCTGAATAAGCGGGTTTTGAAGTAGGAAAAGGGCAGCTTCGGCTGCCCTTTTTTCGTAAAGCAAACAATCAGCCCCTGTTCCAGGTGGGCGTCATCCATCCATCGCGTTGCCTGCTTCGCCAGCAAGGCTGGCTCCTACGGGACCGGGCAGGCTGCAAATGCTGTAGGCGCCGGCCTTGCCGACGAACACGGGCGCAACTGATAGAGGAATCTCCCATATCCCCGCAGCTTGAGGTACAATTCCCGGCTATTTTTCGGCGGGCGTCCGGCTCGCAGCCTTTTCGAGTGTTGACCCGTGAGTGATTTGAGTCATATCCGCAATTTCTCCATCATCGCCCACATCGACCATGGCAAGTCGACGCTGGCTGACCGTTTCATCCAGATGTGCGGTGGCCTGACGGCGCGCGAAATGGAAGCCCAGGTCCTCGACTCCATGGACCTGGAGCGCGAGCGCGGGATCACCATCAAGGCCCACAGCGTCACGCTGCACTACAAGGCGCAGGATGGTAAGACTTACCAACTGAACTTCATCGACACCCCCGGCCACGTCGACTTCACCTACGAAGT
The DNA here is from genome assembly GCF_029478665.1 of Pseudomonas entomophila. Lineage (GTDB taxonomy): Bacteria > Pseudomonadota > Gammaproteobacteria > Pseudomonadales > Pseudomonadaceae > Aquipseudomonas > Aquipseudomonas entomophila_F. Next base: position 26,073 of record NZ_JARPQB010000001.1, read on the forward strand.
CTCGCGCTCGCTGGCGGCGTGCGAGGGTGCGCTGCTGGTGGTCGACGCCGGCCAGGGCGTCGAGGCGCAGTCGGTTGCCAACTGCTACACCGCCATCGAGCAGGGCCTGGAAGTCATGCCCGTGCTGAACAAGATGGACCTGCCCCAGGCTGACCCGGACCGCGTCAAGGACGAGATCGAGAAGATCATCGGCATCGACGCCACCGACGCCGTGGCCTGCAGCGCCAAGAGCGGCATGGGCGTCGACGAGGTGCTCGAGCGCCTGGTACAGACCATTCCCGCGCCGGAAGGCGAAATCGATGCGCCATTGCAGGCGCTGATCATCGACTCCTGGTTCGACAACTACCTGGGCGTGGTCTCGCTGGTGCGCGTGCGCCAGGGCCGCGTCAAGAAGGGCGACAAGATCCTGGTCAAGTCCACCGGCAAGGTGCACCTGGTCGACAGCGTCGGTGTGTTCACCCCGAAACATACGCAAACCGCTGATCTGAAAGCCGGTGAAGTAGGCTTCATCATCGCCAGCATCAAGGACATTCACGGCGCGCCGGTGGGTGACACCCTGACGCTGTCGAACACCCCTGAAGTCGAAGTGCTGCCAGGCTTCAAGAAGATCCAGCCGCAGGTCTACGCCGGCTTGTTCCCGGTCAGCTCCGACGACTTCGAAGACTTCCGCGACGCGCTGCAGAAGCTGACGCTGAACGACTCGTCGCTGCAATACATGCCGGAAAGCTCCGACGCCCTGGGCTTCGGCTTCCGCTGCGGCTTCCTCGGCATGCTGCACATGGAGATCATCCAGGAGCGCCTGGAGCGCGAATACGACCTGGACCTGATCACCACCGCCCCGAGCGTGATCTACGAGCTCGAGCTCAAGACCGGCGAGACCATTACCGTCGACAACCCGTCGAGGCTGCCGGACGTCTCGGCGGTCAACGATTTCCGCGAACCGATCGTCACCGCGACCATCCTGGTACCCCAGGAGCACCTGGGCAACGTCATCACCCTGTGCATCGAGAAACGTGGCGTGCAGCGCGACATGCAGTTCCTCGGCAGCCAGGTGCAGGTGCGCTACGACCTGCCAATGAACGAAGTGGTCCTGGACTTCTTCGACCGCCTGAAATCGACCAGCCGCGGCTACGCCTCGCTGGACTATCATTTCGATCGCTACCAGTCGGCCAACCTGGTCAAGCTGGACGTGCTGATCAACGGTGACAAGGTCGATGCCCTGGCCCTGATCGTGCACCGCGACAACGCCGCCTACAAAGGCCGTGCGTTGACCGAAAAGATGAAGGAACTGATCCCTCGGCAGATGTTCGACGTGGCGATCCAGGCAGCCATTGGCGGCCAGATCATCGCGCGGACAACCGTCAAGGCGCTCAGAAAGAACGTACTGGCCAAGTGCTACGGTGGCGACGTCAGCCGTAAGAAGAAGCTGCTGGAGAAGCAGAAGGCCGGTAAGAAACGCATGAAACAGGTGGGTAACGTGGAGATTCCACAGGAAGCCTTCCTCGCCGTGCTCAGGTTGGATAGCTAGGTCCTATGTCGCTAAATTTCCCGCTGTTGCTAGTCATCGCCGTCGCTGTCTGTGGCCTGTTGGGGCTGCTCGACCTGCTGTTCCTGGCCCCGCGCCGGCGGGCGGCGATCACCAACTACCAGGGCAGCGTCAGCCAGCCCGAGCTGGCCGTGGTCGAACGCCTGAACAAGGAGCCCTTGCTGGTTGAATACGGCAAGTCGTTCTTCCCGGTGCTGTTCATCGTGCTGGTGCTGCGCTCGTTCCTGGTCGAGCCGTTCCAGATCCCGTCGGGTTCGATGAAACCGACGCTGGAAGTGGGCGACTTCATCCTGGTGAACAAGTTCTCCTACGGCATTCGCCTGCCGGTGATCGACAAGAAGGTCATCGAGGTGGGGGATCCGCAGCGCGGGGATGTGATGGTGTTCCGCTACCCAAGCGACCCGAACGTCAACTACATCAAGCGTGTGGTCGGCCTGCCAGGCGACCAGGTGCGCTACACCAGCGACAAGCGCCTGTTCGTCAATGGCCAGCCGATTGCCGAGCAACTGGTCGGCAGCGAGCCGGGCACCCTGGGCAGCGCTGAGCTGTACAAGGAGAAACTCGGCGAAGCCGAGCACCTGATCCGCAAGGAAATGACCCGCTACCGCATGCCGCCGGACCAGCAGTGGACCGTGCCGGCCGGTCACTACTTCATGATGGGTGACAACCGCGACAACTCCAACGACAGCCGTTTCTGGGATGATCCGAACATTCCCAAGGAACTGCATGGCATGGTTCCGGACCGGAACATCGTCGGTAAGGCGTTCGCGGTCTGGATGAGCTGGCCGGAGCCCAAACTGAGCCACCTCCCGAACCTGTCGCGGGTCGGCCTGATCCATTGAGCATCGACGGCGCTGTCCACGGACAGCGCCGATTGCATTTCTGACATAGGCTGTGTTCTCAGGGAGCGAGAGATTTCGCCGTTTCCGGCGTCAGATCACAGCCACACCGTCTTTCAGGATGTTGATTTGAACAACGCGTTGAACATTGTAGGGGTGGCCCCATGAGTGCTTCCCTTGACCGCCTGGAGCGCAAGCTCGGCTATACCTTCAAGAATCAGGACCAGATGCTGCTGGCCCTGACCCATCGCAGCTATGCCGGGCGCAACAACGAGCGCCTGGAATTCCTCGGCGATGCCATCCTCAACTTCGTGGTCGGCGAAGCGCTGTTCGAGCGCTTCCCCCAGGCCCGCGAGGGCCAGCTGTCGCGCCTGCGCGCGCGCCTGGTCAAAGGCGAGACGCTGGCACGCCTGGCCCGCGGCTTCGACCTGGGCGACTACCTGCGCCTGGGTTCGGGGGAGCTCAAGAGTGGCGGTTTCCGCCGTGAGTCCATCTTGGCCGATGCCCTGGAAGCCCTGATCGGCGCGATCTACCAGGACGCCGACATGCAGACTGCGCGCGAGCGCATCCTGGCCTGGTTGACCGACGAGTTCGACGGGCTCACCCTGGTCGACACCAACAAAGACCCCAAGACCCGCCTGCAGGAGTTCCTGCAGTCGCGTGCCTGCGAGCTGCCGCGTTACGAAGTGGTGGACATCCAGGGCGAACCGCACTGCAGGACCTTCTTCGTCGAATGCGAAGTGGTCCTGCTGAACAAGAAAAGCCGTGGGCAGGGCGTGAGCCGGCGTATCGCCGAGCAAGTCGCCGCCGCTGCCGCACTGATCGCCCTGGGCGTGGAGAATGGCAATGACTGAGAACACTTCGACCCGTTGCGGCTACGTCGCCATTGTCGGCCGCCCCAACGTCGGCAAGTCGACGCTGCTCAACCACATCCTTGGGCAGAAGCTGGCGATCACTTCGCGCAAGCCGCAGACCACCCGCCACAACATGCTCGGTATCAAGACCGAGGGTGACGTGCAGGCGATCTACGTCGACACCCCCGGCATGCACAAAGCGAATGACAAGGCGCTCAACCGCTACATGAACCGCAACGCCTCGGCGGCCTTGAAAGACGTCGACGTGGTGATTTTCGTGGTTGACCGCACCCGCTGGACCGACGAGGACCAGTTGGTGCTCGAGCGCGTGCAGTACGTGACCGGCCCGCTGATCATCGCGGTCAACAAGACCGACCGCATGGAAGAGAAAGCCGAGCTGATCCCGCACCTTCAGTGGCTGCAGGAACAACTGCCGAATGCTGAAGTGATGCCGATTTCCGCGCAGCAGGGGCACAACCTCGATGCGCTGGAAGCGCAGATCGCCAAGCACCTGCCGGAAAACGATCACTTCTTCCCGGAAGACCAGATCACCGACCGCAGCAGCCGCTTCCTTGCGGCGGAGCTGGTACGCGAAAAGATCATGCGCCAGCTGGGGGCGGAGCTGCCGTACCAGATCACCGTGGAAATCGAAGAGTTCAAGCAGCAGGGCCATGTGTTGCACATCCATGCGTTGATCCTCGTCGAACGCGACGGCCAGAAGAAGATCATCATTGGCGACAAGGGCGAGCGCATCAAGCGCATCGGTTCCGAGGCGCGCAAGGACATGGAAGTGCTGTTCGACTCCAAGGTCATGCTCAACCTCTGGGTCAAGGTCAAAGGCGGCTGGTCCGACGACGAACGTGCCCTGCGTTCGCTGGGTTACGGCGACCTGTAAGCCCCGGACTCCCTCTGTAGGAGCGGCCTTGTGCCGCGAAAGGGCTGCATCGCAGCCCCACAATCTTTGCAACAGTCGAAATCCTGGGGCCGCTGCGCGACCCTTTCGCGGCACAAGGCCGCTCCTACAAGGGTGCGTCAAATCTGGGTTTAGAGATTCATCATGGACCAACCCACCCCACAACCCGCCTTCGTACTGCACAGCCGCGCCTACAAGGAAACCAGCGCGCTGGTGGACTTCTTCACCCCGCAAGGCCGGGTGCGGGCGGTGCTGCGCCGGGCGCGGGGCAAGGGCGGCAGCCTGGTCAGGCCGTTCGTGCCTCTGGAAGTGGAACTGCGCGGGCGTGGCGAGCTGAAGAACGTCGGGCGCCTCGACAGCGCCGGCATCGCGGCCTGGCTGCATGGCGACGCGCTGTTCAGCGGCCTGTACCTCAACGAGCTGCTGATGCGCCTGCTGCCGGCGGAGGCGCCGTATCCCGCGTTGTTCGAACACTACACCCTGACCTTGCAAGCCCTGGCTGCCGGGCGACCCTTGGAGCCGTTGCTGCGCTCGTTCGAATGGCGCCTGCTGGATGAACTGGGGTACGCCTTCTCCCTGAGCCGGGACGTCAATGACGCAGAGGTGGTCGCCGACGGCCTCTACCGCCTGCGAGTCGACGCCGGGCTGGAACGGGTCGAGCTGTTCCAGCCCGGATTGTTCAAGGGCAGCGAGCTGCTGGCGCTGGCCGAGGCCGACTGGGACGCGCCGGGTGCCTTGCTGGCGGCCAAGCGCCTGATGCGCCAGGCGTTGGCGGTGCACCTGGGCACAAAGCCGCTGGTCAGCCGCGAACTGTTTCGCAAGCGCTGAGCACGACGTATGCTGTGGGCCTCAATCTTCAGGAGAGCCCTTTCGTGACTCACAGCAACCGCATGCTTCTCGGTGTCAACATCGACCACGTGGCGACCCTGCGCCAGGCCCGGGGCACCCGCTATCCGGACCCGGTCAAAGCCGCGCTGGATGCCGAGGAAGCGGGTGCCGACGGCATCACCGTGCACCTGCGCGAAGACCGTCGACACATCCAGGAGCGCGACGTACTGCTGCTCAAGGACGTGCTGCAGACCCGCATGAACTTCGAGATGGGCGTCACCGAGGAGATGATGGCGTTTGCCGAGCGGATTCGCCCGGCGCATATCTGCCTGGTGCCGGAAACCCGCCAGGAATTGACCACCGAAGGTGGCCTGGACGTGGCCGGCCAGGAGGCACGGATCAAGGCGGCGGTGGAGCGCCTGTCGCGCACGGGTGCCGAGGTGTCGCTGTTCATCGATGCCGACGAGCGGCAAATCGAGGCCTCGCGCCGTGTCGGTGCCCCGGCCGTCGAGTTGCATACCGGGCGTTATGCCGATGCCGAAACCCCGACCGAGGTGGCCGAAGAGCTTCAGCGTATTGTCGATGGCGTTGCGTTTGGCGTGGGGCAGGGCTTGATCGTCAATGCCGGGCATGGCCTGCATTACCACAACGTCGAGGCCGTGGCTGCGATCAAGGGCATCAACGAGCTGAACATCGGCCATGCGTTGGTGGCCCATGCCTTGTTCGTTGGTTTCAAGGCGGCGGTGGCAGAGATGAAGGCGCTGATCGTCGCGGCTTCGCGCTGAGGTATGGGATTGCGGGGGGCGCTTTGCGCCCCTTTCGCGACACAAGGCCGCTCCCACAGGGATAGCGCCAACCTGTGGGAGCGGCCTTGTGTCGCGAAAGGGCTGCAGAGCAGCCCCTGACATCATTCGCTTCTGAATACCAATGTGAACCGGGTCGGTCCTTCGGCCTGGCTGCACACCTCGACCCGCCCGCCATGCAACTGCATGATCGACTTCACGATCGCCAGCCCCAACCCGGTCCCGCCTTCCAGCCGCGAACGACCGGCCCCCACCCGGTAGAACCGTTCAAACAGATGCGGCTGATGCGCCTCGGCGATCCCCGGCCCCTGGTTCTCCACCCAGACCGCGACCTCATTCCCCCGCCGCTCGATACCCACGACCACCGCCTGACCTTCCGGGCTGTGGCGCAGGGCATTGCTCAGCAGGTTTGACAGTGCCCGCTGGAACATCAGCCGGTCGACCAAGGCCGTGCCCCAACCCTGGAGCTCCAGGGTGATGTCCTTGAGCTCGGCACTGAACGCAAACAACTCGCTCACCCGCACGACTTCGTCAGCCAGCGCCACGGGCAACAGCGCCACCTGCGTCTGCGGCTGGCTGACCTGGGCGAGGAACAGCATGTCGTTGATGATGCGGTTGAGCCGGGTGAGCTCCTCGACGCTGTCTTCCAGCGCCTCGCGGTAGCGCTCGCCATCGCGCTCGCGGGCCAGTGTCACCTGGGCTTTGCCCATCAGGTTGCCGATCGGGGTGCGCAGTTCGTGGGCCAGGTCGTCTGAAAACTGCGACAACTGGCTCACCCCTTGGTCGAGTCGATCGAGCATGACGTTGATGGCCCGCGCCAAGTCGGCCAGTTCCACAGGCAGGTCGCTGTCGGGCAGGCGATGGCCCAGGTCTTGAGCCGATACCTGGCCGGCGATGCGACGGAAGTGGCGCAGGGGACGCAGGCCGCGCTGCACCAGTTTCCAGGCGGCGATGCCGATCAACAGCAGCAGCAATGGCAGGGCCAGCAGGGTGGAGTTGAGGTACGCCTGCAGCAGCGCATTGTCGTCGTCGCGGTTGAGCGACATCAGCACCTTGACCGGGGTGTCGTCGCGCAGGCGCATCAGGCTGCTGGCGGTAAGGATCTGGTTGCCGTCGGCATCTCGCCATTCATGGAAGGTCAGCCGGGCGTCGGCGTCCAGCGTCAGAAGATGCTGTGACTCCAAGGCCGGGCCGAGGCTGATCAGGGCCGGGTGGCGCGCATCGACGGCCATCACGCTGAGGCTGAGGTTGTCGTGCCCCATGACCAGGTCGAGCAGCGGGTGGGCGCGGGTGCCCAGGTCGTCGCTGCGCAGGTCGACCCGCAGGTTGTGCTCGACCTGCAGCATCTTGCGCGCCAGGTCCTTGCGTGCGCGGCTGTCCAGTTCGTGGTCGAGGGCGAACACCGCCAGGCAGGCCAGCAGCAGGACCAGCGCCGCGCCCAGCAGGGTGACGGTCAGGCCCAGGCGCAGGGACAGGCTGGCGCGTTTCAAGGCCGGGCCTCGAGCACATAGCCGACGCCGCGCAGGGTGTGGATCAGCTTGTCCTCGAAGGGGTCGTCGATCTTCGCCCGCAGGCGGCGGATCGACACCTCGACCACGTTGGTGTCGCAGTCGAAGTTCATGTCCCACACCAGCGAGATGATCTGGGTGCGCGACAGCACCTCGCCGCTCTGGCGCATCAGCAGGTGCAGCAGGGCGAACTCCTTGGCGGTCAGGTCGATGCGCTGGCCACCGCGCCAGGCGCGATGGCGGCCGGGGTCGAGCTCCAGGTCGGCGACTTTCAGGGTGCTGGGCTGCAGGTGCTGGTCGTTGCGCCGCAGCAGGCTGCGGATGCGCGCCAGCAGTTCGGGGAACTCGAAAGGCTTGAGCAGGTAGTCGTCGGCGCCCAGGTCAAGGCCCTTGACCCGGTCGGCCAGGCGACCGTGGGCGGTGAGCATCATGATCCGTGTGGACGATTCGGCGCGCAGGCGCTGCAGCACGCCCCAGCCGTCCAGTTCGGGCAGGTTGACGTCGAGGATCACCAGGTCGTAGGGCTGCTGGCGGGCCAGGTGCAGGCCGTCGGTGCCGGTGTGGGCGCAGTCGACCACGTAGCCGTTCTCGCGCAGCCCTTGCTGCAGGTAGTCGGCGGTACGGGGTTCGTCCTCGATGATCAGTAGGCGCATGGTCGGGCTCGGTCGGAAGAATGGCGGCGATTCTCAACCCTGTAGCTGTATCAGGGTCAAGGGCTGCGATGTTACGACATGTGGCGAGCGAATCCGCGCAGATAACCGATCTGTAATGGGCGGGTCATGTGGCTGAAAGGGGCGCGGGGCGCCCCTCGATCAATGCGATCAGGCGGTGCCGATCTCGCCGCCGTCGTTGCGCTGGATCACCACGGTCGCGGCGCGTGGGCGTACCGAGCTGCCGGCCGGGGTGGTGTCGGTGGCCTTGTCGGTGTAGGGCCAGTTGTCCGGGTGCTGGATGTTGATGAACAGTGTCTTGTTGTCCGGGGTGAAGGTGATGCCGGTTACTTCGCAGCCGTTGGGGCCGACGAAGAAGCGCCGCAGGTCGGCCTGGTTGGTGGCGTTGACCGGGACCTGCTTGCCCGTGGCGTCGACCAGGTCGGTGGGGATCACCGCCAGCAGCTGGTCGTTGGTGTAGTTGGTCAGGGTGGTTTCGCCGTTGTCGGTCTCGAACCACAGCACGCCACGGCTATCGAAGCTCATGCCGTCGGGGCTGGCGAACTGGTTCAGCTCGGTCAGGCCGGAGCGGTTGATGTCCGGGGCGCCGGCGGCGTTGGCGCCGAACACGAAGATGTCCCAGGTGAAGCTCTTGTGATCGTCGCTGTCGTGCCAGCGGATGATATGGCCATGACGGTTCGGGCCGCGCGGGTTGGCCGCATCGACCTTGGCGGCGGTGCGCGCGCTGTTGTTGGTGAGGGTGAGGTAGACGTCGCCGTTGAGCGGGTTGACGGCGGTCCACTCCGGGCGGTCCATGGGCGTCGCGCCCACGGCGTCGGCGGCGCCACGGGTGTTGAGGATGATCCCCGGCAGGTCGCCGAACAGCGCGCCGAGCGTGCTGCCGTTGGTGGTCGCGGTGGCGACGTCGAGCAGCAGCCACACGCCCTTGCCGTCGGCGTTGAAACGCGCCACGTAAAGCTTGCCTTTGTCCATGTACTTGGCGCCGGTGGCCAGGCGGTCGGCGGGGCTGGCGTCGGCCGGGTCCCAGACCGCGTCGGAGACGAACTTGTAGAGGTATTCGTTGTTGGAGTCGTCGCCGGTGTACCAGACCAGTGGCTTGCCCGCCACCGGCAGGCCCGGGCAGCAGCCTTCGTGGCGGAAGCGGCCGAGGGCGGTGCGCTTCACCGCCAGGGTGGCGCTGTTGTAGGGGTCGATCTCGACGATGTAGCCGTAGGTGCTGGCCTCGTTGCGGTAGTCGCTGGTGGCGCCGGCGCCGGTCGGGGTGATGTTGAAGCGGGCGAACTCATCGGCCACTTCGCTGGCGTCGCCGGCCGCGCTTTCCCATTTGTACTGGCCGCTTGAGCTGCCCACGCCGATGCGGGTCTGGTTGGCCGGGCGGGTGCCCTTGTTGACGAAGATGCCGGGCCAGTTCTCCTCGCAGGTCAGGTAGGTGCCCCACGGGGTGTAGCCGTTGCCGCAGTTGTTGTTGGTGCCGCGGCACTGGGTGCCGCTGGGCGAGAACTTGGTCTTGACGTGGTCGGTGCCGCGCAGGGGGCCGGCGATGTTCATCAGCGAAGCGGTGGTGAAGCGGCGGTTGAGCGGGTCGTTCTGGATCACCTGCCAGCGGCCATTGACCTTGGTCAGGCGCACTACGCCGGCGCCGTGGGCGTTGATCTCCTTGCGCACTTCCTCGGCCGGGCGCTTGCCGCTGGCGTCGGTGGTCGGGCCGGCCGGGTGCAGGGCCGCGGTGTCGATGTATTCGAAGTTGATCGCCAGCAGGCCGTCGTCGGAACTGCCGTTGATGGGGAAGAAGTGCATGCCGTCATGGTGCATGCCCATGGCGTTGGCCTGGTCGGTGGAGGTGTTGCTGCCGTCGGACTTCCAGGGGTTGCCGTTGCTGTTGAGCGGCGTGCCCCAGGGGGCGAGCACGTAGGCACTGTAGCCGGCGGCGACCACGCAGGCGTCGGTGCGCGAGCCTGCGATGGAGTTGAAGCCCAGCTTGAGCTTGGGTTTTTCCGGCTTCGGATCCGGGGTGGTCACCGGTGGCTCGCTGACCGGATCGTCATGGTTGGAGCCACCGCCGCTGTCGAAACAGCCGCTCAGCCCGGCGCCGGCGATCATCGCGATGGCCGCGCCGAGGCTGCCGCGCACCACGCTCCGACGGCTCAGGTAGGCGTCCATGACGCTGGCCATCGGCAGGTTGTCGCTCGGGTTGCGGTCCAGGTTATCGCCGGATTCTCGACTCATCAGGGTGTCCTTATGTTGGCTGAGTGGGAGGAAACAGCGACTTTAGGGCGTAAGTATGATGATTGATTTGCAGAAATGTGACGCACTGTTAAAACGCACGGTTCTTAATGGAGCTGAATAAATAATGCTTTGGAATTAACAGCGCCTTTCTGCCATTAAACTGTCACGAGAACGCCGCACTATCCGGGACCCAACGTGTACTCGGATAAGGATGGCGGGGTCGATGGCAAGCAACATGGGCAGGCGTGACGTGATCGGCTGGATGGGCATCGGTGCGCTGGCACCGCTGCTCGGCGCCTGTTCCGCGCTGCCACTGCCCGGTGCTGGCGGTGAGCGGTCGGTGGACCTGCTATACGTGGCCGATACCCTCGACGCCCGCCTGCCTGGCCAGGCCGTGGTTCCGGCGACCCGCCTGGGCCCGGTGAGCCACCTGGGCCGTGCGCCGTGGATGAGCGGTTCGAATGCCCGCGACGCACAGCCGGAGCTGGCACCGTTGCTCGATGCCGGGCAGGCCGCACAGGCTCGGTTGGGTGGCTACGCGGTGCTGGCGGCCCTGCTCGAGCAGCTGCGTGGCGAAGCCGGAGCCGAACGCTGCCTGACCTTGGAGAACGGCCAGTGCTGGAACGGCAGTGGCCTGGCCTACCTCACCCAAGGCGAGAGTGGCGTGCAGGGCAGCCAACTGCTGGGCAGCGAGGCGCGGGTCAGCAGCGACGAGCGGGTGCTCTGGCCACAGCGCGGCACAGCGCTCTACCGGCAGTCTTCTTCTATTACCCTGGGGGCGGGCCTGGCCAGCGAGCAGGCCAAGGCGCTGGGTATCTCAGGTGTGCAGGTGTTCCAGCGCGGCGGTGTGCGCGTGGCGGTGGTCGGCGTTACCGACCCCTATGCCCAGGACCAGAAGGCCTCCCTCAAGCAGTGGTACCAGTCGTTGTTGCCCAGCTTCCAGCAGGCCCGCCGCGAGGGCGACCTGGTGGTGGCCCTGGCCGATGTCGGCAGCGGGCCGGGCCTGTGGCTGGCCGAGCGAATCCCGGAAATCGACGTGCTGCTGTGCGCCCGGGGCCAGGATCTGTGGCCTGCGCCGGTGCAGGCCACCCAGGCCAGTGGGCGGCGAGTGCCGGTGCTGTTCGCCGGTTGCCGGGCCAGTGGCGCGTTTCGTCTGCGTTGTCGGCAGACAGGCGGGCAATGGCAGTTCGACGCCCGGTTCTTCCCCGCATTCGAGCAGCACCTTCAACCCGGCGCGCTGGCCCGAGCCGGCCAGCTACGTGGCGTGCTGCACAGACAGCGCAGCGGCCATGCGGCCTGGCTCGACCAACCCTTGGCCCGAGCGCCGCAAGCGCTGTGGCGGCGCGATACCCGTGGCGGTAGTTGGGACAACCTGTTGCACCAGGCCCTGGCCGACGGCTCGAGCATGCCGGTGCTGCTGCCCGGCCTGCGCTACGACTTTCCTGTGCAAGCCGGTGAGTCCATCACCCGTGAACACCTGATCAGCCTGACCGGTGGTTACCCCGCACCGGTGCTCGAAGTGCCAGCGCAATCTGTCGAGCAGGTTCTGGAAAACGCCGCCGAGCAGCTGTTCGGCGACCCGCTGCTGCTGGACAACAGCCAGGACCTGCCGCGCTGGCAGAACCACGCCTGGCAAGTGAACTACAGCCCGACCGGCAAGCGAGTCGCCGGGTTCGAACCCGTGCAGGGGCTGTGCCGGACCTTCGGCCTGCATGTCGATGCCCAGGCCGGCGTGCCGTTGTGGCAAACCGTCGAGGCTTGGCTGGTGCGGCAGGCGCCGGGCTGGCGACTGGCACCCTTGCAGCTGCCCGACGTGCGCTACGTGCAGGGGCACCCCGGCTGGCACCCGCGTCAGGAGGCGGTGTGATCGGTACACGGCGCATCGCCACCGGCCTGTTGCTGACCCTCGCTGGCTGGCTGGCGGCGCAATGCGTGCTGCTGTTCAGCCAGCAACCGCAACCGGCCCAGGCCGTGCAGCAGATCGAGGTGCCGCTGCCAGGCTTGCTGGTGGGGCACTGGCAGGCACCGGTGGACGATGGCGTGATACCGCTGACTCGCTTGCCTCTGCATTACCTGGGCGGGCTCAAGGCCCAACCTCTGTCGGCCAGCGTGGTGGTTTTGCGCCACGGCGAGCAGGTGCGCACCCTGGGCCGTGGCCAGCGCCTGGCGCCGGGCATCGTGCTGCAGGATATCGACGCACAAGGCCTGATTTTCGACAACCACGGGCGGCGCGAGCGCCTGCCCTGGCCGCCACGCCCCGCCGTGACCGGCTTCAAGCGCCAAGGATGAATGATGATCGCACGGTACTGTCTGGCCGGGGTGCTCACCCTGGGCCTGTCCCTGGCCTGGGCCGAGGAGCCGGAAGTGTTCGCCGACGATGGCACGCCGCTGTATGAGGTGAACTTCGTCGACACCGAGCTGGGCGAGTTCATCGACAGCGTGTCGCGCATCACCGGCACCACCTTCATCGTCGACCCGCGAGTGCAGGGCAAGGTCACCGTGCGCACGGTCGATCGCCATGACGCCGACGCCATCTACGATATCTTCCTCGCTCAACTGCGTGCCCAGGGCTTCGCCACGGTGGACCTGCCCAACGGCAGCGTGAAGATCGTCCCCGACCAGGCCGCGCGCCTGGAGCCGGTGCCGGTGGAGCGGCCCGGCAAGAAGTCCGAAGGCAGCGATGGCGTGGCCACCCGCGTTTTCAACGTGCGCAATGCCGCCAGCGAGCAGATGCTCAACATCCTCAAGCCGCTGATCGACCCGCGGGTCGGGGTGATCACGCCTTACCCGGCCGCCAACCTGCTGGTGGTCACCGACTGGCGCAGCAACCTCGAACGCATCGACAGCCTGCTGCGCCAGCTCGACCAGGTCAGCGACGAACCGCTGCAGGTGATGCCGCTCAAGCACGCCAGCGCCGCCGACACGGCGGGGCTGGTGACCCGCTTGCTGGGCCGCGAGCAAGGCGCCGACAGCGCCCAGGTGGTCGCCGACCCGCGCAGCAACGCCCTGCTGGTGCGCGGCAGTGCCGACAGCCGCGAGCGGGTGCGCGCCTTGCTTGCCCAACTGGACCGGCCAAGCGAGAACCGGCACAGCAGCAACACCCAGGTGATGTATCTGCGCCATGCCAATGCCGCCGAGGTGGTCAAGGTGTTGCGCGGGTTGGGCCAGAGCGGCGCGGTGCCGAGCGATGGCGGCGAGGGAGAGGGCAAGGACAAGCCGTTGCAGGCGGCCAGCGATTCCGGCATCCGCCTCGAATATGAAGAGGGCACCAACGCCGTGGTCATGGTCGGCCCCGACAGCGAGCTGGCCGCCTACCGCAGTATCGTCGAGCAGCTGGATATCCGCCGGGCGCAGGTGGTGGTCGAAGCGATCATCGCCGAAGTGTCCGACAGCAGCGCCCAGGAGCTGGGCGTGCAATGGCTGTTCGCCGACGAGAAGTTCGGCGCGGGCATCGTCAACTTCGGCAGCAACGGGGTGAACATCGCCAATATCGCCGGCGCGGCCAGCAGCGGCGACAACGAAAAGCTCGGCAAGCTGCTGTCGGCGACCACGGGCGCCACCGTCGGCTTCGGCCATTTCGGCGGTGGTTTCAACTTCGCCATGCTGGTCAACGCGCTCAAGGGCAAGAGCGGCTTCAACCTGCTGTCCACCCCGACCCTGCTGACCCTCGACAACGCCGAGGCGTCGATCCTGGTGGGCCAGGAGGTGCCGTTCGTCACAGGCTCCGTCACCCAGAACAACGCCAACCCCTACCAGACCATCGAGCGCAAGGAAGTGGGGGTGAAGCTGCGCATCAAGCCGCAGGTCAATGTCGACAACAGCGTGCGCCTGGACATCGTCCAGGAGGTATCGTCGATCGCCGATTCCCGCGCGGCCAGCGATGTGATCACCAACAAGCGCGAGATCAAGACCAAGGTCATGGTCGAGGATAACGGCCTGGTGATTCTCGGCGGCCTGATCAGCGACGAGCTGAGCACCAGCAACCAGCGTGTGCCGTTGCTCGGTGACATCCCCGGCCTGGGCCGGCTGTTCCGCTCTGACGCCAGCAAGAACACCAAGCAGAACCTGATGGTGTTCATCCGCCCGCGCATCCTGCGCGACGGCGAGAGCCTGGCCGGGCTCAGCCAGCAGAAATACCAGAGCCTGCGCCAGGACACCCCGCTCAAACTGCCGGCGCTGGCCGAAGGCATGCCGCTGTTGCAGGCGTTCCCGGCCAGCCGGGCGCGGCTCGAAGGCGGTGACTGGTGATGCTGCCTTATCGTCTGGCGCGCCAGAGCGGCCTGGCCATGTCCCCCTGCGAGGGCGGATGGCAGTTGTGGCTTCGCGGTGACGCCGACAGTGACCAGCTTCAGGAGCTGTTGCGCGTTCATGGCCAGCCACATGCTTTGGAACACCTCGACCATGCCCAGTTCGACGAGCGCCTCGGCCAGCTCTACCAGGCCGGCGAGGCGGCGACCGAAGCCTTGATCGAGGGCATTGGCGAACAGGTCGACCTCGACAGCCTGATGAGCGAGATGCCGCGCATCGAGGACCTGCTGGAAAGCGACGACGAAGCGCCGGTGATCCGCCTGATCAACGGCCTGTTCGGCCAGGCCCTGCGCCTGCGTGCCTCGGATATCCATATCGAGACCTTCGAGCAGAGCCTGGTGGTACGCCTGCGGGTCGACGGTCACCTGCGCGAAGTGCTGCGCCCGCCGCGGGCACTGTCGGCGATGCTGGTGTCGCGGATCAAGGTGATGGCCCGTTTGGACATCGCCGAGAAGCGCCAGCCCCAGGACGGCCGTATCACCCTGCGCGCCGCCGGGCGCGAGGTGGACGTGCGCGTCTCGACCCTGCCCGGCATCCACGGTGAGCGGGTGGTGATGCGCGTGCTCGACAAGCAGGCCAGCCTGCTGGCGCTGGACAACCTGGGCATGCCCGCCACTGTGTTGCGCGGCCTGCGCGGCTGCCTGGCGCGGCCCAACGGCATCGTGCTGTCCACCGGCCCCACCGGCTCGGGCAAGACCACCACCCTGTACGCCAGCCTCAACAGTCTCAACGACGGCAGCCGTAACATCCTCACCGTCGAGGACCCGGTGGAATACGCCATCGCCGGTATCGGCCAGACCGCTATCAACCCACGGGCCGGCTTGACCTTCGCCAGCGGCCTGCGGGCCATCCTGCGTCAGGACCCGGACGTGATCATGCTGGGTGAGATCCGCGACCAGGAAACCGCGCAGATCGCCGTGCAGGCCAGCCTCACCGGGCACCTGGTGCTGTCGACGCTGCACACCAACAGCGCCGTGGGGGCGGTGACCCGCCTGCGCGACATGGGGGTCGAGCCGTTCCTGATCGCCTCGTGCCTGCGCGGGGTGCTGGCCCAGCGCCTGGTGCGGCGGCTGTGCGCCTGCGCGATGGCGCGGCCGCTGCACAGCGCGGAGCGCGAGATGTGGCCGCAACTGGTCGAAACCTATCATCCGGTGGGCTGCGAGCATTGCCAGGGCAGCGGCTATGTCGGGCGCCTGGGGTTGTACGAATTCATTGAACTGGACGACGGGCTGGTGGCGTTGCTCTACGACGGCCAGAGCGAACTGGCCATGCAGGCGTACCTGGAGGGTCGCCGGCAGAGCCTGGTGGCGATGGCCGCCGACTGCCTGGCGCAGGGCCAGACCAGCCTCGCCGAAGTGTTGCGTGTGGTGCAGGGCTGACCGATGCCGACGTATCGCTACCAGGCCGTGGACCTCGCCGGCAAGGCGCACAAGGCCAGCGTGCAAGCCGACAGCGAGCGCCATGCGCGCCAGTTGTTGCGTGAGCAGGGGCTGTTTGCCCGGCACTTGCAGCGCCATGAGGCCGGCCAGGCCCAGCCACGTCGCCAGCGTTTGAGCCGTGCCCAGCTGTGCGAGCTGACCCGCCAGCTGGCGACGCTGGTCGGTGCCGGCATCCCGTTGGTTGATGCCTTGGCCACCCTTGAACGGCAACTGCGCCAGCCGGCCCTGCACGCCGTGCTGGTGGCGTTGCGCGGCGCCCTCGCTGAAGGACTGGGGCTGGCCCGTAGCCTGGCGCGCCAGGGGGTGCCCTTCACTGGCTTGTACTGCGCGCTGGTCGAGGCCGGCGAGCGCTCGGGGCGTTTGGGGCAGGTGCTGGCGCGCCTGGCCGATCACCTGGAACAAGTGCAACGCCAGCGCCACAAGGCGCGCACCGCGCTGATCTACCCGGCGGTGCTGATGGGCGTGTCGCTGGCGGTGGTGGTCGGCCTGATGACCTTCGTGGTGCCCAAGCTCACCGAACAATTCGCCCATTCCGGGCAGAGCCTGCCCTTCATCACGTCGTTGCTGATCGGCCTCAGCCAGGGGCTGGTTCAAGTGGGGCCCTACCTGTTGGTGCTGGCGCTCATGCTGACGCTGTTCGCAGGCGTGCTGCTGCGCAAGCCCCACTGGTGCCTGCGCCGCGACGACCTGCTGCTGCGCCTGCCACGCATCGGCCAGGTCCTGCAGGTGCTGGAGAGCGCGCGGCTGGCGCGCAGCCTGGCGATCCTCTGCGGCAGC
Organism: Pseudomonas entomophila; assembly: GCF_029478665.1. Lineage (GTDB taxonomy): Bacteria > Pseudomonadota > Gammaproteobacteria > Pseudomonadales > Pseudomonadaceae > Aquipseudomonas > Aquipseudomonas entomophila_F. The sequence goes on from NZ_JARPQB010000001.1 coordinate 42,785, forward strand.
GGCGTGGCCCTGCTCGAAGCCTTGCAGGTGGCCACCGAGACGGTCGGCAACCGGCGTATCCGCGCGGCGATGGAGCAGGTGCGCCTGCAGGTGCAGGGCGGCACCAGCCTGCACCGGGCGCTGGACGGCGCCGGCCAGTTTCCGCCGTTGCTGGTGAACATGGTCGGCAGCGGCGAAGCCAGCGGCACCCTGGCCGACATGCTCGAACGGGTGGCCGATGACCAGGAGCGCGGCTTCGCCCGCCAGGTGGACACCGCGATGGCGCTGTTCGAGCCGCTGATGATCCTGGTGATGGGCGGCGTGGTGCTGTTCATCGTGCTGGCGGTGCTGCTGCCGATCATGCAGCTCAATCAAGGATTGCAACTGTGACAAGGAGAACTTCGATGCAGCAACGACACAAGCGCCAGGGTGGTTTCACCCTGATGGAGATCATGGTGGTGATCTTCATCATCGGCCTGCTGATCGCCGTGGTCGCGCCCAGTGTGCTGGGCAACCAGGACAAGGCGATGAAGCAGAAGGTGATGGCCGACCTGGCCACCCTGGAGCAGGCGCTGGACATGTACCGCCTGGACAACCTGCGCTTCCCCAGCAACGAGCAGGGCCTGGCCGCGCTGGCGAAGAAGCCCACCCAGGAGCCGCTGCCGCGCAGTTGGCGCAGCGATGGCTATATCCGCCGCCTGCCGGAAGATCCGTGGGGCACGCCGTACCAGTACCGCATGCCGGGTGAACATGGCCGGGTCGATGTGTATTCGCTCGGCGCCGATGGCGTGCCGGGTGGCGAAGGGCTGGATGCCGACCTGGGCAACTGGGCGCTGTGACATGCGTCGGCAGGGTGGTTTCAGTCTGCTCGAGTTGCTGGTGGTGCTGGCCATCGCCGGGTTGATGACCAGCCTGGCCGTGGCTTGGCTCGACAGTGCCAATGCCGGCGTCGATCAGGCGCTGGAGCGTTTGGCGACTGCGACCGAGGCCCAGGGCGAACTGGCGCGTCATGCCGGGCAGTTGCGTGGCCTGCGCTGGAACGGCCAGCGCCCGCAGTTCGTGCGCCAGGAGCGTGGACGCTGGGTGGTCGAGCCGGTCGCCCTGGGCGAGTGGCCCAAGGGCCTGCGCCCAGACTGGCCGAGCAGCCCGGCGCCGGTGCTGGTGTTCACCCCCGACGGTTGGGCCCGGCCTGGCAGTGTGCGTTGGCATTGGGCCGATGGCAGCCAGGGCTGGCACTGGGGCCGTGATGGCCGCTTGCAGGTGAGCCGTGTCCAATGACGCGCAGGCAAGAGGGTTTCACGCTGCTTGAAGTGAGCGTCGCGCTGGCGATCGCCGCTGTGTTGGCGGTGATCACCAGCCAGGTCTTGCGTCAGCGCCTGGCAGTACAGGACACCGTGCAACAGCACCGACTCGGCGTGCTCTGCGCCCGTGAGTTGCAGGCGCGGTTCGTGGTCGAGCAGTACTGGCCAGCGACCAATGAAGACGCTGGCGAGCTGACCCAGGGCGGGCAGGTTTGCCATTGGCACTTGCAGTTGCGGCGCACGGGTGTGCGTGACCTGCGCCGCGGCGAACTGCGGTTGTATACCGACCGCGATCAGCGCCTGCCACTTGGGCAGTACACCGTGTTCCTGGAGCGCCCATGAAGCGAAGGCAGGCGGGCATGACCCTGGTCGAACTGATGGTTGCCCTGGCCTTGACCGCATTGCTGGGCTTGCTGCTGGCGGCGTTGGTCAATGGCTGGCTGAGGGTGCGTGAGCGGCTTGATCAGCCACAACGGGAAACCCAGGTGGTGGACTTCTGCCTGGCGCTTGAGCGGCGCTTCGACAGCCCTGTGCTGCGCCGTGTGTATGAACAACGCCTGCCCTTGCCGGTGCGCTGGCTCGATTGGCAGCCCGACCGCCAGCAACTGCTCTGGGTGGCCGCCGCGGCGTGGCCGCAGGCCGAAGGTGGTTCGCGCCTGCAGCGTCAGCGCCTGCGTTTCGAACCGCGTGAACAGCAGTTGCTGGTAGAAACCTCCGCCGACCTCTATGCCGCCGCAGCCCCGCACTGGGTGTTGCGCGAACGGCTGGAGCGGGTCGGCGCGATGAGCCTGCTTTACCACCAGTCTGGCCAATGGCTGGCCTGGCCTTCCGATCAACCGACGCATCCCGGATGGGGTGTGCGCCTGGAGTTCGTGCGTGATGGAGCACCTTATACCTGTACCTTCGTGCTGCCTTGGGGGCGCTCGTGAAACGTGAGTGGCGGCGCCGTACGCCGCTGCGGCCATGGCTGTTGCTGCGTCCAGGTCCGGTGTGGGACTGGGTGCTGGTGGAGCAGGGCGTGGCCACGCGTCAGGGGCACGGCATGCCGCCTGCGGGCCTGTCGGCGCGGGTCGCCTTGATTGTTCCGGGTGAACATTGCAGTCACTTCCAGCTGGCCGCGCCGCCTGGGCTCAAGCGCGAAGAGTGGCCGCTGTTGCTGGAGGATCGGCTGTTGCAGGGGGCGGATGAAGTGGATTGTGCCTGCATCGGCCGGCCCACGGGGCAACTGCGGCTTCTGGTGGTGGCCCGGCAGCGGTTGGTTGAATGGCGTGCGCAGTGCGTCGAATGGGCGTTGCCTGTCGAGCGTTGTTGGGGGGAGTTGCAGTTGCTGCCTGAACCTGAAGCGGGGGAGTGCTGGCAATGGCGGCGAGGCGAAAGGCTGTTGCAGCTTGGCAAGGGGGCCGAAGGACGTGTCCATTGGCTGGCCTGGCCCGATTCACTCGGCCAGGTGCCCGCGATGGTTTGGCAGGCAGGTGCGCAGGCGTTCGTCGAAGGTGACTGGCCCAAGGCGCTGGCGCCATTGGAGGGCCTGCCTGGTTTGTCCGAGGCGCGAAGCCCACGCCCGTTCCCCCGGCTGGCGCCGGTACAGCGACGGTTCGCACTTGCCTGCATGGCATTGGCTGTCACCTGGGGTGGCCTCTGGCTGGCCCAGCAGTGGCGCCAGACACAGGCCTATCGTGAGCAGGTGCTGGCCGTGACCGGCCCGCAGGCCACGCCACGCCAGGCGGCCCAGGTGCTCAAGCGCTTGCGTGACAGCCACGGCGAAACGCAACTGCGCCTGCGCCAGTTGGAAGGGTTGCAGACGCAACTTCAGGCCTGGCTGGACGCGAACCCGGGCTGGCGATTGCAGGCCGTGCGTTTCGACGGTCGGCAATGGCGGTTGGCGCTGGAGGGGGATGGAGCGACTCCGCCTTGGCAGGAGATGGCGGCGGCCGCAGGGGTACAGGTGCGGATCGAGGAGGGAGCCCGGCACGTGATGTTCGATCTGGAGGAGGCCTCATGAACCGCGAGTGGTTGCAACGGCGGCGAATGCTGCTGGCCTGGCTGCTGATTGCGCTGCTGGTGCTTGTCCTGGTGCTGCGCGAAGGGCTCGGCTATTGGCGGGAGCAGGCGCAATGGCGAGCCTTGGCCGAGTCGGCGGCCGGGATGCGCAGCGGACCCGCGCTGACGCTTGAACGCCTGCGCCAGTCGGCCCAGGCCCGGCATATCGAACTTGCCGAGGTGCAGGTACAGGAGCAAGGCTGGCAAGCGCGGGGCAAGGTTGCTGATGCCCAGGCCCTGCAGGACTGGTTGCAGGCCCTTCGCCTGGAGGGCGCGCGCATGGCGCAGTGGGGAATTGAGCGCGAAGGCGATCGGTTGCGCTTCGATGTGCAGGTGCAACCTTGAGTCGGCGCGCGGGTGCCTGGCTGGGGCTGGTGTTCTGCCTGAGCTTGCTGGTCGAGCTGCCTGCGGTCTGGCTGGCGTCGTTGAGCGGGCTGCCGGCGGAGGGCGTGGTGGGCAGCCTGTGGCAAGGGCAAGCGATGCGCCTGGGGGCGGTTGGCCCCTTGCGCTGGGAACTGCGACCGTGGCATCGGGACGCGCAGGTATGGATGGGGTTCCTGGGGCAGGGGTGGAGGTTGCATGCCAGTGGCTGGCCTTGGCAGTGGCAGGCCGAGGTCGAAGCCCTGGGGGCCCAACCCAGTGTCGCCCAGGCCTATCGCTTTGCCGGACAGTGGCAAGGCGCGCTCCATCTGCAAGGAAGTGGCGGGCAATGCCGTGAGGCACAGGGACGGATCGAGGTGAATGACCTGGCGCTGGCCGAGCCGTGGTCGCTGGGGCTGGGCCGGGGTGGCATCGAGATGAACTGCGTGGATGGCTGGCGGGCATCAGGGCAGTTGAGCCTGGACGGACAGCATCGTCTGGTGGTGAGCGGCGATCTGCTGGCGCGGCGGGCTCAGGTGAGTGTCGAGGTGCAGCCCGACGCGGCGCTGACACCCGTGCTGCGCGGTGTGCAGTGGTTGGGTGCCGAAGCGCTGCACGGGCAGCGGGAGATCAGGTGGTAGGGACAGAGTCGCAGCTGATCTTGAGACGGGCGCAACACCTGTAGGAGCGGGTTTACCCGCGATTGCGTCGGTGGGATCACTACCGCATTCGCCGGCAAGGCCGGCTCCTACAGGATAGGCATGCCCCGATGGCTCAGGGCCGGATCTCGATCATGGTGCCGTCCTTGACCATGCTCCACACCTCGCGCATGTCGTCGTTGCGCATGGCGATGCAGCCTTCGGTCCAGTCGAGGGTGTGGAAGTACCACTCCGGGTATTCCTCGTTGATCGGCGTGCCGTGGATCATGATCATGCTGCCGGCCGCCACCCCATCACGCCGGGCCTTGGCGGCGTCGGTGATGTTCGGGTAGGAGATGTGCATGGCCAGGTTGTAGCGGTCGCTGACCTTGCGCCAGTCCAGCCAGTACAGGCCTTCGGGGGTCTTCTTGTCGCCTTCGCGCTCCTTGGCGCCCCTGGGCTGCTTGCCCAGGGAGATACGGTAGGTCTTGAGCGGCTCGCCGCGGCTGATCAGTTGCAAACGGCGCTCGGACTTGAGCACCAGCACCTTGTCGATCATGGGGTCCTGGGGGACGGTCGTGGCAGCTTGCAAGGCCGACGGCGGCTTGCGAATGATGGTTTCGGTGAAGGCAGCCTGCGACACCGAGGCGACACTGAGGCAGAAGAGGGCAAGCAACCAGCGCATGAAACCGTATCCCTGAGGCTAGGTGGTGGACGACGAGACGTTCATCGGCGGCAGGTATTCATGGCCTATGGGGTAGTGCTGCCCGATGCGGTCGCGATAGTAGCATTCTAGTGTGCGTGTGACGGTCCGGAAAGCCAGCTCGCTCCACGGGATCTCATGTTCCTCGAACAATCGCACCTCCAGGCTCTCGACGCCCACGGCGAAGTCCAGGTCGGCAAGCTCGGCGCGGAAGAACACGTGTACCTGGTTGATGTGCGGCAGGTCGAACAACTGGTAAAGGTGCGCCTCGCCCACCCGGGCGCAGGCCTCCTCGACGGTTTCACGACGGGCGGCCTGGTCGAGGGTCTCGCCGTTCTCCATGAAGCCGGCGGGCAGGGTCCAGTAGCCTCGGCGCGGTTCGATGGCGCGACGGCACAGCAGCACCTGGCTGCCCCAGGTGGGCAGCACCCCGGCGACGATGTTGGGGTTCTGGTAGTGGATGGTCTGGCAATGGTCGCAGACATACCGCGGGCGGCTGTCGCCTTCGGGGATTCGCTGGGTGACCGGTTGGCCGCACGCGCTGCAGAATTTCATGCTTTCATTCCTGTGTGGTCGGGCTATCTTGGCGCGCCCGACCCGCCCACCGCAAGCGGACCGCGGGCGGGGCTTGGGTGCCTCGCGGCTTTGGTGCATCATGCAGGGCAGGCCTTGGAATCGAGAGTGCGTAATGCTGGACGAGCTTCTTCGCCGAATGAGCAACCATACCCCCGCGTCACTGGAGACGGACCGCCGTTTCCCCGAAGCGGCGGTGCTGCTGCCCATCACCCGTGGCGAAGAGCCGGAGCTGGTGCTGACGCTCCGTGCCAAGGGGCTTTCCACCCACGGTGGCGAGGTCGCCTTCCCCGGAGGCCGACGCGACCCGGAGGACCCGGACCTGGTGTTCACCGCCCTGCGCGAAGCCGAGGAGGAAATCGGCCTGCCCCCCGGCCTCGTCGAGGTGCTCGGCCCGCTCAGCCCGCTGATCTCCCTGCATGGCCTGAAGGTGACACCGTTCGTCGGCCTGATCCCCGATTACGTCGAGTACCGCGCCAACGATGCGGAAATCGCCGCCGTGTTCAGCGTGCCGCTGGCATTCTTCCGCCAGGACCCGCGCGAGCACACCCACCGTATCGACTACCAGGGCCGCAGCTGGTACGTGCCCAGTTACCGTTACGGCGACTACAAGATCTGGGGGCTGTCGGCGATCATGATCGTCGAGTTGGTCAATGTGCTGTTCGATGCCGGCATCAGCCTGCACCAGCCACCGGAGCGTTTCATCCAGAACTGAATGGGGCCCACCCCGTCACCTGCGTCCAACCGTGAGGAGCGAGACATGAAATACCGCCTGGGCGACCTGCGGGTCGAGGCCCATCCCAGCAGCTGGGCCGCGCCCAACGCCACCCTGATCGGCAAGGTGCGCCTGCAAGCCCGTGCCAGTGTGTGGTTTGGCGCGGTGTTGCGTGGCGACAACGAGTTGATCGACATCGGCGAGGACAGCAACGTCCAGGATGGCACGGTGATGCATACCGACATGGGCTCGCCGCTGAACATCGGCAAGGGCGTGACCATTGGCCATAACGCCATGCTGCATGGGTGCACGGTGGGCGATTTCAGCCTGATCGGCATCAATGCGGTGATTCTCAACGGTGCGCGTATCGGCAAGCATTGCATCATCGGCGCCAACGCGTTGATCCCGGAAGGCAAGGAAATCCCCGACGGTTCGCTGGTGATGGGCTCACCGGGCAAGGTGGTGCGCGAGCTGACCGAGCAGCAGAAACGCATGCTCGAGGCCAGCGCCGCCCATTACGTGCACAACGCCCAGCGTTATGCCCGCGACCTGGTAGTTGACGATGAGTGATGAAAAGCCGGTCGCTTCGCCCTGCGTCAGCATCTGCGCGCTGGACGAGCAGGACATCTGCACGGGGTGCCAGCGCACGGTGGCCGAGATTACCCGCTGGGGGCGGATGGACAACACGGAACGCCGCGCGGTACTCAAACTGTGCCATGAGCGGGCGGTCGCCGCAGGCTTGATCATCGGCCTGTAGGAGCCAGCCTTGCTGGCGAAAGCAAGGCATAGCCTTGCCAGCGTCACATTCGCCAGCAAAGCTGGCTCCTGCAAGGGATCGCGGGCTTGTCCAGTGGCTGGCCCGACGCTACTCTGAGCGGCTTGCCCACCTGAATACCCAGACCATGTTCTATCTCATCGCCTACATCAGCAGCGTGGTGCTGATCAACTACGCCTTCTCCAGCGCGCCGCACCTGGACGTGATCTGGTCCGCCTGGGGTGGCCTGGTGTTCATCCTGCGCGACATGGTGCAGACCCGCTACGGCCACGGCGCGCTGCTGGCGATGCTGGTGGCGCTGGTGCTGTCCTACGCCACGTCGGAGCCGGCCATCGCCCTGGCCAGCGCCACCGCGTTCTTCGTCTCCGAACTGATCGACTGGCTGGTGTTCAGCGTCACCCGCCGCCCTCTGCGTGATCGCCTGTGGCTGAGCTCGGCCCTGAGTATTCCGGTGGACACCTTCATCTTCTTCGGCATGATCGGTGCGCTGACACCGGCGGTGATCGGCACGGCGCTGGCCTCGAAGTTCGCCGGGGTCACGGCGGTATGGCTGATCATGGCCTGGCGGGCACGGCGCGCGATCGCTGCATCCTGATGTAGAATACCGGTCCATTTTTCAGCGGGCGGCAGCCAGCGTGGCGCGGCCCCGGACGCCTTCGAGGACCTGAAATGACCCGTATCGGAACCCCATTGTCGCCGACCGCGACCCGTGTACTGCTGTGCGGCTGCGGCGAGCTGGGCAAGGAAGTGGTGATCGAGTTGCAGCGCCTGGGGGTCGAGGTGATCGCCGTTGACCGCTACGCCAATGCCCCGGCCATGCAGGTCGCGCACCGCAGCCACGTGATCAACATGCTCGATGGCGTGGCCCTGCGCGCAGTGATCGAGGCCGAGAAACCGCACTACATCGTCCCCGAGATCGAAGCCATCGCCACCGCCACCCTGGTGGAGCTGGAGAACGAGGGCTTCAACGTCGTCCCCACCGCCCGCGCCACCCAGCTGACCATGAACCGCGAAGGCATCCGCCGCCTGGCCGCCGAGGAGCTGGACCTGCCGACCTCGCCGTACCACTTCGCCGATACCTTCGAGGACTACAGCAAGGCGGTCGCCGACCTGGGCTACCCCTGCGTGGTCAAACCGGTGATGAGCTCATCAGGCAAGGGCCAGAGCCTGCTGCGCAGCGCCGACGACCTGCAGAAGGCCTGGGACTATGCCCAGGAAGGCGGCCGTGCGGGCAAGGGCCGAGTGATCATCGAGGGCTTCATCGACTTCGAGTACGAGATCACCCTGCTGACCGTGCGCCATGTCGGCGGCACCACCTTCCTCGAGCCTGTCGGTCACCGTCAGGAGAAGGGCGACTATCAAGAGTCCTGGCAGCCCCAGGCCATGAGCCCGAAAGCCTTGGCCGAGTCGCAGCGCGTGGCCCAGGCGGTCACCGATGCACTGGGCGGCCGTGGCCTGTTCGGCGTGGAGTTGTTCGTCAAGGGCGACCAGGTGTGGTTCAGCGAGGTCTCGCCGCGCCCGCACGACACGGGCCTGGTGACCCTGATTTCCCAGGACCTGTCGCAGTTCGCCCTGCATGCCCGGGCGATTCTCGGCCTGCCGATCCCGGTGGTGCGCCAGTTCGGTCCTTCGGCTTCAGCGGTGATCCTGCCTGAAGGGCAGTCGCAGCAGACCAGCTTCGCCAACCTCGGTGCGGCCTTGAGCGAGCCGGATACCGCCATTCGCCTGTTTGGCAAGCCAGAGATCAATGGCACCCGCCGCATGGGCGTGTGCCTGGCGCGCGACGAGTCGGTCGAGGCCGCGCGTGCCAAGGCCACCCGCGCCTCGCAGGCGGTCAAGGTCGAGTTCTGATCTGAGATTGCTGGGGGCGCTTTGCGCCCCTTTCGCGGCACAAGGCCGCTCCTACAGGAGGTATGCGATCCCTGTAGGAGCGGCCTTGTGCCGCGAAAGGGCTGCAAGGCAGCCCCAAGGGTTCAAAGCGCGGTATCGCGTGTCTCTTTCAGGCACAAAACGGCAATCAGGCTGATCACCGCCGCCACCGACACATACCCCCCCACCCAGCTCAATCCCCCCATGCTCACCAGCTTCTGGGCAAAGAACGGTGCCGCCGAGGCGCCGACGATGCCGCCCAGGTTGTACGCCGCCGAAGCACCGGTGTAGCGCACATGGGTCGGGAACAGCTCTGGCAGCAGCGCGCCCATCGGCGCGAAGGTCACCCCCATCAGGAACAGCTCCATGGCCAGGAACAGCGCCACGCCCGTGGTCGACCCCGAGGTCAGCAGCGGCTCCATGGTGAAGCCCGAGGCAATGGCCAGCACGCCCCCGACGATCAGCACCGGCTTGCGCCCGAAACGGTCGCTGAGCCAGGCCGACAGCGGCGTGGCCAGGGCCATGAACACCACGGCGAAGCACAGCAGCCCCAGGAACGTCTCCCGGCTGTAGCCCAGCGTGGTCACGCCATAGCTGAGCGAGAACACCGTGGAGATGTAGAACAGCGCGTAGCACACCACCATCGCCGCGGCCCCCAGCAGGGTGGGTAGCCAATAGCGGGCGAACAGGTCGACCACCGGCATTTTCACCCGTTCGTGGCGGGCGACCGCCTTGGCGAACACCGGGCTTTCTTCCAGCTTCAGGCGCACGTACAGGCCCACCAGCACCAGGGCGGCGCTGAGCAGGAACGGAATGCGCCAGCCCCACTCGCGGAACTGTTCGTCGCTGAGCGCCAGGGCCAGGGTGAGGAACAGGCCGTTGGCCGCCAGGAAGCCGATCGAAGGGCCGAGCTGCGGGAACATGCCGAACCACGCACGCTTGCCCTCCGGGGCGTTCTCGGTGGCCAGCAGCGCCGCGCCACCCCATTCGCCGCCCAGCCCCAGGCCCTGGCCGAAGCGCAGCAGGCAGAGAAGGATCGGTGCCCACACGCCAATGCTGTCATAGCCCGGCAGCACGCCGATCAGCGTGGTGGACACGCCCATCAGCAACAGCGACGCGACCAGTGTCGACTTGCGCCCGATGCGGTCGCCGAAGTGGCCGAACAGCGCCGACCCCAGTGGGCGGGCGAGGAAGGCGATGCCGAAGGTGAGAAACGCCGCGAGCATCTGTGCGGTGCCAGAGCCGGACGGGAAGAACACCGGCCCGATCACCAGGGCGGCGGCGGTGGCGTAGACGTAGAAATCGTAGAACTCGATGGCGGTGCCGATGAAGCTGGCGGTGGCCACCCTGGCCGGGGAATTGACCGGAGTCGCCGCGGCAGGTTCGGCGTAGGTGTTGCTGGTAGTCATGCGAAGGTCCCTGACAGTCATGCTCCATGGGGCACGGCCCATGTGGCGGGCACACGGGAGCCGGAGCGTATTGTTGTTGGTCGCCCGACTGACGATAGCCCAGGGGATAGAGGCGGGGAGCGGGCGCTGTTCGGGGTGCTGAAGCAGGACCGCGGGGCGTGTCAGTGGTGCGGACTGGCCGTAGAGCGCCGGGTGCGGGTAGCAGGCGGGACGGCAGGGCTGGGTAAGCGTGACCGGAGTATAGCTATCGGGTCACGGTCCAGACCAGTACCTTGCTGGCGCAATTGTCCTCGGTTTCGAGGATTTCCAGGCGATAACGGCCGATCTTCAGGCACACCGCGCTTTCCGGGATGCTTTCCAGCGCTTCGGTGACCAGGCCGTTGAGGGTCTTCGGCCCGCCGTCGGAGGGCAGGTGCCAGCCCAGGGTGCGGTTGATTTCACGCAGCGACGCCGTGCCTTCGATGATGAAGGTGCCATCGGGTTGCGGGTGCACATGGGGGTTGTCGAGGCTGTGTTCGTCCTCGAACTCGCCGACGATCTCTTCAAGAATGTCTTCCAGGGTGACGATGCCCAGCACTTCGCCGTACTCGTCCACCACCACGCCCATGCGCCGTTGCTGCTTGTGGAAGTTCAGCAGTTGCATCTGCAGCGGAGTGCTTTCGGGGACGAAGTAGGGCTCGTAGCAGGCAGCCTGGAGCTTCTCGAAAGTGAGCTCGGCACGGGGCAGCAAGTGGCTGATCAACTTGGTGTTGAGCACCGCTTCGACCTGGTTGATGTCGTTGTGGTAGACCGGCAGGCGGGTATGTCGGCTGACGATCAGTTGCTCGATGATGTGCTCGATGGGGTCGTCGAGGTTGATGCCATCCACTTCGTTGCGTGGCACCAGGATGTCGTTGACGGTGACCTTGTCCAGCGCCTGCAAGCCTTCGAGCAGCCCATTGCGGGCCGGGTCTTCATCGAAGTCGTCGTGCTCCTGGGGGTGCAGCGCCACGGCGGTGGGCTGGATGCGAAACGGGCGCAGGATCAGCTTGGCGCCGCCATCGAGCAGGCAGCCCAAGGGTTGCAGGGTGGCCAGCGGCAGCTTGAGCAGGCTGGCCCCGAGGCTGAGAAAGGCGTGCGGATTGCGCCGGGCCAGGCGCCGCGGCAGGTATTCGGCCAACACCAGCAGCATGAGCGTGGCGCCCAGGCCGGCGAGCCAGAAGCCATGCTCACCATTGTGGCGCTGGCCGACCAGGCAGGCCAGGCCCAGCACCAGCAGTTTGCCGAGGCTGGCGCCGAGCACCAGGGCTTGGGCCGGTAGCGTGGGTTCAGCCTGGCCGTTGAGTTGCTGGCGGGCGGCGTCCACGGCAGTGAACAGCGCCGACCACAGCAGTGCCAGTGCGAGTGTGCCGAGCAGCGGGGCGTACGGCAGGGTGTCCATGGGCGGCCGTCAGATATGCAGGATGAATTCGCGGACCAGCTTGCTGCCGAAATAGGCCAGCATCAGCAGGCAGAAACCGGCGAGGGTCCAGCGGATCGCCTTGTGGCCACGCCAGCCCAGGCGGGTGCGGCCCCACAGCAGCACACTGAAGACGATCCAGGCCACGCACGCCAACAGTGTCTTGTGCACCAGGTGCTGGGCGAACAGGTTGTCGAGGAACAGCCAGCCAGAGATCAGCGACAGCGACAGCAGGCCCCAGCCGGCCCACAGGAAGCCGAACAGCAGGCTCTCCATGGTTTGCAGCGGCGGGAAGTTGCGGATCAGGCCGGATGGGTGCTTGTTCTTCAATTGGTGGTCCTGCAGCAACAGCAGCAGGGCCTGGAACACGGCGATGGTGAACAGGCCGTAAGCCAGGATCGACAGCAGGATGTGCGCCAGGATGCCTGGCTCCTCGTTGATCAGCGGTACCGTGCCGGGCGGGGCGAACTGGGCCAGCAGGGCGGTCACCGCGCCGAGCGGGAACAGCAGGACCAGCAGGTTTTCCACCGGAATGCTCAGGCAGGCGACCAGCGTCAGGGCGATCACCGCCACGGCGATCAGACTGGCGGCACTGAAGAAGTCGAGGCTCAGGCCCAGTGGCGTGATCAGCTGGAAGAACAGCGCGCCGCCCTGGGCAAGCACTGCCAATGTACCGAGCAGGCCGAGCAGCCGTTTGTCGGCACGGGCGCCACGGGCCAGGCCGGTGGCCTGGAAGACGGTCGCGGCCACATAAAGGAAGGCGGCGAGCAGATTGGGGATGAGGCTGGGTGAAGAGAGCATAAGTCCTGGCAGGCAAGCCCTAAAGGGACGGAGTTTGGCATAGAACGCAGTAGGCAAGGAAGACCGGAAAGCCTGCCCCTGTGCCTGGCGAGCGACTTGTACCGTATATGCCGGCCCATTCGCCGGCAAAGCCGGCTCCTGCAGGTGCGGCGCGCACGATCTCTTTACCTGCTGATGTCACCGAATATCTAGCCGACTGGCGTCAAGGTGTGCGCCGCCGTCGCTCTTCGCTATAATCGCCGCCTTGTTGTGCCCAGCGCATGTACCTGTTCACCTGGGCGCCTGAAAAACCTCGGCTTTACTGGGCCTGAAAGGATCACCATGTTCGAAAACCTGACCGACCGCCTGTCACAGACGCTGCGCCATGTCACCGGCAAGGCCAAGCTGACCGAAGACAACATCAAGGACACGCTGCGCGAAGTGCGCATGGCCCTGCTCGAGGCCGACGTCGCCCTGCCGGTGGTCAAGGATTTCGTCAACAGCATCAAGGAGCGCGCGGTCGGCACCGAAGTGTCGCGCAGCCTCACGCCGGGCCAGGCGTTCGTCAAGATCGTCCAGGCCGAGCTGGAAAGCCTGATGGGCGCGGCCAACGAAGAGCTGACGCTCAACGCCGCGCCACCCGCCGTGGTGCTGATGGCCGGCCTGCAGGGTGCCGGTAAGACCACCACCGCCGGCAAGCTGGCGCGCCACCTGAAAGAGCGCAAGAAGAAGAGCGTGATGGTGGTGTCGGCCGACGTCTACCGTCCGGCGGCGATCAAGCAGCTCGAAACCCTGGCCAACGACATCGGCGTGACCTTCTTCCCGTCCGACATCAGCCAGAAACCGGTGGCCATTGCCGAGGCGGCAATCCGCGAAGCCAAGCTCAAGTTCATCGACGTGGTCATCGTCGACACCGCCGGCCGCCTGCATGTCGACGCCGACATGATGGACGAGATCAAGGCCCTGCATGCCGCGGTCAAGCCGATCGAAACGCTGTTCGTGGTCGACGCCATGACCGGCCAGGATGCCGCCAACACCGCCAAGGCTTTCGGCGATGCCCTGCCGCTGACCGGCGTGGTGCTGACCAAGGTCGACGGTGACGCCCGTGGCGGTGCCGCCCTGTCGGTGCGCGCCATCACTGGCAAGCCGATCAAGTTCATCGGCATGGGCGAGAAGACCGAAGCCCTCGAGCCGTTCCACCCCGACCGTATCGCCTCGCGCATCCTCGGCATGGGCGACGTGCTCAGCCTGATCGAGCAGGCCGAGCAGAACATCGACAAGGCCAAGGCCGACAAGCTCGCCAAGAAGCTGAAGAAGGGCAAGGGCTTCGACCTCGAAGACTTCCGCGACCAACTGCAACAGATGAAGAACATGGGCGGTCTCGGTGGCCTGATGGACAAGCTGCCCAGCATCGGCGGCATGAACCTTTCGCAGATGGGCAACGCCCAGGGCGCGGCCGAGAAGCAGTTCAAGCAGATGGAGGCGATCATCAACTCCATGACCCCGGCCGAGCGTCGCGACCCCGACCTGATCAGCGGTTCGCGCAAGCGCCGTATCGCCCTCGGTTCCGGTACGCAGGTGCAGGACATCGGCCGCTTGATCAAGCAGCACAAGCAGATGCAGAAGATGATGAAGAAATTCTCCGCCAAGGGCGGCATGGCCAAGATGATGCGTGGACTTGGCGGGATGCTGCCAGGTGGCGGCATGCCAAAAATGTAATCGAATCCGGAGGGCTGCCCTGCTTTATATAAGAAGCGCGGCAGCCCTCCAGACCCCGCTTCGGCGGGATAACGGCCGCAACACAGCGGCTAAACCGGCAGAACTGAGCGGTCGGGCATGTGCTCGCCGAAAAAGGCATTTGCAAATGTCCGTGTATTCCCCGAGAATATGCGGCCTTTTGGGCACCCGTGTGCCCATTGGGCATTCAGTTTTGCAGCACCGACTATAGGAACGATGTTCACATGGTAACCATTCGTCTGGCCCGTGGCGGCTCGAAAAAGCGCCCATTCTACCACCTGACCGTGACCAACTCGCGTAACGCCCGTGACGGCCGTTTCGTTGAGCGCGTTGGCTTCTTCAACCCGATCGCATCGGGCGCCGAAGTCAAGCTGTCGGTCAACCAAGAGCGCGTCACCTACTGGCTGAGCCAGGGCGCACAGCCGTCTGAGCGCGTTGCTCAGCTGCTGAAGGAAGCTGCCAAGGCTGCAGCCTGAGCAGTATGAACGCGACGCCAGAAAAGGCTGACGACCTCATCGTCGTTGGCAAGATTTTTTCGGTTCACGGCGTTCGCGGCGAGGTGAAGGTGTATTCCTTTACCGATCCGATTGAAAACCTGTTGGATTATCCACGCTGGACGCTTCGGCACGAAGGCAAGGTAAAACAGGTCGAGCTGGTCAGCGGTCGTGGCTCCCAGAAGGGCCTGGTCGTGAAGCTCAAAGGCCTCGATGATCGTGATGAAGCCCGTCTTCTGAGTGGTCATGAAATCTGCATTTCGCGAAGCCTTTTGCCCAACCTGGCAACCGACGAGTACTACTGGTACCAGTTGGTAGGCCTGAAGGTCATCAATCAGGACGAACACCTGTTCGGCAAGATCGATCACCTGTTGGAGACCGGCGCGAACGATGTACTGGTGGTCAAGCCTTGCGCAGGCAGCCTGGATGATCGCGAGCGTCTGTTGCCCTATACCGGGCAATGCGTGCTGGCAGTCGACCTGGAAGCCGGTGTGATGCGCGTTGAATGGGACGCGGATTTCTAAACGATGGATACCCTTCGCGTAGAAGTCGTCACGTTGTTCCCCGAGATGTTCTCGGCCATCACGGAGTACGGCATTACCAGCCGCGCGGTGAAACAGGGGTTGCTGCAAGTGACCTGCTGGAACCCGCGGGACTACACCACAGATCGTCACCACACGGTGGACGATCGGCCGTTTGGCGGTGGTCCGGGCATGGTGATGAAGATCAAGCCTCTGGAAGACGCCCTGGCCAGTGCCAGGCAGGCGACCGGAGCATCGGCGAAGGTGATCTACCTCTCGCCACAAGGCCGCAAGCTGACCCAGCAGGCGGTCAAAGGCCTGGCCGAACAGGAGTCGTTGATCCTGATCGCCGGTCGTTATGAAGGCATCGACGAGCGCTTTATCGAGGCTCATGTCGATGAGGAGTGGTCGATTGGCGACTATGTGCTTTCCGGTGGCGAGCTGCCGGCCATGGTACTGATCGATGCGGTTACACGGCTGCTGCCCGGAGCTTTAGGGCATGTGGACTCGGCGGAGGAAGACTCTTTCACCGACGGTCTGCTGGATTGCCCGCACTACACCCGACCTGAGGTGTATGCGGATCAGCGTGTTCCCGACGTGTTGCTAAGTGGCAACCATGCACATATCCGGCGTTGGCGGATGAAGCAGTCCCTTGGTAGGACCTTCGAACGACGCGCCGATCTTCTGGAAAGTCGCTCGCTTTCTGGAGAAGAGAAGAAGCTGCTCGAGGAATACCTCCGCGAGCGGGACGATAGTTAACGTATCGATGGTGGATCAAGTTATCCATCTTAGGAGCACAGCATGACCAACAAGATCATCCAGCAGCTCGAAGCCGAGCAGATGAGCAAAGAGATCCCGACCTTTGCACCCGGCGACACCGTTGTCGTCCAGGTTAAAGTGAAGGAAGGCGACCGCTCGCGTCTGCAGGCGTTCGAAGGCGTCGTCATCGCCAAGCGTAACCGCGGTCTGAACAGCGCCTTCACCGTGCGCAAGATCTCCAGCGGCGTTGGCGTAGAGCGTACCTTCCAGACCTACAGCCCGCAGATCGACAGCCTGGCCGTGAAACGTCGTGGTGACGTGCGTAAAGCCAAGCTGTACTACCTGCGCGACCTGTCCGGCAAAGCCGCTCGCATCAAGGAAAAACTGTCCTGAGTACAGTTTGACCGGTGGCCCAGGCCATCTTGCGAGAAAAAAAGCAGCCTTCGGGCTGCTTTTTTGCGTTTTGCGGTCACACATCGGCCTCTTCGCCGGCTTGCCGGCGAAGGCCGCGACACCTTTCAAAAGCCCTAGCGATGTAAGCACTTCATGACTACGCCCCGAGACCAGGAAATCCAGCGCCGCACCGAACTGTCGGTAACCCGCGTGACCAAGGCGGTGTTCCCCAACACCACCAACCACCACAACACCCTGTTCGGCGGCACCGCCCTGGCGTGGATGGACGAAGTGTCGTTCATCGCCGCCACCCGTTTCTGCCGCCTGCCGCTGGTGACCGTGTCCACCGACCGCATCGACTTCAAGCACCCGATTCCGGCGGGTTCGATCGTCGAGCTGGTGGGCAGCGTGGTCAAGGTCGGCAACACCAGCCTGCAGGTGCAGGTGGATGTGTTCGTCGAGAACATGTACCTCGATGGCCGCGAGCGCGCCATTCATGGCGTATTCAGCTTCGTCGCCATCGACGAGGACAAACGCCCGGTGCCCGTGCTGCCAGCCTCCTGACGTTCCCGCTGTTGTAGGAGCCCGCCTTGCTGGCGAACGCAGGCGCCACCGTTCTATCGTGGTGCGAGCGTTCGCCAGCAAGGCTGGCTCCTACAGGTTGGATACGGGCTCGATCAACGCCACCAAGGTCCAGCCTGGTTGCGGCTGAAGCAGGCTTTCCGGGCTGGCCACATGCACCCAACCGTTGCTGTCGCGGGCGAACAGCAATGTCGCGCGCTCACCGTGCAGTTGCTGGTAGTCCGCCCAGGTAAATGCCTCGGTCAAGGTGGTGCTGTACAACTCGGCGCCCTGGTGCAGCAGCTTTGCCAGCTGTGCATAGGTCAACGGGCTCGACCCAAGCAGTTGCCCACGGTGCTCCTCGCTGGCCCGGTGCTTGTCGCTACGTTGTTTCTCAAGCCCGCTAGCCAGCACGAACAGCCGGCCATGGCCGAAATCATGGCGAAAGCGCGCGCAGGCCAACGCATTGAGCTCCCCTGCCGGCGACAACCCCAGCAGGTGGCCCAGGCCGACCAGGTCAAGGTGGGCGTCCGCATGCTGGGAGGCCGGGTTGCCGAAATAGGTGGGCAGGTTCTCCATGCGCGCGGCACGGATGTTCTCCCAGCTCGAGTCGGTCAGCAGCACCCGGCAACCGAGTTGTTGCAGGGCCTTGGCGATGGCCCGCGCGGGTGGGTTGGCACCCACGACGAGGAACCCGCTCGGTGCTGGCTCGGCCACCTTGAGCAGGCGCGCCAGTGGCCTGGCCGTGGCGCTCTGCAGCACCACGGTGCCGATGATCACGGCGAAGGTCAGCGGCACCAGCAGCAGCGCGTCCTCGTGGCCGGCCTCATCCAGGCGGATGGCGAAGATGGCCGATACCGCCGCAGCGACGATGCCCCGTGGGGCAATCCATGCCAGTAGCGCGCGCTCCCGCCAGTTCAATGGCGAGCCCAGGGTCGACAGCCACACGTTCAGCGGCCGCGCCAGCAACTGGATCACCAGCAGCAGCGCCAACACCGCCGGGCCCAGGCCCAGCAATGCATGCAAGTCGAGGCGCGCGGCCAGGAGAATGAACAGCCCGGAGATCAGCAGCACGCTGAGATTCTCCTTGAAGTGCAGGATCTGCCGCACATCCACGCCAGGCATGTTGGCCAGCCACATGCCCATCACCGTGACCGCCAGCAACCCCGATTCATGGACGATCTGGTTGGCAGCGATGAAGATGCCCAGCACCGCCGCCAGCGAAGCCAGGTTGTGCAGGTATTCCGGCAGCCACTGCTCACGCATGACCTGCCCAAGCAGCCATCCACCGGCAACGCCCAGGGCGCTGCCGCAGACAATCACCCCGGCGAAGGTCACCAGACTCTGGCTCACGCCGTCACCGGCGGCGCTGGCGATGATGAAGCTGTAGACCACCACCGCCAGCAGCGCGCCGATCGGGTCGATGACGATGCCTTCCCAGCGCAGGATATTGGCGATCGCCGCCTTGGGCCGCACCACGCGCAGCATGGGCACGATCACCGTGGGGCCGGTGACCAGGGTCAGGGTGCCGAACAGGATCGCCAGGGGCCAGTCGAAACCGAGCAGCCAGTGAGTGGCCAGGGCGATCACCAGCCAGGTGCTCAGCGCACCGACCGTGACCAGGCGGTGAACCACACTGCCGATCTCGCGCCATTGCGACAGGTGCAGGGTGAGACTGCCTTCGAACAGGATCAGCGCCACGGCCAGCGACACCAGCGGCATCAACAGTGGGCCGAACAACGCCTGGGGCTGCAGCCAACCCAGCACGGGCCCGGCGAGAATGCCGCACAGCAGCAGGAACAGAATCGCCGGCAGCTTGAGGCGCCAGGCCAGCCATTGGCAGAGCAGCGCGGCCGCGCCAATGCCGCCGACACTCAAAAGAATCTGTTGTTCGTTCATGCGGGCTCCCTCTGCATGCCTTGTTGTGAAAGACTAAGCGCCATTTCGCCGTTTGCCACCGAGTCTGCATGCCAGCCCTAGACCACCCCCTGATCGACCAGTTCCTCGATGCCCTCTGGCTGGAGAAGGGCCTGTCCGACAATACCCGCACCTCTTATCGAAGCGACCTGGCGCTGTTCAATGGCTGGCTCCAGGAGCACGGCGTGGCGCTGCCCGACGCCGGTCGCGAGTTGATCCTCGACCACCTGGCCTGGCGTTTCGACCAGGCCTACAAGCCCCGGTCGACGGCGCGGTTCCTCTCCGGCTTGCGTGGTTTCTACCGCTATTTGCTGCGTGAGCGGATGATTGCCGTCGACCCGACGTTGCAGGTCGACATGCCGCAACTCGGTCGTCCGTTGCCCAAATCCTTGTCGGAAGCCGATGTCGAAGCGTTGCTCAAGGCCCCCGACCTGGGCGAGGCCATCGGCCAGCGCGACCGGGCCATGCTCGAAGTGCTCTACGCCTGCGGGTTGCGGGTGACCGAACTGGTCAGCCTGACACTGGACCAGGTCAACCTGCGCCAGGGCGTGTTGCGGGTGATGGGCAAGGGCAGCAAGGAGCGCCTGGTGCCGATGGGCGAGGAGGCCGTGCTGTGGCTCGAACGCTACCTGCGTGATGGCCGAGCCGACCTGCTCAACGGCCGGCCCAGCGATGTGCTGTTCCCCAGCCTGCGCGGCGAGCAGATGACCCGGCAGACCTTCTGGCACCGGATCAAGCACCACGCGCGGCTGGCGGGTATCGACAAGCCGCTGTCGCCGCACACCCTGCGCCATGCGTTCGCCACCCACCTGCTCAACCACGGCGCCGACCTGCGCGTGGTGCAGATGCTGCTGGGGCACAGCGACCTCTCCACCACGCAGATCTACACCCACGTGGCCAAGGCGCGGCTGCAGCAGTTGCACGCCCAGCACCACCCGCGTGGATGAATGATATTCATGTTCCGCCGACCGGTGCCTGAGTACCCCTACTGCGCCGGTCTGTTGTGGTAGGCTTGGACGGTTTGTTGCAAGGGCCGACCGTTCGCCGCGTTCAAGACGCGAGCGATGCCCCTCCGGCCCCGTCCGCCTTCAGGAGTTCCCATGCGCGTGACCCAGATTTTCGCCGCCGCCGCCCTGGCGCTGGCCAGCACCTTTGCCGCCGCCGCGGCCACCGAGACGGCTGCCGGTGCCGAGCAGGCGATCCGCAAGTCGTTGCAGAACCTCGAACTGGAAGTGCCGGTCGAGAGCGTCGCCAGCAGCCCGCTCAGTGGCCTGTACGAAGTCAAGCTGCAGGGCGGCCGCGTGCTGTACGCCAGCGCCGACGGCCAGTTCGTGATGCAGGGCTACCTGTTCCAGATCCAGGACGGCAAGCCGGTCAACCTCACCGAGAAGACCGAGCGCCAAGGTATCGCCAAGCTCATCAACGGCATTCCGGCCGGCGAGATGATCGTCTACCCGGCCAAGGGCGAGACCAAGTCGCACATCACCGTGTTCACCGACACCACCTGCCCGTACTGCCACAAGCTGCACGCCGAAGTGCCCGAGCTCAACCGTCGCGGTATCGAAGTGCGCTACGTCGCCTTCCCGCGCCAGGGCCTGGGTTCGCCGGGTGACGAGCAACTGCAGGCGGTCTGGTGTTCGAGCGACCGCCGCGCGGCGCTGGACAAGATGGTCGACGGCAAAGAGATCAAGGCCGCCAAGTGCGCCAACCCGGTGGGCAAGCAATTCGCCCTGGGCCAGTCGATCGGTGTCAACGGCACGCCGGCCATCGTGCTCGAGAGCGGCCAGGTGATCCCGGGCTACCAACCGGCGCCGCAGGTGGCCAAGCTGGCCCTGGCCGGCCAGCAGCAAGCAACCAAGTAAATCATTCAGTACGCCGTCGTCATGGGGTGACGGCATGTTTCACGGTCGGCGCAGGTGCCGGCCGTTCAATGGGGAGTTCACAGTGAAACCGGTCAAAGTAGGCATCTGTGGGTTGGGGACCGTCGGTGGCGGTACCTTCAATGTACTTCAGCGCAACGCCGAGGAGATCGCCCGCCGTGCCGGGCGCGGTATTGAAGTGGCACAGATTGCCATGCGCTCGCAGAACCCGAATTGCCAGATTACCGGTACCCCCATTACCGCTGACGTATTCGAAGTGGCGAGCAACCCCGAGATCGATATCGTCATCGAGCTGATCGGTGGCTACACCATTGCCCGCGACCTGGTGCTCAAGGCCATCGAGAACGGCAAGCACGTGGTCACCGCCAACAAGGCGCTGATCGCCGTGCATGGCAACGAGATCTTCGCCAAGGCCCGCGAGAAGGGCGTCATTGTCGCCTTCGAAGCCGCCGTGGCCGGTGGCATCCCGGTGATCAAGGCGATCCGCGAAGGCCTGTCGGCCAACCGCATCAACTGGCTGGCCGGGATCATCAACGGCACCGGCAACTTCATCCTCACCGAGATGCGCGACAAGGGCCGTGCGTTCCCCGACGTGCTGGCCGAAGCCCAGGCGCTGGGTTACGCCGAAGCCGACCCGACCTTCGACGTCGAGGGCATCGACGCCGCGCACAAGCTGACTATCCTGGCGTCCATCGCCTTTGGTATCCCGCTGCAGTTCGACAAGGCCTACACCGAAGGCATCACCCAGCTGACCACCGCCGACGTCAATTATGCCGAAGCCCTGGGCTATCGCATCAAGCACCTGGGCGTGGCCCGTCGCACCAGCGCCGGCATCGAACTGCGCGTGCACCCGACGCTGATCCCCAACGATCGCCTGATCGCCAACGTCAATGGCGTGATGAACGCGGTGATGGTCAACGGCGATGCCGCAGGTTCCACGCTCTACTACGGCGCGGGTGCCGGCATGGAGCCGACCGCCTCGTCGGTGGTCGCCGACCTGGTCGATGTGGTCCGCGCCATGACCTCCGACCCGGAAAACCGCGTGCCGCACCTGGCCTTCCAGCCCGATGCCTTGTCGGCCCACCCGATCCTGCCGATCGATGCCTGCGAAAGCGCCTACTACCTGCGCATCCAGGCCAAGGACCATCCGGGCGTGCTCGCCCAGGTCGCCAGCATCCTCTCGGAGCGCGGTATCAACATCGAGTCGATCATGCAGAAGGAAGCGGAAGAGCAGGATGGCCTGGTCCCAATGATCCTGCTCACGCATCGTGTGGTCGAGCAACGCATCGACGACGCCATCGTCGCCCTGGAAGCGCTTCAGGACGTGGTCGGCAAGGTCGTGCGCATCCGCGTCGAACAGCTCAATTAATTCAGTGGCGGGCCGTCACGGCGGCCTGCACCCAGCACCGAAGGTTTGCATATGCGCTATATCAGTACCCGCGGCCAGGCTCCGGCCCTGAACTTCGAAGACGTCCTGCTGGCTGGCCTGGCCAGTGATGGCGGCCTGTACGTTCCCGAGAACCTGCCACGCTTCACCCAGGAAGAGATCGCCTCCTGGGCCGGCCTGCCGTACCACGAGCTGGCCTTCCGGGTGATGCGCCCGTTCGTCGACGGCTGCATCGCCGACGCCGACTTCAAGAAGATTCTCGAAGAAACCTACGGCAACTTTGCCCATGCCGCCGTGGCGCCGCTGCGCCAGCTCAATGGCAACGAGTGGGTCATGGAGCTGTTCCACGGCCCGACCCTGGCGTTCAAGGATTTCGCCCTGCAACTGCTCGGCCGCCTGCTCGACCACGTGCTGGTCAAGCGCGGCGAGCGCGTGGTGATCGTCGGCGCCACCAGCGGTGATACCGGCTCCGCCGCCATCGAAGGTTGCCGCCGTTGCGACAACGTCGACATCTTCATCCTGCACCCGCACCAGCGCGTGTCGGAAGTGCAGCGCCGGCAGATGACCACCATCCTGGGCGACAACATCCACAACATCGCCATCGAGGGCAACTTCGACGACTGCCAGGAGATGGTCAAGGCCAGCTTCGCCGACCAGTCGTTCCTCAAAGGCACTCGCCTGGTGGCGGTCAACTCGATCAACTGGGCGCGGATCATGGCCCAGATTGTCTACTACTTCCATGCAGCCCTGCAGCTGGGTGGCCCGGCCCGTTCGGTGGCGTTCTCGGTGCCGACCGGCAACTTCGGCGACATCTTCGCCGGTTACCTGGCACGCAACATGGGCCTGCCGATCAGCCAGCTGGTGGTGGCGACCAACCGCAACGACATCCTGCACCGCTTCATGAGCGGCAACCAGTACGTCAAGGACGCCCTGCACCCGACACTGTCGCCATCGATGGACATCATGGTTTCGTCGAACTTCGAGCGTTTGCTGTTCGACCTGCACGGCCGCAACGGCGCCGCCGTGGCCGCGTTGATGGACACCTTCAAGCAAGGTGGCGGCTTCAGCGTCGAGGCCGATCGCTGGACCGAAGCCCGCAAGCTGTTCGACTCGCTGGCCGTCACCGACGAGCAGACCTGCGAAACCATCGCCGACGTGTTCAAGAGCACTGGCGAAGTGCTCGACCCGCACACCGCGATCGGCGTCAAGGCTGCCCGCGAGTGCCGTCGCAGCCTCGACACACCGATGGTGGTGCTGGGTACTGCGCACCCGGTCAAGTTCCCCGAAGCGGTGGAGAAGGCCGGCGTTGGCAAGGCCCTCGAGCTGCCCGCGCACCTCAGCGACCTGTTCAGCCGTGAAGAGCGCTGCACGGTGCTGGCCAATGACCTGAAGACCGTACAGGCCTTCGTCAGCCAGCACGGCAATCGCGGCAAGCCGCTGTAAGCGTCTTTCGGCCTGCGAAGAAACCGCCCAATGGGCGGTTTTTTCTTTGCGGACCAATCCTGCGCGCCATTCGGCTTTTTCCTATATCTAAGCGCCTGGAGCCTACCTAGAGTGAGCGCCCATCCGAGCTGGCAGCCACGAACAGGAGAAGCGCATGCGCAGGCTTCATGTCCTCATTCATCAGGTCCGTCCCTCCCATCAGATCCTCCTGCACCAGGCATTCAATGCCCTTGGCGTGTTCAACGTGCGCCTGCACGATCAACTGTCGTCCCTCAAGGCCAGCCTGGCTCAGGCAAGTCCCTTGGATGTGCTGGTACTTGACCATGGCATGCCCAGGCGCACCGGGCAGGCGTTGATCGATCATCTTGAGCGGGTGTCGGAGCCGCGTGCCTTGCTGTTCGTCGGGCAAGCCGACGAACAGGGCCCGGATCTGGCCAGGGAGGCTCGCAAGAGGGGGCTGAAGGTTATTGCTGAGCTGCCTTGGCCTCTGTCGACCAGCGTGCTGGACGCTGCGCTCAAACGCCTGAAAGGCTCTCCCGACGATGGGGTGGGGCGGGCTGGCTGAACTGTCATATTCACCGCGCATGCTCGTCGGGAAGGGCCTGGAGTGGAGAACTTTCCAACAGGTCCGAAGGTCAGTTCCTCCATGTCCACCACCCAGCGAGTGATCCGGATGGAAAGAATCTGCAGGCTGCTCAACGACGCTCTGACCCCTTACCACGCCTCGCTTGGCGCCCTCGACGCCAGCGGTAATCGCCAACTGACCCTCTATGACGAACAGGGTGCCGAGACGTTGCGGCGCCAGGTGTGCGCGCGGGAGTTGGTCGAACAACAGCTGCTGGTCGATCTGGTCGATGGCCTGCACCGCGACCTGCAGATCGCCGAGGGCCGCCTGCAGCCTTGTGTGGTCGCTGCCTTGCAACATCGTCAGGAACGCCAGGGAACCTTTGCCTGAGTGTCCCGTCAGAATGATCAAGGGTGGTCTGGTGGTGCTTTGCTCCGGTATTGCCAGGCTACCGCCGCAAGTCCCTGAGGACTTTCGCTTGACCCCGGTCGTCCTCCCCAGCGGCCGGGGTTTCTTTTTGCCTGGCTAGCGCGGTGCCTGATCGTCGAAAAAGTGCCGGGCCTGCTCGAGGTAGTCCGTCTGCAGCTCAGGGTCCAGCCAGCGTGCGTAGAGGCCCGGCAGCGTGTCGCGGCGCAATTCGGGCAGCAACTGGTCGACATGGGCGATGGCCTCACGCCCCAGGGGGGTGTCCGAGCAGCCCACATGGAGGAACTGGTAGCGGTTCACGCCCTGGATCGGGTGAAAGCGGTAGTCGTCCAGCGAGCCACCCTGCTGCTGGATCAGGTAGCGCATTTCGGGCCAATAGCCGAGTACCAGTTGCAGGCGCCCCAGTTGCTGCATCTGCAGCAGGCTGGCGGTGGCGTCGTTGCCGTAGTGGCGGCTGAAGGCGCTGTCAGGCAATTGGCGGAGGATCTCGTCCACCTGGGTGCTGTAGCTGCGCTCGGCGACGATGCCCAGCTTGAGCTGGGTCTGGTTCAGCAAGCGTTTGAGGTCGACCTGTTGCTCGTCCAGGAAGGGGGCAAGCAGCGCCTCGTCCTGCTTGCGTACCACCAGCCCGCTGCTCAGCACACCCAGCGAGGCCAGGGAGAAATGTACGTACTTCTCACGCTCCGGAGTCCAGAGCAGGGTCGGGTCGCAGGTGAAACTGGGTTCCTGGAGCATCTGCAGGCCCCGGGCGCGGTTGACCCGGACAATGCTGTGGTCGTACTCGGGCATCTGTGCAATCAGCATTGGCAGTAACTGATCGATCACGCCTTGGCCCTTGGCGGCCCCTTCGAAGATAGTGAATGGCGGCAGGTCGCGCACCAGCCAGAGCAGGCGCTCCTTGGCCTGGACTGAGGGTCCTGCAAGCAGGAACAGTATCAGGCAGCACAGCGTGGACAGGCGACCGAGGCGCATGCAACTGGCAGGTCAGACCGCGCCGGCTTCACGCAGGCGGGCGATGGCCGCCGCGTCGTAGCCCAGGCTGCTGAGTACCGTGGCGGTGTGTTCGCCGAGGGTCGGGCCGACCCACTCGGCGGAGCCGGGCGTTTCGGAGAGTTTGGGCACGATGCCGGGCATCTTGAAGGGCTTGCCATCCGGCAGCCGGGCCTGGAGGAACATTTCGCGGGCCAGGTACTGCGGATCGCTGAACATGTCCTCGGCCGAATAGATGCGGCTGGCCGGTACCTCGGCCGCGTTGAGCGTCTGCATTACCTCGGCCAGCGGCAGGCTGTTGGCCCAACGGTCGATCACCCCGTACAGCTCGTCCCGGCGCGCATCGCGGCCATCGTTGGTGGCCAGCGTGGCGTCGCAGGCCAGGTCATCGCGGCCGATGGCCTGCATGAAGCGCTTGAAGATCGCGTCACCGTTGGCGCCGATCTGCACGTGGCGGCCGTCCAGGGTGGTGTGGATGGAGGAGGGGGTGATGCCCGGCATGATGTTGCCGGTGCGTTCGCGGATGAAACCGAACACGTCGAACTCCGGGACCATGCTTTCCATCATGGCGAAGATCGCTTCGTATAAAGCCACGTCCACCACCTGGCCCTGGCCACCATTGACTTCGCGATGACGCAGGGCCATCAGTGCGCCGATCACGCCCCACAGGGCGGCGATCGAATCACCGATGGAGATCCCGGTACGCACCGGCGGGCGGTCCTCGAAACCGGTGATGTAGCGCAGCCCGCCCATGGATTCGCCCACTGCGCCGAAGCCTGGCTGGTCTTTCATCGGGCCGGTCTGGCCGAAGCCCGACAGGCGCACCATCACCAGGCGCGGGTTGAGCGCATGCAGGGTCTCCCAGCCCAGGCCGAGTTTCTCCAGCACGCCGGGGCGGAAGTTCTCGATCAGGATGTCAGCCTCGGCCAGCAGGCGTTTGAGCACCTCGAGGCCTTCGGGGTGCTTGAGGTTGAGGGTGAGCGACTGTTTGTTGCGCGCCTGCACGAACCACCACAGCGACGTGCCCTCGTAGAGCTTGCGCCACTTGCGCAGCGGGTCGCCGCCGTCCGGCGACTCCACCTTGATCACTTCGGCGCCGAACTCGGCACAGATGCGCGAAGCGAAGGGGCCGGCGATCAGGGTGCCGAGCTCGATGACTTTCAGGCCGGCGAGGGGTTTGCTGGGCGTGGGCATGGGGCATCCTGACGAATGGGCGTGAGGGCAGGTTGTATCACAGCTCGGCTGCGGCAGGTACTGTCGCGGGGTACAAGAAATGCGTCTGTGCCATCGGTGTTTGATGGCCGCAAGGGGAAGGCTTGGGCGATGGCTCTGTGTTGCCTGTGCCGGCCCATTCGCCAGCAAAGCTGGCTCCTGCAGGTGCCATGCGCCTGCGCACATTTGCAGGAGCCAGCCTTGCTGGCGATGCCCGGCAAAGCCGGGCCAGGAGCGTCACTCGCCCCGCTGCCGCCCGGGATCAGTTAGACTGTGCGACTTTTCTCCCCGCAAGAAGCCCATCGCCCATGGCCCAGCCGTCCACCACCTACAAGTTCGAACTGAATCTGACCGACCTCGACCGCGGCGTGTACGAGAGCGTTCGCCAGACCATCGCCCGCCATCCCTCGGAGACCGAGGAGCGCATGGCCGTGCGCTTGCTGGCCTACGCCCTGTGGTACAACGAGCAGCTGGCGTTCGGCCGTGGCCTGTCGGACGTCGACGAAGCGGCATTGTGGGAAAAGAGCCTGGATGATCGCATCCTGCACTGGATCGAGGTCGGCCAGCCCGACGCCGAGCGCCTGACCTGGTGCTCGCGCCGTACCGAGCGCACCAGCCTGCTGGCCTACGGCAGCCTGCGGGTGTGGCAGAACAAGGTGGTGGATGCGGTCAAGGGCCTGAAGAACCTGAATATCGCCGCAGTACCGCAGGAGGTACTGGAAACCCTGGCCGCCGACATGCCGCGGACCATCAAGTGGGATGTGATGATCAGTGAAGGCACGGTGTTCGTCACCGACGACCGTGGCCAGCACGAAGTGCAGCTCGAATGGCTGCTCGGCGAGCGTGGTTGACCTGCCCTTTATCTGATTGCCGAAGGCCCCATGCGTATCGAACCCCGTCCCCTGCCGTCGACCCTGCCGTTCCTGGGTAACCTGCCGCCGTTGCTGACCCGCCTGTACGCCGCCCGTGGCGTGGAGTCCGAGGCCGAGCTGGACAAGAGCCTGGCGCGGTTGTTGCCGTTCCAGCGGCTCAAGGGCATCGAGGCGGCGGTGGACCTGCTGGTCGAGGCCCTTGACCTGCGCCAGCGGATTCTCATCGTCGGTGACTTCGATGCCGACGGCGCCACCGCCAGCACGGTGGGGGTGCTTGGCCTGCGTCTGCTGGGCGCCGCCCATGTCGACTACCTGGTGCCCAACCGTTTCGAGTATGGCTACGGCCTGACGCCCGAGATCGTCCAGGTCGCGCTGGAGCGTCAGCCGCAGCTATTGATCACTGTGGACAACGGCATTTCCAGTGTTGACGGTGTGGCCGCCGCCAAGGCTGCGGGGTTGAAGGTGCTGGTCACCGACCACCACTTGCCTGGCGAGCAATTGCCGGATGCCGATGCCATCGTCAATCCGAACCAGCCCGGTTGCGAGTTCCCGAGCAAGTCGCTGGCAGGCGTCGGGGTGATCTTCTATGTGCTGATGGCCCTGCGCGCACGCCTGCGCAGCCTCGGGCGCTACGAAACGCAGGCGCAGCCGAATATCGGCGAACTGCTCGATCTGGTTGCGCTGGGCAGTGTCGCCGACGTGGTGCCGCTGGATGCCAACAACCGCATCCTGGTGCACCAGGGGCTCGAGCGTATCCGCGCCGGCCGTGCGCGGCCGGGGCTCAAGGCCATTCTTGAAGTGGCCCGGCGTGACCATCGGCGTATCACCTCCACCGACCTGGGCTTCATTCTTGGCCCCCGGCTCAACGCCGCCGGCCGGTTGGACGACATGAGCCTGGGTATCGAGTGCCTGCTATGCGATGACGCCGCGCTGGCGTTGGACATGGCCCAGGAGCTGGATGGCCTGAACCAGGATCGCAAGTCCATCGAGCAGGGCATGCAGCGTGAGGCGCTGGCCCAGCTCAAGGATTTGCCGGTGGAGTCCATGCCCTATGGGCTTTGCCTGTTCGATGCTGACTGGCACCAAGGGGTGATCGGGATTCTGGCGTCGCGCCTGAAGGAGCGTTACCACCGCCCGACCATCGCCTTTGCCGATGCGGGGGAGGGGATGCTCAAGGGCTCGGCGCGGTCGGTGGCCGGGTTCCACATTCGTGATGCGCTGGATGCGGTGGCGGCGCGATACCCGTCGTTGATCAGCAAGTTTGGCGGGCATGCCATGGCGGCTGGGTTGTCGCTGCCTGCCGACAACTTCCCGGCGTTTGCCGAGGCCTTCGATGCGGAGGTCCGGCGGCAGTTGCGTGAAGAGGACCTGACGGGGCGGCTGCTGTCGGATGGTTCGCTGGCGGTCGAGGAGTTTCACCTGGAGTTGGCGCGGGCCTTGCGCAATGCCGGGCCTTGGGGGCAGCACTTTCCTGAACCGTTGTTCCATGGGGTGTTTCAGTTGGTCTCGCAGCGGGTCGTGGGGGAGCGGCATCTCAAGGTTGTGCTCAAGAGCGAATGTGGGGCGGTGACGCTGGATGGGATTGCCTTTGGGGTGGACCGGGAGGTTTGGCCGAATCCTGCAGTGCGGTGGGTGGAGTTGGCCTACAAGCTGGATGTGAATGAGTTTCGGGGGAATGAGAGTGTGCAGTTGATGATTGCGCATATGGAAGCGCGGTGATTTTTTTTAGTTGGTTAGTTGGTTGGTTCTGAGTTGTGTGGGCATATCCGTTTGCTATGCAGACGCTGATTCACCTTTCCGCCCTTACGGCGGCCTACTTTGGTCTTGGCCAAAGTAGGCAAAGCCGCTCGCTCCATCATACGGCCCCTACGCTACGCTTCGGGGTCCCTTCGCTCCGGCGCCTTCCGGGCCCGCGCGGCCTACGACTTGCTGCGCAAGTCTACATCTCGCGCCTTCGGCTACGCCGAAGGGTGCTGCGCACCTGGCCCTCCAGACGCCTGCGCTCAGCCTCCTGAAGTCGCGAAGTTACGGGCGGCGCCTGGGCTGGCGCAGCTGTCGCTCGTTGATTATTCATGGCCTTCAGTACGCATTCGCCGGCAAGGCCGGCTCCTACCGGACGGTGTACGCCGCACCATTGTAGGAGCCGGCTTTGCCGGCGAACCATTGGTACAAACACCATAACCATCACTGCACTACATCGCTATCAAACTTTCCGCTCTTTGCTCTTTGCTCTTTGCGAGCGCGGCTTTTGATCTTGGTGCGCGATAGTTCAGGCGCCGCCCATTGCGACTTCAGGAGGCCGAGCGGAGTTCTTGCGTAGTGGGGCGACGGCCATGGATGGCCGTCGAGCGCTGCGCCCCAGGATGGGGCGTTCAGCGCGGTACCCACGGGAGCAAGAACGGAGCGAGGGAACCCCGGAGCGAAGCGCAGGGGCCGGATGATGGAGCAGGCGGTTTTGCCTACTTTTTCCAAGAAAAAAGTAGGCCGCCGTAAGGGCGGAAAGGTGAATCAGCGTCACCATCGCCAATGGATATGCTCAAAAAACTGAAGACCATCACGCTGAGCGCTGAGCGCCTACCCCCCATAAGCCCGCATGAACAACCCCACCACCTCCCGCACATGCACCTCCACCTCATCCCCCGTCAACGCCGGCGCACACCCCAGCAACAACCGATAATCCGGCGCCCCCTTGACCAGGCAGAAGAAATGCTCCGCCGCTCGCAACGGGTTGTCGATGCGCAGCAGCCCCCGCTGGTCGACACAACTCAGCAGCGCCTCCATCCCGGCCAGCACCCGCTTTGGCCCCGCCTCGTAGAAGTACCGCCCGAACCCCGGGTCCTGGCTCCCCAAGGCAAAAATCAACCGGCTGAGCTTGACCGACTCATCCGAACTGATCAGCGCCTGGAACCCCCGCGCGATATTCAACAGCACGTCCTCCAGCGCCACCCCGTCGGGGTACTCGAAGATCAAGTCGGGCAGTTGGGTCTGGCAGGTCGCCATGACCGCCGCGCCGAACAAGGTCTGCTTGTCGGTGAAGTGGCTGTAGACCGTGAGTTTTGAAACACCTGCCGCCGCAGCGACCGCATCCATGCTGGTGTTGGCATAGCCAAGGCTGAGAAACAGCGACTTGGCGGCTTCGAGGATGGCCTCGCGCTTGGCCAGGTCCTTGGGCCGGCCTGGGCCGATGGGTGCGTCGTTGGACATGGGGATCCGCATCTGTTCTGAAACCGACCATCTTACCGGGTCGAGAGCCATCCGGCTGCAACGCGCGTCGCCGCGCTATTCCACTTTTTCTGTTGGCAGCCTGCTTCCCCGACCCGATTCCCTGACTTAATATACCCGCCAGTATAAATATTCGATGCGCCCTCTGCCAAAGGTCCTCCATCATGTTGCGTCGTGCGTTGTCCCTTGCCCTGCCCGCAGCCCTCGTGCTGCTCACCGCCTGTGGCCAGCAGGCCGCGCCGCCCTCGGCCCCGCGTCCGGCGCTGGTGGTGCAGCCTCAACCCGCTAGCGCGTCTGCCGACAGCTACCCTGGCGAAGTGCGGGCGCGTTTCGAGCCCGAGCTGGCCTTCCGCATCGGCGGCAAGGTGAACAAGCGCCTGGTGGAAGAGGGGCAGCGGGTCAAGGCCGAACAGGCCCTGGCCGAGCTTGATCCACAGGACGTGCGTCTTCAGCTGGAAGCCAACCGCGCCCAACTGGCCGCCGCCGAAGCCAATCTGGCGCTGGTGCGTGCCGAGCGCGACCGTTACCAGAAACTGCTGGAGCGGCAGATGGTCAGCCGCTCGCAGTTCGACAACGCCGAAAACCTGTATCGCGCGGGGCTTGCCCGCTTGAAACAAGCCAAGGCCGAATTCGAGGTCGCTGGCAACCAGGCTGATTACGCGGTGTTGCGTGCGCCTCAGGCCGGCGTTATCGCCAAGCGTCAGGTCGAAGTAGGGCAGGTGGTCGCCGCAGGTCAGACCGTGTTCACCCTGGCCGCCGATGGTGAGCGCGAAGTGGCGATCGGCTTGCCAGAGCAGCAATTCGCCCGATTTGGCGTCGGGCAGGTGGTGAGCGTGGAACTGTGGTCGCACCCCAACCAGCGTTTCGAAGGGCGTATCCGTGAACTGTCGCCAGCGGCCGATCCGCGCTCGCGCACCTTCGCCGCACGCATCGCCTTCACCTCCACCAGCAACCCCGCCGAACTGGGTCAAAGTGCACGCGTGTTCATCGCCCACGCCGAGCAGGCGCCGCTTGCCGTACCGCTGTCGGCGGTCACTGCTGAGGCCGGGCAGGCCTATGTGTGGCGGGTCGGCAAGGATAATCGCCTGGAGCGTGCGGCGGTCCGCCTTGGTGCCTATGGGGCCGACAGTGTGCCGGTGCTCGAAGGCCTGCAAGCCAGCGACTGGGTGGTGGCCGCGGGTGGCCATGTGTTGCGGGAGGGGCAGCAAGTGCGCCCGGTGGACCGCAGCAACCGTGAAGTGAACCTGGCGACCAAGGAGTAAGTCCCGATGGGTTTCAACCTTTCCGCCTGGGCGCTGCGCAACCGCCAGATCGTGCTGTTCCTGATGATCCTGCTGGCCGCGATCGGGGCCATGTCCTACACCAAGCTTGGGCAGAGCGAAGATCCGCCGTTCACCTTCAAGGCCATGGTCATCCGCACCTTGTGGCCGGGCGCGACCGCCGAGGAGGTCTCGCGCCAGGTCACCGAACGCATTGAGAAGAAGCTGATGGAGACCGGCGAGTACGAGAAGATCGTCTCGTTCTCCCGCCCCGGCGAGTCCCAGGTCACCTTCATGGCTCGCGATTCGCTGCATTCCAAGGACATCCCCGAGCTCTGGTACCAGATCCGCAAGAAGGTCGCGGATATCCGCCATACACTACCGCCGGAGGTCCAGGGGCCGTTCTTCAATGACGAATTCGGCACCACCTTCGGCAACATCTACGCCCTGACCGGCTCCGGCTTCGACTATGCCGTGCTCAAGGATTACGCCGACCGTATCCAGATCCAGCTGCAGCGCGTCAAGGACGTGGGCAAGGTCGAGTTGATCGGCCTGCAGGACGAGAAAATCTGGATCGAGCTGTCCAACGTCAAGCTCGCCACCCTGGGCGTTCCGCTCGCGGCGGTGCAGCAGGCGTTGCGTGAACAGAATGCGGTCAGTACCGCAGGCTTCTTCGAAACTTCGAGCGAGCGTTTGCAACTGCGTGTCAGCGGGCGTTTCGACAGCGTCGAGCAGATCCGCCAATTCCCCATCCGTGTCGGTGATCGAACCTTCCGCATCGGCGATGTCGCTGAGGTGCAGCGCGGCTTCAACGACCCACCCGCGCCTCGCATGCGCTTCATGGGCGAGGACGCCATTGGGTTGGCGGTCTCGATGAAAGAGGGCGGCGACATCCTGGTGCTGGGTAAAGCCCTTGAAGGCGAATTTGCCCGCCTGGCCCAGGGCTTGCCTGCGGGCATGGAGTTGCGCAAGGTTTCCGACCAGCCCGCGGCGGTCAAGGCCGGTGTCGGTGAGTTCGTCCAGGTGCTGGTCGAGGCCTTGGCCATCGTCCTGCTGGTGAGTTTCTTCTCCCTGGGCCTGCGCACCGGCCTGGTGGTCGCCTTGGCGATTCCGCTGGTGCTGGCGATGACTTTCGCCAGCATGCATTACTTCGGCATCGGCCTGCACAAGATCTCGCTGGGGGCGCTGGTGCTGGCGCTGGGTTTGCTGGTGGACGACGCGATCATCGCGGTGGAGATGATGGCGATCAAGATGGAGCAGGGCTACGACCGGCTCAAGGCGGCCAGCTACGCCTGGTCGAGCACGGCGTTCCCGATGCTGACCGGCACCTTGATCACCGCGGCCGGCTTCCTGCCGATCGCCACGGCGGCCTCGAGCACCGGCGAATACACCCGGTCGATCTTCCAGGTGGTGACCATCGCTCTGCTGACTTCATGGGTGGCGGCGGTGGTCTTCGTCCCGTATCTGGGCGAACGCCTGCTGCCCGACCTGGCCAAGCTGCACGCGGCGCGCCACGGCAGCGATGGGCATGCGCCGGACCCCTATGCCACGCCCTTCTACCAGCGTGTACGGCGCGTGGTGGAGTGGTGCGTGCGGCGGCGCAAGACGGTGATCCTGCTGACCGTCGCGGCCTTCGTCGGCAGCATCCTGCTGTTCCGTTTCGTGCCCCAGCAGTTCTTCCCGGCTTCCGGGCGTCCGGAGCTGATGGTCGACCTGAAGCTGGCCGAAGGCGCCTCGCTCAACAACACCGCCGAACGCGTCAAGCAACTGGAGGCGCTGCTTAAGCAACAGGACGGTATCGACAACTATGTCGCCTATGTCGGTACCGGCTCGCCACGTTTCTATCTGCCTCTGGACCAGCAGTTGCCCGCAGCGAGCTTCGCCCAGTTCGTGGTGCTGGCCAAGTCGTTGGAAGACCGTGAGCGCCTGCGTGCCTGGCTGATCACAACACTGGACGAGCAGTTCCCCGACCTGCGCTCGCGCGTCACACGCCTGGAGAACGGCCCGCCCGTGGGATACCCGGTGCAGTTCCGTGTGACCGGCGAGCATATCGAGAAGGTCCGGGCGTTGGCTCGTGAAGTGGCGGCCAAGGTGCGCGAGAACCCGCACGTGGTCAACGTGCACCTGGATTGGGAGGAACCGAGCAAGGCGGTCTACCTGGACATCGACCAGGATCGCGCCCGCGCCCTGGGGGTGAGCACCGCGCAGTTGTCGAGTTTCCTGCAAAGCTCGCTGACGGGCAGCAACGTCAGCCAGTATCGCGAAGACAACGAGCTGATCGAGATTCTGCTGCGCGGCACCCCGCAGGAGCGTCGCGAGCTGGGCAACCTCGGAAGCCTGGCCCTGCCCACCGACAAAGGCCAGAGCGTGGCGCTTTCGCAGGTGGCCACGCTGGAGTACGGCTTCGAGGAAGGCATCATCTGGCATCGCAACCGCCTGCCGACCGTCACCGTGCGCGCCGACATCTACGACAAGGAGCAGCCGGCCACCCTGGTGAAGCAGATCCTGCCGACCTTGCAGCAAGTCAAGGACGAGCTGCCTGACGGTTACCTGCTGGAAGTCGGTGGTACCGTGGAGGACTCCGAACGCGGCCAGCGCTCGGTGAATGCCGGCATGCCGCTGTTCATCGTGGTGGTGCTGAGTTTGCTGATGATCCAGCTGCGCAGTTTCTCGCGGATGTTCATGGTCTTCCTCACCGCGCCCCTGGGGTTGATCGGTGTCACCCTGTTCCTGCTGGTGTTCCGTCAACCGTTCGGTTTCGTCGCCATGCTCGGAACCATCGCCCTGGCGGGGATGATCATGCGCAACTCGGTGATCCTGGTCGACCAGATCGAACAGGATATCGCGGCGGGGCTGGACCGCTGGCAGGCGATCATCGAGGCCACGGTGCGGCGTTTCCGCCCTATCGTGCTGACCGCGCTGGCGGCGGTGCTGGCGATGATTCCGTTGTCGCGCAGTGTGTTCTACGGGCCGATGGCGGTGGCGATCATGGGCGGGTTGATCGTGGCCACGGTGTTGACGCTGCTGTTCCTGCCGGCGTTGTATGCGGCGTGGTTCAGGGTGAAGAAGGGGTGAGGATCGGTTCGCCGGCGAGCCGCCATCCTGTGGGAGCGTTCAGGCTCAGAGCGCGCCGAACACTTTCTTGGCCAGGCTGGTCGCCGCCTGGGCCGGGTTCTGGCGAATGCTTTCTTCCTGCTTGGCGATCATCTCGAACAGGCCGTCCAGGGCCTTCTCGGTCACGTAGTTCTCGATGTTGGCGTCATCCTTGATCAGCCCCAGGCCCTTGGCTTGCCCGGCAAAGCTGTTGTACTGCTGGGCCAGGCCGACCTTGTCGGTGGCCTGCTTGACGATCGGCAGGAACTTGGCGCGAATCTGCTCGCGGCTGCTCTTGTTCAGGTACTGGGTGGCCGAGTCCTGACCGCCGCTGAGGATGCCCTTGGCATCGGTCACGGTCATCTTCTTCACGGCGTCTACCAGGATTGCCTGGGCTTGCGGCACGGCGGCTTCGGCGGCTTTGTTCATGCTGGTCTCCAGGGCTTCGACCTGGTCACCCTTGCCGAACATCTTCATCGCTTTGGCAGCCTTGCCGAGATTGCCCGGCAGCTCGATGCGCACGTCGGGGTTGTTGCTGAAGCCGCCTGGCGAACTCAACTGCTTCACGGCGATCTGCGCGCCTTGGGTGAGCGCGTCCTTCAGGCCGCCGGAGGCGTCGCTCTGGGACAGGTCGCCGAGTGACAGGGCGAGGGCGTTGACCGACAGCAACAGGCCGGCGCACAGGGTGGTGAAGCGCAGGGAAGTGCGAATCATGGGGCTTTCCTTATAGACAGAATGGAGCGGGTTCAGCGGACCGGGTCGACCTTGATGCGTACCGGTTGTGTGTCGCTGCCGTCAAGCCGCACACCATGGTGTTCGGTGTTGATGAACAGCAGCTTGCCATCCAGCTCGATACGCGCGCTGAGCGCATAACGGTGGCCGGGCTTGACCTGGGCGGGGTCGTACTTCAGGTGAAAGGGCAGCGGCACGTTGCCTTTGACCGGGCCGGCCTGGCGGGCCAGGGTCACTGCCGGGGCGTCCATCAGCGATACATCCTGCAGGGCGACGCTCAGGGTGGCGGCCGGCGGCAGGGCGATGCGCTGCAAGTAGAAGACTTCGCCGTCCAGGCTGGCCTGGTTGGAAGGGGCGTGGTTGGAGCAGGCTGCGAGCAGAACAGAGCCGCAGAGTGTGAGGAGCTTTTTCATGGAATCTCCGTTGATTCTGGGGCTGGCTTGTGGCCAGCCTCTAGGACTTTAGCGGATTTCAGGTCTAGGTGTGGGCTACGCCGGCTAACCCGCGAAGGGCTGCAGAGCAGCCCCAATGGCCTTTATTCCACGGGCGCAGGCTCCGGCGTTTCCTCGCGGTGCAGCGCCACCTGCCGGATGGACAGGCGCAACTCTGCCGACAACACGCGCTTGGCCACGCCCTCTGCGAGCTCAGCGAGCTTGTCGTGGTAACCGAGCTTGCCATCGCCATCGGGTTGCAGCACACCCTCGCGCACCAGGGTCTGGATGAAGTGGCGGAACAGCGTCTTGTCGAAGAACTCCGGCGCGTTCAGGCCATGCAGGATCGACAGGCGCTGGGCCATCATCACGCACAACTCTTCCAGTTCCTCGGCGTTCAGCGTGTGCTGGCCGCTGTTGAGCAGCAGCGAGGTGGCCATGTAGAAGCGCTGCAGGGTCTGGGTGATGGTGCGGGCCAGCAGGGTCAGCAGGACGAACTGCCGCGAGCTGGGAGCCGGGCGCATGTAGATGTCGTTCTCCTGGCGCAGCAGGCCCTGCTCTACCAATGCGGCCAGCCACTGGTCGATCACCTCGTCCAGCTGTTCGGGCGTCCAGCGCAGGAACAGTTCGGCCTGCAGGTAGGGGTACAGCGCGCGCACATACTGGCCCAGCAGATCGCGGCTCATGCGCGAGCTGCTGAGGAAGAAGCTTGCCAGCAGCCCCGGCAGGGCGAAGATATGCAGGACGTTGTTGCGGTAATAGGTCATCAGCACCGCGTTGGCTTCGTCCAGGTAGAGGATGCGACCCATCGCGTCCTTCTGTTCGGCCAGCAGGTCCATGCCCAGTACATGCTTGATCAGGGCCTGGCCATCACCGTCGGGCAGTGTGGTGTGCGGCGAATAGGGCACTTGGCGCAGCAAGGCCAGGTACAGGTCGAGCACACGGGTCAGGGCGCGCTCGTCCAGGGCCAGGCGGCTGGTCGACAGCAGGGCCAGGGCCACCAGGTTGACCGGGTTGATCGCCGCCGCTTCGTTCAGGTGGCGGGCGACGGTCTCGCCCAGGCGGGTGGTGGTGTCGTTGAGCCAGGTCGGGCGGAATTGCGGGCCGAGTTCCTGCTCACGCCAACCGGGTTGCTGCTCGTCGAGGAAGCCTGCCAGGCGGATCGGCTCGCCAAAGTTGACGTAGACCTGGCCGAAGCGCTGCTTGAGTGCGCCAATCACCTTGAATATGTCGAAGATCGACTCTTTCTTCTTGCTTGCACCGCGGAGTTCACCCAGGTAGGTACGGCCTTCGAGCACTCGCTCATAGCCGATGTACACCGGGACGAAGACGATCGGTGTACGCGAAGAGCGCAGGAAGCTGCGCAGGGTGATCGCCAGCATGCCGGTGCGTGGTTGCAGCATGCGCCCGGTGCGCGAGCGTCCGCCCTCGACGAAGTACTCCACCGGGAAGCCCTTGGTGAACAGGGTATGCAGGTACTCGTTGAATACCGCCGTGTACAGCGGATTGCCCTTGAAGGTGCGGCGCATGAAGAACGCGCCGCCCCGGCGCAGCAACCCGCCGATCACCGGCATGTTGAGGTTGATCCCGGCCGCGATGTGCGGCGGCGTCAGGCCGTTGCGGAACAGCAGGTAGGACAGCAGCAGGTAGTCGATGTGGCTGCGGTGGCAGGGCACGTAGATCACTTCATGGCCCGGGGCGATGCCCTGCACCTGCTCGATATGGTTGACCTTGACGCCGTCGTAGATCTTGTTCCAGAACCAGCTGAGCACCACTTCGAGGAAGCGGATCGCTGTGTAGGTGTAGTCCGAGGCGATCTCGTTGCCGTAGTGCAGCGCCTTGGCTTCGGCCTTGGCGTAAGGGATCTTCTCGCGCTCGGCTTCATCGCTGATGGCCTGGCGCACCAGCGGGTCGTGCACCAGGCCCTTGACCAGGTTGCGTCGGTGCGAGATGTCCGGGCCGATCACCGCGGTCTTCAGGTTGCGGAAATGCACGCGCATCACCCGCTGGGCCATGCGCACGGTGCGTTCATGGCCCTTGTTGTGGTCGACCAGCTCGCGCAGATGAATGGGGGCGGAGAACTGCACACGTGTCTTGCGCCCGAGGATCAGCACGCTCAGCAGGCGGCGCAGGCGCCCGGTGACCGCCCAGCTGTCGGCGAACAGCAGTTTCCAGGGGCTCGACTCGCTGGCCGGGGTCTGGCCCCAGAACACGCTGACCGGGATGATCTGCGCATCTTCTTCGGCGTGCTGGCTGATGGTCGCAACCAGGCGCTCGAGGGTGGGTGGGGCGCCGCGCTTGTCCTGCCGGCCCAGCCAGTCGGGATCGGGGGTCAGGTAGAAGAACCCGGCGGGCTCCTGCAGCGGGCCGACTGCCACCGGCAGCACCGGGCGCGGCAGCCCCGCCTTGGTGCACTCGTGGTCCACCACGGCCAGGTCGGTGAGCGACGGCGAGGAAAGGGCGTAGAACACCGGACGGCTGCGGTCGAGCTTGAGCGTCAACGAGGACTGGTTGATGGTTTCGGAGCGCACCCACAGGTAGAGAACGCGACGCAAGGCGCCGAAGATGAGGCGGCGCAGGGGGGAACGGGTCATGGGGTGGGCCCTGGGTGAGAGTTTCGGTGTTTTCCAGGCCGATAGTCTGCCGTATCTGCGTAAGTTCAGCAAAAATCGGCAAAAATCAGTGCCGTCATGAATTTTTTTTGTTTCGTGTCATATACTCGGCCTGCCGCTTGCAGGATATTCGGGCAAGCTGCGAAGGC
Source organism: Pseudomonas entomophila (assembly GCF_029478665.1). Lineage (GTDB taxonomy): Bacteria > Pseudomonadota > Gammaproteobacteria > Pseudomonadales > Pseudomonadaceae > Aquipseudomonas > Aquipseudomonas entomophila_F. Next base: position 82,020 of record NZ_JARPQB010000001.1, read on the forward strand.
CCTGGGTGCTGACCCCAGGCCGGCAAGGCGATCTTCAAAATAAAAAACCGGAGTAGTTCAGATGTCGTCTCGTGAGACTGGGAATGTGAAGTGGTTCAACGATGCCAAGGGTTATGGCTTCATTCAGCGCGAAGGTGGCGCGGACGTGTTCGTCCACTATCGGGCTATCCGTGGTGAGGGGCATCGCACCCTGGTCGAGGGACAGCAGGTTGAGTACGCCCTGGTGCAAGGCCAGAAAGGCTTGCAAGCCGAGGACGTGGTAGGGCTCTGAGCCTTAGGCTGCACGCTCAAGCTGCAAGTTGACCGTGGAACTTGCAGCCTGATGCGATCAGCGTTCAGCTGGTACGCCAGGTGATTTCCTCTTCACCGTCGGCGCTGATGCGGATCCAGCGATCGGCATCTTCTTCCCCATCTTCCTCTGCCCAGCTACCGGGCGCGCAACGTACTTCGACGTTCAGTGCGGCATAGGCCGCGCGGGCGCAGGCGATGTCGTCGGCCCATGGGGTCTGGTCGCTTTCCAGGTACAGGCTGTTCCATTTCCCCACAGCCTTCGGTAACCAGGTGACCGGAATGTTACCGGCCGTGCACTTGAAGGTCTGGCCTTTCTGCTTCCATTCGCTGCACGGACCCAGGGCTTGGGTCAGCCAGTCGGCGATCTGCTTGTGATCGACGTCGGCGTCCTTGAGGTAGATCTCGATATCGGGTTGGCGCATCAGGGGCTCCGGTGTGCTCAGTCTTGGCGCACGAAATAGTCATAACGCATGGAAACGGTGACCTCGAACGGTTCGGGCTGGTCGATCACCAGCGCACGCTTTTCGGCACTGGCGCGCCAGCCATGAGGGGTCATGGCCAGCAGGTCGGCGCGAGCCTTGGCTTCAACCAGGCTCAAGCGGAACTCGAGGGTTTCGCTGTGGGCGTGAGTCATACCGTCAGGGATCAGGGCCAGATGCTTGTCGTCGGCATAGGGGCGTACTTCATCGTAGAGCACCTCGCGCAGCTCCATCAGGTGGCCGCTGGTCGGGCCGACGCGCATCAGGCCACCGCCTGGGGCCAGCAAACGCTTGGCCTCCTGCCAGTCCAGGGGGCTGAACACGCTGGCGATGAAGCCGCAGCTGGCGTCGCTCAAGGGGACACGGGCCATGCTCGCGACCATCCAGGTCACCTGCGGGGCGCGGCGGCAGGCGCGCTTGACCGCCTCGCGGGAAATATCCAGGGCATAGCCGTCGGCAGCCGGCAGCGCCTGGGCGATCTGCGCGGTGTAGTAGCCTTCGCCGCAGCCGATGTCCAGCCAGGCCTGCGGGGCGCGCTCGGCGGCCAGCTCGGCGAGGCGACGGGCGACGGGCGCGTAATGGCCGGCGTCGAGGAAGCCACGGCGAGCCTCGACCATGGCTTGGTTGTCGCCCGGGTCGCGGCTGTTCTTGTGCTGCACGGGCAGCAGGTTCAGGTAGCCCTGGCGGGCGCGGTCGAAGCGGTGGCCAGCAGGGCAGGCAACGCCGTTGTCGAGCTGCGCCAGGGGCGCCTGGCAGAGGGGGCAGGCGAGCATCAGGCGAGCAACCGCACCAGGGTCTGGTAGTAGATCTCGGTCAGCAGGTCGAGGTCGCTGGCCAGGATGCGTTCGTCCACCTGGTGGATGGTGGCGTTGACCGGGCCGAGCTCGACGACCTGGGTGCCCATGGTCGCAATGAAGCGGCCATCGGAGGTGCCACCGCTGGTCGATGCCTGGGTCTCGCGGCCGGTGACCGCCTTGATGCTCGACGACACCGCATCGAGCAGGTCGCCCGGCTCGGTGAGGAACGGCAGGCCGGACAGTGCCCAATCGATCGACCACTCCAGCTGGTGCTTGTCGAGGATCGCCGCGACACGTTGCTGCAGCCCTTCGACTGTCGATTCGGTGGAGAAGCGGAAGTTGAACAGCGCCGTCAGCTCGCCCGGCACCACGTTGGTGGCGCCGGTGCCGGAGTTGAGGTTGGAGATCTGGAAGCTGGTCGGCGGGAAGAACGCGTTGCCTTCGTCCCAGTGCTCGGCGGCCAGTTCGGCCAGGGCCGGGGCGGCCAGGTGGATCGGGTTGCGCGCCAGGTGCGGATAGGCCACGTGGCCCTGCTTGCCACGCACGGTCAGCTTGGCGCCGAGCGAGCCGCGACGGCCGTTCTTGACCACGTCACCCAGCAGCGTGGTGCTGGAGGGTTCGCCGACGATGCACCAGTCCAGGCGCTCGTTGCGCGCCTTGAGCAATTCGACCACGGCCTTGGTGCCATGGTGTGCCGGGCCTTCCTCGTCGCTGGTGATGAGGAAGGCGACCTTGCCGCGATGGTTGGGGTAGTCCTGCACGAAGCGCTCGCTGGCCACCACCATCGAGGCCAGGCTGCCCTTCATGTCGGCGGCGCCACGGCCGCAGAGCATGCCGTCTTTATCGATCAGCGCCTCGAACGGTTCATGCTGCCATTGCTGCACCGGGCCGGTCGGTACCACGTCGGTGTGGCCGGCGAAGCACAGCACCGGGCCGTCCTGGGTGCCATGGGTGGCCCAGAAGTTGTCGACGTCCTCGAAACGCATGGGTTCGAGCTGGAAGCCGACGGCGCCCAGGCGGTTCATCATCTGGGTCTGGCAGTCGGCGTCGACCGGGGTGACCGAGGGGCGACGGATCAGGTCGCAGGCCAGTTGCAGGGTAGGCGAGAGCTCGGCTGGGGCCGTCATTGCAGGACTCCGGGGCAAGGCAAGGCGAGGAAAACTGAGGGGCGTTATCTTATATCAAACCAGGGGGATGTGGGGCCGCGTCGCGGCCCTTTCGCGGCACAAGGCCGCGTCTGCAGAGGCTGCGGCACCTGTGTAGGAGCGGCCTTGTGCCGCGAAAGGGGCGCAACGCGCCCCCGGCGATCTCAAGCCTGCTGCGGTTCGGCGGCCTTTTCCGCAGGCTTTGGCAACGACGACAACAGTGCCATGACCAACGCTGCCAGGTACGGCAACGACTGCACCAGCAGCATCGCCACCCAGAAGCGCATGTCCGCGCTCGGCAGTCCCTGCACCAGGTAGATCCCCAGCGCCGCGCCCCACAGCATCAACATGATGAACAGCTCCTCGCGCGCCTCGGCGATCGCCACCAGCACACCATGGCTGTCGGCATTCTTCGGGGTGCGGAAGAACGGCATGCTGCTGGTGAAGAACCCATACAACACTGCCTTGGCGATGGTGTGCGACAGCGCCAGCCCCGCCAGCGCCGCGGCGAAGGCATCCTTCAGGTCCACCCCCACCGCGCGACGATAGAGGAACAGGATCTTGCCGACCTTGAAGAAGAACAGCGCCAGCGGTGGGATGGCGAACATCATCAGCGGTGGGTCGACCCGGTGCGGCACGATGATCATCGCCGCCGACCACAGCAGCGCGCCGACGGTGAAGAAAATGTTCATGCCGTCGGCGATCCACGGCAGCCAACCCGCCAGGAAGTGGTAGCGCTGGCCGCGGGTCAGCTCGCTGCCCTTGCCGCGCAGCAGGGCGCCGGCGTGGTGCTTGATGATCTGGATGGCGCCATAGGCCCAGCGGAAGCGCTGCTTCTTGAAGTCGATGAAGGTGTCGGGCATCAGGCCCTTGCCATAGCTGTTGTGGGCGTAGGCGGCCGACAGGCCCTTCTCGAACACCCGCAGGCCCAGTTCGGCGTCCTCGCAGATGCACCACTCGGCCCAGCCCAGCTCTTCGAGCACGGTACGCCGGGTCATGGTCATGGTGCCGTGCTGGATGATCGCGTCACGGTCGTTGCGGGTGACCATGCCGATATGGAAGAAGCCTTTGTACTCGCTGTAGCACAGCTTCTTGAAGGCGCTTTCGTGCTGGTCGCGGTAATCCTGCGGCGATTGCACCACGGCGATCTTCGGGTCGGCGAAGTGCGGCACCATGTGCTTGAGCCAATTGCGATCCACGCAGTAGTCCGAGTCGATCACCGCGATCACTTCGGCGTCCTTGGCGGTGTGCGGGATCAGGTAGTTCAGCGCGCCGCCCTTGAAACCGGCCAGGGGCGCGACATGGAAGAACTTGAAGCGCTCGCCGAGCTTCTCGCAGTGGGCCTTGAGCGGCTCCCACACGGCCGGGTCCTTGGTATTGTTGTCGATCACCAGCACTTCGTAGTCCGGGTAATCAAGCGCGGCAAGCGCGTCCAGGGTCTGTTTCACCATTTCCGGTGGTTCGTTGTAGCACGGCACATGCACCGAGACTTTGGGGCGATAGGCACTGTCGCCCTGCACTGGCAGGAATTCCCTTCGTCGCTTGTGTGTCCACACCGCTTCGGCCAGCTCATGGGCCTCGGTCAGGAGCACGATGAACACCCCGAGGGCACCCAGCGCCAGCAACACCCCGACCGTCAGGCTGAACCAGGTGCTGTACTGCTGGCTGTAGTCGTAGGCGATCCAGACCAGCACCGAACCGCACAGGAAGGTGATGAAGGTCAGGAACGTGCGGCCGCGCTGGCGCAAGGCCGAGCCATCGATCAGCAGCACGGTCAGGGCGAGCATCGCCAGCACCACTGAGGCCACCGCCAGGGCCCGCCACTGCGGGATCGCCACGATCGGGCCCTCGAAGTTGAACTTCTGTTGGCGCGCGGCGTTGAAAACGCCCCAATAGGCGCCCACCGAGCCTTCGTCGCTGGCTTTCCAGGGCTGGTCGTAGGCTTCGATGACGAAGTAGTTGTAACCCCGGCGGTTCAGCGTGTTGACCAGGGTGCGCAGGTAGATGGCCTGGTCGGCCTGGGTGGCGTCGGCGCCACCGCGCATGCGGCCGTTGCTGGGCCAGCCGACTTCGGACAGCAGCAGCGGTTTGCGTGGGAACTGCTTGCGCAGGTCGCGGGCGCGGTCGAGGACGAACTGCACCGAATCCTTCATCGGCACGAACTCCCAGTACGGCAGGATGTGCGCGGCGACCAGATCGACGTGCTTGGCCAGTTCCGGGTGCTCCTTCCAGATGTGCCACTGTTCGCTGGTGGTCACGGGCACCTTGACTGCCGCGCGGACGCGGTCCAGGTAGCCGATAAGCTGTTCGGCGGTGACTTCTTCACGGAACAACGCCTCGTTACCCACCACTACCCGCACCACGCTGCGGGAGGTATTGGCCAGGCCGATGGCTTTTTCGATCTCGCGTTCGTTGCGTTCCTGGTCGTTGCTGATCCAGATCCCCAGGGTGACGCGCAGGCCAAGCTCTTCGGCCAGGCGTGGCACCTCGGCCTGGGTACCTTCGACGGTATAGATGCGGATGTTGTCGGTCAGCTTGTTGAGTTGCTCGAGGTCCTGGCGTATCTCATCCTCACTGGGGTACTGGCCTTTTTGCGGGCTCTGGCCCAGGCGGAACGGCGAGTAGGAGAAACCGGAGATCTGCTCCGGCCAGGCAGGGGCGGACACCGGGCGGTTGATGAGCGCCCAGAACCCGGTGAACAGCGCGGCGATGGCCAGGACCACCACCAGGTTGAGACCGAATTTGCGTGATGACATAGGTGTTAGAGGTTCCGAAGAGTGGCGCGGGGCGGGGCCGTCAGGGCGCAAGTCCTACATTGCCGAAGCGGGCACTGTGTTGGATTTGTCAAAGAGGATGAAGTTCTGAGCCCGCCGGGTTGTCGTCCATATCTTTTTACTTGATGGAACATTAAAGCAGGCTTGGCGGGACTCTTGCCAACGGCAACCCCAGATCGGGCCGCTTGGCATATAATGCGCGCCGTTTTTTCCGAGGTTGAGCCATGAGCACAGAAGATCCACGCTTTGCCGGCGTCGCCCGGTTGTACGGTGATGAAGGCTTGCAACGCCTGCGCCAGGCCCACGTGGCCATCGTCGGCATTGGCGGGGTCGGTTCGTGGGCGGCCGAAGCCCTGGCCCGCAGTGGCGTGGGCGAAATCACCCTGTTCGACCTCGATGACGTGTGCGTCAGCAACACCAACCGCCAGGCCCATGCCCTGGAAGGGCAGGTCGGCCGGCCCAAGGTCGACGCCATGGCCGAGCGGCTGAGGGCGATCAACCCGGCGTGTACGGTGCACGCGGTGGCCGATTTCGTCACCCGCGACACCATGGTCGAGTACATCACCGAAAACCTCGACTGCGTGATCGACTGCATCGACAGCGTGATGGCCAAGGCCGCGCTGATCGCCTGGTGCCGCCGACGCAAGATCGCCATTGTCACCACCGGAGGAGCGGGTGGGCAGATCGACCCGACCCAGATCCAGGTCGGCGACCTCAACAAGACCTTCAACGACCCGCTGGCCTCGCGGGTGCGCTCGACCCTGCGTCGCGACTACAACTTCTCGCGCAATACCAGCCGTAACTATGGCGTGCCGTGCGTGTTTTCCAGCGAGCAGCTGCGTTATCCCAAGGGGGATGGCAGCGTGTGCCTGCAGAAGAGTTTCGTGGGCGAGGGGGTGCGGCTGGACTGCGCGGGCGGATTCGGCGCGGTGATGATGGTGACGGCGACCTTTGGCATGGTCGCGGCGAGCAAGGCGGTGGAGAAGCTGGTGGCAGGGGCGCGGCGGCCTTTGGAGCGGGTCAAGGCTCAGTAGCGGCGTTGAACCCCACGTGGTATTTGGCACCGGCTTTGCCGGTGTTCGCCAGCAAGGCTGGCTCCTACAAGTGTGCGGTGTGGCGCTGGTTCGTGTGGGCTCAGCCTGCCGATGCCAACTCGGCCATCCTGAGCAACACCGCATGTAGCCCATTGCTGCGTGAGGGTGACAACTGGCGCTCCAGCCCCAGCTGAGCGAACCAGCCACTCAAGTCCAGAGCAGCCAGTTCCGCGCTGCGCAGCCCTTGTGCCCGTACCAGCAGCAGCGCCAGCAAACCTCGCAGCAGACGAGCATCACTGGACGCCTTGAAGTGCCAATGGTCGTTTTCCAGCGTGGCCACCAGCCACACCAGGCTTTCACAACCGTGCACGCGGTTGTCTTCACTTTTCTCTGCCTCGTCCAGCGGCTCCAACCGATCCCCCCACTGCATCAGCAGCCGCGCTCGCTGCTCCCAGCCCCGAGCCTGCTCGAAGCTCTCCAGCGCCTGGCTGGCCTCACCCGAAAGACTCATCGCAGCAGCTCCAGGCCCTGGTCGAGCGCCTCGAAGAAGCGCTGCAGATCGTCGCTGTCGCTGTACAGCCCGAGGGACACACGAATCGCCCCGTCCAGCCCCAGGCTTCTGAGCAATGGCATGGCGCAGTGATGCCCGGCGCGCACGGCGATCCCTTGTTCGGTCAGCAAGTGGGCGATGTCGGAGTTGTGCACGCCCTCGACGACAAAGCTGGCCAGTGCTGCCTGGGGGGCGCCAAGCACCTGGATACCGTCACGGTCGGCCAGCCCGCGCAACAGATGCTGGTGCAGGCTGGCTTCATGGGCGGCAACCGCATGGGCGTCGAGACTGGCCAGGTAATCCAGGGTGGCGCCCAAGCCGATGACGCCGGCAATTGGCGGTGTACCCGCCTCGAAGCCCAACGGTGCCGGGCGGAAGCTGGCACCCTGGTAGTCGGCCAACTGGACCATCTCCCCGCCGAACTGCCAGTGGCGCAGCAGCTCCAGCGCCTGTTGGCGGCCGTACAGCACGCCGACACCGTCCGGGCCATAGAGCTTGTGGCTGGAGAACACGTAGAAATCGCACTCCAGCTGCTGCATATCATGGCGACCATGGACCACACCCTGGGCGCCATCGACAACGCTCAACGCGCCTTGGGCGCGGGCATGTGCCAGAAGCGGTGCCAGTGGTTGCCAGGTGCCCAATACGTTGGACAGCTGGCTGATCGCAAGCAGACGGGTGCGTGGACCGATCAGTTGCAGGGCTTGCTCCAGGTCGACACCCCCCTGGTCGTTCACCGGCAGAATAACCAGGCGCAGGTTGCGCCGATGCGCCAGTTGTTGCCAGGGCAGCAGGTTGGCGTGGTGTTCCAGCGCACTGACGGCAATCTCGTCACCCGCCTCGAAACGATGCTCCAGGCCATAAGCCAGCATGTTCAAGGCCGAGGTGGCGCCGTGGGTGAAGATGATCTGCCGTGTGTCCGCTGCATTGAGCCAGGCGGCAACCTTCTCGCGAGTGCCTTCGAACGCCTGGGTGGCCAGGGCGCCTGGCAGGTGCTGTGCGCGATGCACGTTGGCAGCGCCATGACCGTAGTAATGGCTCAGGGCATCGAGCAGGGCTTGGGGCTTTTGCGTGGTGGCGGCGCTGTCCAGGTAGGTCTGGTGCTGCCGTTGCAGGGCGGTGATGGCGGGGAAGTCGGCACGCCAGGGGGAGGGCTGGAACATGTTCGCGGGGCCTGGAAAGAAAAATCGGGTCTGCCCGTAGGAGCAGACCCGATCTTATCACTTCGAACCGGCAGGTTCTCAGTTGTGGGCGTGCAGCGCCTCGTTCAGCTCGATGGCCGACTTGTGGGTCTTGCACTCCACCGCGCCGTTGAGCGAGTTGCGGCGGAACAGCAGGTCGGTCTGGCCGGCCAGGTCGCGGGCCTTGACCACCTTGACCAGCTGGTTGTTCTCGTCCAGCAGGTTCACCTTGGTGCCGGCGGTGATGTACAGGCCGGCTTCCACGGTGTTGCGGTCGCCCAGCGGGATGCCGATACCGGCATTGGCGCCGATCAGGCAGCCTTCGCCGACCTTGATGACGATGTTGCCGCCACCGGACAGGGTGCCCATGGTCGAGCAGCCGCCGCCCAGGTCCGAGCCTTTGCCGACGAATACGCCTGCGGAGACGCGGCCTTCGATCATGCCTGGACCTTCGGTGCCGGCGTTAAAGTTGACGAAGCCTTCGTGCATGATGGTGGTGCCTTCGCCGATGTAGGCGCCCAGGCGCACGCGGGCGGTGTCGGCGATACGCACGCCGGCTGGCACGACGTAGTCGGTCATCTTCGGGAATTTGTCCACCGAGAACACTTCCAGCAGCTCGCCCTTCAGGCGTGCTTCCAGTTGCAGCTCGGCCAATTCTGTGAGGTCGACCGCGCCCTGGTTGGTCCAGGCGACGTTGGGCAGCAGTGGGAAGATGCCGGCCAGCGAGACGCCGTGCGGCTTGACCAAACGGTGCGACAGCAGGTGCAGCTTGAGGTAGGCCTCGGGGGTGGAGGCCAGGGCGCCGTCTTCAGCCAGCAGGGTGGCGACCAGCGGCTTGTGGCTTTCGGCCAGGCGGGTCAGCAGGGCGGCTTGAGCGCTATCGACACCCTTGAGCGCGTCGGCAAGCTGTGCGGCCTGGGCGGTGGTGAAGGCGATGGCCTGGTTGCCAGCTTCGTACCCGAGGATCGGCGCAATGGCGGCGACCAGCTCGGCGGATGGCTTGAGCACCGGCTGTGCGTAGAACACTTCCAGCCAGGCACCCTGGCGGTTCTGGGTGCCGACACCGAAGGCCAGGCTGAACAGGGATTGAGACATGCGATTACCTCGTGCGAAAGGGGTTGGAGCGTAATGCGGGGATCAGGCCAGTGCCGCGGCGTACAGGTCGGGCTTGAAGCCGACCAGCGTGCGGTTGCCGAGGTCCAGTACCGGGCGCTTGATCATCGACGGCTGGGCGAGCATCAGTTCTACGGCCTTCGATTGGTCGAGATCGGCCTTGCTGGCATCGTCGAGCTTGCGGAAGGTGGTACCGGCGCGGTTCAGCACGACTTCCCAGCCGTGCTCGGTGCACCAGCGGTTCAGGCTGTCGCGGTCGATGCCTTGGGTCTTGTAGTCGTGGAATTCGTAGCCGATGGCCTTTTCTTCAAGCCAGGTGCGGGCTTTTTTCATGGTGTCGCAGGCTTTGATGCCGTAGAGAGTGTAAGCCATTGAATGCCAGGGCCGCTGGGCAGCCCGATACTCCGTGAAGATAGGGTGGGGCCGATTATGCGGTATCGATGGGGTTGGCGCCACGGCCACGGGCTCGAAGGCAGGGGCGATGTGTATCACAGCTTCTCATGAATCATTGTGTTACATATTCAGGGGCGAGCTGCGACTATCGTGCAGCGGCCCATGATAGACGCTCCCCGCTAACATATTGTTTCAATGGCGCTGTTGCGCCCCGCTGTCGATTCTCCGTTCAAACAGGAAACTCGCCGATGCAGTCAGCCTATACCGTCCTTATCCTGCTGATGCTGGTGAGCGTTTCGAAACTGGTGGGGCGCGTGGTGCCGCTGCCACTGCCGCTGGTGCAGATCGGCGCCGGCGCCTTGCTTGCCTGGCCGACCCTGGGGCTGCATGTGGCGCTGGACCCGGAGCTGTTCTTGTTCCTGTTCCTGCCGCCACTGCTGTTCGCTGATGGCTGGCGCATGCCCAAGCGTGAACTGTGGCGCATTCGCGGACCCGTAGTGGCATTGGCGGTGGGGTTGGTGCTGTTTACCGTGGTTGGGGCCGGTTACTTCATTCATTGGCTGCTGCCAGCCATTCCATTGCCGGTGGCCTTTGCGCTGGCCGCGGTGCTCTCGCCCACCGATGCCGTGGCCGTGTCGGCCATTACCCAGGACCGTCTGCCCACCCCGTTGATGCACATGCTGCAGGGCGAAGCATTGATGAATGACGCTTCGGGCCTGGTGACATTCAAGTTTGCCTTGGTGGCGGCGATTACCGGCGTGTTCTCGTTGACCGAAGCGAGCCTCACTTTCGTGCTCGTCGCCCTTGGCGGCCTTGCGGTGGGCGTGGCGCTTAGTTGGTTGGTCGGGCGCCTGCGGATGTGGATGATCGCCCGTGGCTGGGACGACCCGGCGACCCACGTGGTGTTCATGCTGTTGTTGCCGTTCGCCGCCTATGTACTGGCCGAACGGCTGGGTGTGTCGGGCATTCTCTCGGCGGTGGCTGCCGGCATGATGCAGAGCTGGCTCGACTTGCTGCCGCGCCAGACCAGCACTCGCCTGCTCAACCGCAGCGTCTGGTCGCTGCTGGAGTTCGCCTTCAACGGTTTGATCTTCCTGTTGCTCGGCCTGCAACTGCCGGACATCGTCAAGGCGGTGGTCAGCGACGAGGCTGCGGTCTGGCCGACCCTGGCCTGGCGCTGCCTGGACGTTGTGGCGATCTTCGCCGCGCTGGTGCTGTTGCGTTTCATCTGGGTGCAGAGCATCTGGCGGGCGATCGGCGTGGTGCGGCGCTGGCGCGGCAAGCCCGAGCTGGTGCTGATGCCGACTGCCCGGTCCTGCTGGTTGCTGACCCTGGGTGGCGTGCGTGGTGCGGTAACCCTGGCGGGCGTGATGTCGGTGCCTTTGCTGATGGGCGCGGGCAAGGCGTTTCCCGAGCGTGATCTGCTGATCTTCATCGCCGCCGGGGTGATCCTGCTGTCGCTGGTCAGTGCCGTCATTGCCCTGCCGATCTTGTTGCGTGGGGTAACCAAGAGTCCGGACGAACGCCTGCGCCAGGAGGTTCAGGAGGCCTGGCGGCGTACAGCCGAGGCAGCCATCCATGCCCTCGAGGCGGAGGAGGTGAGTGATGCCGGCGCACCACAGGACGCCGCGCAGGCCACCTTGGCCATCGAGCTCAAGGCCCGATTGATGGCCGAGTACCGCGATGAGCTGGACAGCTACAACGATACTGCGGAGGCCCGTGCACTGGCCGAGCAGATGGACCTGTTGGAACGCCGCTTGCGCCTGCGTGCGCTGCGGGCCCAGCGCCTGGAGCTGTACAACCTGCATCGCCAGCATCAGGTGGGGGATGAAGTGGTGCGCCAGGTGCTGGGTGAGCTGGACCTGAGCGAGGCCAACCTCGGGCAGGTCCGCTAGCCGTGCTGTTTACATGAAGCTGGATAGACCAGGCGCATGAAGCGCTTGTCCTTCTTGCTGATTTTCAGGTTCTGGCTGGTTTTGAAGTCGTGGTGCGTGAGCTTCTGCCTGATGCGGTAATGCATGATCGACTGCCTGTCATAGGGCAGGATGAGCAGGTCGTCGTTGTCGGGCAGTGGCAGGAACTGGGTCGCGAGGTCCTCTTCGATCAGGTCGTCGAGGTGATCCGGGTTGTTGGCCTCGTCGGCCAGGGTCGTGGCCAACAACTGGCGCACCCTGTCCAGATCCCAGGGAATGTTGGCCTGTGGGTGTTGGTGCTCGTGCTCCATGCCCAATGCGTGGCCGAATTCATGCAGTACCACCGGCTCGAATAACGGGTCGGAAAGCTTGACCCCCAAGACCATGGTGGCGCCCTCCACGTCCAGGGCCTGGTTTCCCAGGAAGCTGTAATTCACATCTTCCTGCACATCGGTCTGGATGCGGATCTCGGCTTCGTCGGCATCGTTGCCGAGGCGTTCGAATGTCAGGTTGGCGTATTTCAGCCATTGGCACGCGGTGTCGAAAATCGCCTTCTCAAGCCATGGGCAGGGCGTGCCGATGAACGAGATCCTGAGTGTCTGGCCTGGGCGCCAGAATACGGAATGATCGGCCACCGAGCGTTTCCTGCGCGGCTTCGCCGATTGCGGCAACAGCAATTTCTGGCGCAGGCGGTAGGTTGCGCTTGCCATAAGTACATCGGACATCGTTGTGCACCTTCAGGGGGTTGAGAGGTGCCAACTATCGGCCACCAGCATTCTGCGCTGGCGGTACTTAATGCTTGCCTTGATTCAGATGGCGCCCCCTGTGAGGGGGCGCGTCTGCCATCAGCGGCCCAGGAACGCGCGAATTCGCTCCGCCGCCTCGATGCACTCGGCCAGCGGCGCGACCAGCGCCATGCGCACGCGCCCGGCGCCCGGGTTGGCCCCGTCCACCTCGCGGGAAAGGTACGAACCCGGCACCACGGTCACATGCTCGGCCTCGAACAGGTCACGGGTGAAATCGGCGTCGCTGCCAGGCACCTTGGCCCACAGGTAGAAGCTGCCATCGGGGCGTTGCACATCCAGTACCGGCTGCAGGATGTCGAGTACCGCATCGTACTTGGCGCGGTATTGGTCACGGTTGTCGCGGACATGGGCTTCGTCCTGCCAGGCAGCAATGCTGGCCAGTTGGGTTTGCACCGGCATGGCACAGCCATGGTAGGTGCGGTACAGCAGGAACGGCTTGATGATCTCGGCGTCACCGGCGACGAAGCCCGAGCGCAGGCCCGGCAAGTTGGAGCGCTTGGACAGGCTGTGGAACACCATGCAGCGCTTGAAGTCGCTGCGACCGAGTTCGGCGCAGGCGGTAAGCAGGCCCGGTGGTGGGGCATCCTCGTCGAAGTAGAGTTCGCTGTAGCACTCATCGGAGGCGATGACGAAGTCGTGCTCGTCGGCCAGGGCGATCAGCTTCTTCAGTGTTTCCATGGGCACCAGGGCGCCGGTGGGGTTGCCCGGGGAGCACAGGAACAGGATCTGGCAGCGCTTCCAGACCTCGGCCGGCACGGCATCGAAGTCCGGGTTGAAGCCGTTGTTTTCCAGGCAGGGCAGGTAGTGCGGGGTGGCGCCGGCCAGCAGGGCCGCGCCTTCGTAGATCTGGTAGAACGGATTGGGGCTGACCACCAGGCCGTCGTCCGCGCGGTTGATCACGGCCTGGGTGAAAGCGAACAGCGCCTCGCGGGTGCCGTTCACCGGCAGGATATGGCGGTCGGCATCCAGCCAGCCGGCCGGCACCTTGAAGCGACGCTCGCACCACTGGGCGATTGCCTGGCGCAGGGCGGGCAGGCCGAGGGTGCTCGGGTAGACCGCCAGCTTGTCGAGGTTATCGGCCAGCGCCTTGGCGACGAACGCCGGCGATTCGTGCTTCGGCTCGCCGATCGACAGGGCGATAGCGCGTTTGTCCGCCGCAGGCTTCACGCTACCAAGCAGGGCGCGCAGTTTCTCGAACGGGTAGGGCTGAAGCTGGGTCAAGGCATGGTTCATCGGCGCAAGGTCTCGTAATCGTCAAAAGGTCATGCGGGAAGGGCTGGCTTCGCTGGCCTGGCCGGCCTGCAACTGCTGGACGATGGCTTCCTGCAGGCGGCTGCACAGCTGCGGGTCGGACAGCGGCTGGTTGTCGGCGTCGGTGATGAAGAACACGTCTTCCACCCGTTCGCCGAGGGTGGCGATCTTGGCGTTCTGCAGCGACAGGTCGAACTCCAGGAAGATCCGCCCGATCCGTGCCAGCAAACCGGGGCGGTCGGGGGCGGTGATTTCGAGGATGGTCACCGGGCGTTGGGCATCGTTGAGGATGGTCACCTGGGGCGGGAAGTCGAAGTGCTTGAGCTGGCGCGGCACTCGGCGCTGGATGATCGCCGGGTAGTCCTCGGGGGTGCGCAACGCTTCGGTCAGGCCATCGCGGATCTGCTTGACCCGCTGCGGGTTGTCGCCGATCGAGCCGCCGTCGTTGTCGAGCACGATGTAGGTGTCAAGGGTGAACTGGCTGCTGGAGGTGATGATGCGGGCGTCATGGATGTTCAGGTTGAGCTGCGCCATGGCGGCCACGGTCACGGCGAAGAAGTCGTGCTGGTCCGGGGCGTAGATGAAAATCTGCGTGCCGCCTTCGAACTCGCGCTGGGTGGTTTCCTTGATCAGTACCAGCGGGCCGCTGTCGGCGGGCTGCTGGAGGATGGCGTCACTGTGCCAGGCCACGTCGGCGGCATTGTGCTTGAGGAAGTAGTCATCACCCAGTTGCGACCAGAGCTGTTCGACGTCGTCCGGGTCGGTGCCCTCGCGCACCAGGATGTCCAGCGCGGCGCTCTGGGTCTGGCGGATCTGTTCCTCGCGGTCCAGCGGGTTTTCCAGGCCCCGGCGCAGGGCGCGCTTGGTTTCGGTATAGAGCTGGCGCAACAGGCTCGCCCGCCAGGAGTTCCACAGGTTGGGGTTGGTGGCGTTGATATCGGCCACGGTCAGCACGTAGAGGTAGTCCAGACGTGTCTCGTCGCCCACGTGCAGGGCGAAATCGTTGATTACCTGCGGGTCGGACAGGTCCTTGCGCTGGGCGGTGGTGGACATCACCAGGTGGTTCTGCACCAGCCAGACGATCAGGCGGCTGTCCCAGGCGGGCAACTGGTGGCGGGCACAGAACGCCTGGGCATCCACCGCGCCGAGTTCGGAGTGATCGCCCTGGCGACCTTTGCCGATGTCGTGGTACAGGCCGGCCAGGTAGATCAGTTCGGGCTTGGGCAGGCGGCCCATGAGCTTGCTGGCCAGCGGGAATTTCTCCGAAACCGGGGTGTACTGCAGCTTGCGCAGGTGCTTGATCAGGTTGAGGGTATGGGCATCGACTGTATAGATGTGGAACAGGTCGTGCTGCATCTGCCCGACGATCAGGCCGAACTCCGGCAGGTAGCGACCGAGAATGCCGTAGCGGTTCATCCGCCGCAGGTTGCGGTGGATGCCGATCTCGCACTTGAACAGCTCGATGAACAGGCTGGTGTTGCGGATATCGTTGCGGAACTTGTCATCGATCAGGTGGCGGTGTTCGCGCAACAGGCGCACGGTGTCGGCGCGCACCCCCTTGATCTCGGGGTGCTGGGCCATCAGCACGAAGATTTCCAGCATGGCGAACGGCGTGCGCTTGAACACGTTCGGACTGACCGCTTCTATATAGCCGTCATGCAGGCGGAAGCGGGCATTGAGCGGTTGCGTGGTACCGCTGTCGTCATCGGCGAGGATCACTTCCTCGAAGTGCTGGATGATCAGGTCGCACAGCTGGCTGATGCTCATCACCACCCGGTAGTACTGCTGCATGAACTGTTCGATGGCGCGCTTGGGGTTCTCGTCGTTGAAGCCCAACAGCGTTGCGATGCTGCGCTGGTGGTCGAACAGCAGGCGATCCTCGGCGCGCCCGGCGAGCATGTGCAGGGCGTAGCGTACGCGCCAGAGGAAGGCTTGGGAGGAGGCCAGCAGTTCGTTCTCGCTCTCCAGCAGGAAGTCCTCGCCAGCCAGGGCGTGCAGGTTCAGCGTGCCGTATTGGCGACGCGCCACCCATAGCACCGTCTGGATGTCGCGTAGGCCGCCCGGGCCACCCTTGACGTTGGGTTCGAGGTTGTACTCGGTATCGTTGTACTTGTGGTGGCGGGCCTTGAGTTCGGCGCGCTTGGCGAGGAAGAACTCCTTGCTCGGCCACATGTGCGCGGTGCTGGTGGCATCGAGCATGCGCAGGCGCAGTGGCTCCGGGCCGGCGATGGTGCGGCTTTCCATCAGGTTGGTGATGACCGTCAGGTCGGCGCGGGCCTGCTCGGCGCATTCATCGACGGTGCGCACGCTCTGGCCGACTTCCAGGCCGATATCCCACAACAGCGTGAGGAAGCGTTCGATGGCGTCGCGGTACTGCTCGTGCTCGGCGGCATCGAGCAGGATCAGCAGGTCGATGTCGGAGTAGGGGTGCAGCTCGCCCCGGCCGTAGCCGCCCACCGCCACCAGGGCGATGCCGTCCGGGTTGCCCCAGTCGAACTGGTTCCAGGCCTGTTGCAGGATGTTGTCGACGAACCAGGCGCGGTCCTCGATCAGCCGGCGGATTTCGCGGCCTTCACGGAAACGCTTGTCGAGCACTTCGCCGGCCATGCGGATGGCTTTCTTGAAGGCGGCGATGGGGCTTGCCTTGAGGGCCAGTTCCGCCTGGAACTGGCCGCGGTCGAACAGCTCGGGATCCACCTGGGGCATCGAGTCGCGTTCCTGTGATGTGAAGGTCAGGCCGAGGTGCGCGGGATGGTGTCGTCCTTGCGCAGGGTGAAGATCTCGTAGCCGGTGGCGGTCACCACCAGCGTGTGCTCCCACTGGGCGGAGAGCTTGCGGTCCTTGGTGATGGCGGTCCAGCCGTCACCGAGCACCTTGGTGTCGGCCTTGCCCTGGTTGATCATCGGCTCGATGGTGAAGGTCATGCCTTCCTTGAGCTCCATGCCGGTGCCGGCCCTGCCGTAGTGCAGGATCTGCGGTTCTTCGTGGAACACCTTGCCGATGCCGTGGCCGCAGAACTCGCGCACCACCGAGAAACCGTTCTTTTCAGCGTGCTTCTGGATCACTTCGCCGATGTCACCCAGGCGGCAGCCCGGCTTGACCAGCTCGATGGCCTTGTACATGCACTCCTGCGTCACCTTCGACAGGCGCGCGGCCCACTCCGGGACCTCGCCGACATGGAACATGCGGCTGGTATCGCCGTGATAGCCGTCCTTGATCACGGTGATGTCGATATTGAGCGTGTCGCCCTTCTTCAACGGCTTGTCGTTGGGGATGCCGTGGCACACCACGTGGTTGATCGAGGTGCAGATCGACTTCGGGTAGCCCTTGTAGTTGAGCGGTGCCGGAATGGCCTGCTGGACGTTGACGATGTAGTCGTGGCAGATACGGTCGAGCTCTTCGGTGGTGATGCCGGGCTTGACGTGTTCCTCGATCATTTCGAGGACATCGGCGGCCAGGCGGCCGGCGACGCGCATCTTCTCGATGTCTTCTGCGGTCTTGATGGTGACGGTCATTACAGGCTCTCTACGGCGCCGCGTGCGGCGCGAACGAACGGGAAAGGCCGGATTCTACCAGAGCATGGCGGCGATCTGGCGGGATAATCCCGAGGATCCGGTGGTCTACTGAAGGCATTCTGGCCCTAAAGCCCGGGTGCTGCAAAAGCCGCAGACGGGCGAATCATTATTCGGGTTTCGTTCGTGCGTGGTCTGTGGTATAAAATGCGCCGCTTTCGGGGGATGACCTCCGTAAGCTCAAACCCACACACGTGTCGACACGATGGCCTGGGTGCCCGGTCTCCTCGGAGATGCGGGTTGGTCATTGGGATGCGTGGAGGCCCAACCCGACTTATCAAGGAACTATCATGTCCCAAGTCAACATGCGCGATATGCTGAAGGCCGGTGTGCACTTCGGCCACCAGACCCGTTACTGGAACCCGAAAATGGGCAAGTACATTTTCGGCGCGCGTAACAAGATCCACATCATCAACCTGGAAAAAACCCTGCCAATGTTCAACGAAGCTCTGGCTTTCGTAGAGCGTCTGGCCCAGGGCAAGAACAAGATCATGTTCGTCGGCACCAAGCGTTCCGCCGGCAAGATCGTCGCCGAGCAAGCTGCTCGCGCGGGTTCGCCATACGTTGATCACCGCTGGTTGGGCGGCATGCTGACCAACTACAAGACCATCCGTGCTTCGATCAAGCGTCTGCGCGACCTGGAAACCCAGGCCGAAGATGGCACCTTCGCCAAGCTGACCAAGAAAGAAGCCCTGATGCGTTCGCGCGATCTGGAAAAGCTGGACCGCAGCCTGGGTGGTATCAAGGACATGGGCGGCCTGCCTGATGCCCTGTTCGTGATCGACGTTGACCACGAGCGCATTGCTATCACCGAAGCCAACAAGCTGGGCATCCCGGTTATCGGCGTTGTCGATACCAACAGCAGCCCAGAAGGCGTTGACTACGTCATTCCAGGTAACGACGACGCCATCCGCGCCATCGAGCTGTACATGACTTCGATGGCTGACGCCATCATCCGCGGCCGCAACAACGTTGCTGGCGGCACCGAAGTCTACGCTGAAGAAGCGGCTGCACCTGCTGCTGAGTAATAGGCGCTAGCGTCTACTTGGCACGCAAAAAGGGGGCTCTGCCCCCTTTTTGCCACCTTGAAATCCTGCTGTCAGCAACGGCCCCGCATGATGGGCGAGCTGATATAAAGGCAGCGATTTGCAGAATTTAACGCCCGCGCCGAGCGGGTGGAATGGTTGAAAAACTTTCCAAGAGGATTTTGAAATGGCAGCAATTACTGCGGCGCTGGTCAAAGAACTGCGCGAGCGTACCGGCGAAGGCATGATGGATTGCAAGAAGGCCCTGGAAAAGGCCGGTGGCGACATCGAGAAAGCCATTGACGACATGCGTGCCTCGGGCGCCATCAAGGCCGCCAAAAAAGCTGGCAACGTTGCCGCTGAAGGCGCAATCGCCGTCAAGACCGACGGCAAAGCCGCTGTCCTGCTGGAAGTGAACTCGCAGACCGACTTCCTGGCCCTGCAAGATGACTTCAAGAACTTCGTTGCCGAAAGCATCGAAGAAGCCTTCGCCCAGAAGCTGACCGACGCCGCTCCGCTGATCGCCTCGCGCGAATCCGCTCGTGAAGCCCTGGTTGCCAAGTGCGGCGAGAACGTCAACATCCGTCGCCTGGTGCGCGTAGAAGGCGACGTTGTCGGCGCCTACCTGCACGGCAACAAGATCGGTGCTGTCGTTGTCCTGAAAGGCGGCGACGTCGAGCTGGCCAAGAACATCGCCATGCACGTTGCGGCGTCGAACCCAGAGTTCCTGGACGCGTCGGAAATCTCCGCCGAGGCCATCGAGCGCGAGAAGAACGTCTTCCTGCAACTGAACGCCGACAAGATCGCCGGCAAGCCGGAAAACATCGTTGAGAACATGATCAACGGTCGTATCTCCAAGTTCAAAGCCGAAGCCTCGCTGAAAGAGCAAGCTTTCGTGATGGACCCGGAAGTCAAAGTTGGCGCGCTGGCCAAGAAAGCCGGTGCTGAAATCGTTTCCTTCACCTACTTCAAGGTCGGCGAAGGCATCGAGAAGCCAGTCGACGACTTCGCTGCCGAAGTTGCCGCCCAGGTAGCTGCCGCCAAGCAGTAAGACAGACTCGTCTGTCGCCCCGAAGAGGCTGCCCGCTTACGCGCGCAGCCTCTTTGTCAAAGCGGGAGCGGTTCACGAGACCGTTGCTCGCTGACGCATGAAGTGCGTCACGCTAGAGTTACGCGCAGGCTGAAACAGCCCGCCAGATTTTTACAAACGCCGCAGGAGAGATTCGCAATGGCTCAGCAGGGCAGTGGTCATCAGGCTCGCTATAAACGCATTCTACTCAAACTTAGCGGCGAGGCCCTGATGGGCTCGGAAGAGTTCGGGATCGACCCCAAGGTCCTGGATCGCATGGCGCTGGAAGTCGGCCAGCTGGTCGGCATCGGCGTTCAGGTCGGCTTGGTGATCGGTGGTGGCAACCTGTTCCGTGGCGCGGCGCTCAGTGCAGCCGGCATGGACCGCGTCACCGGCGACCATATGGGCATGCTGGCCACGGTAATGAACGGCCTGGCCATGCGCGACGCGCTGGAGCGGGCGAACATCACCGCCATCGTCATGTCGGCCATCTCCATGGTGGGCGTGACCGATCACTACGATCGCCGCAAAGCCATGCGACACCTGAATTCCAAGGAAGTCGTGATCTTCGCTGCCGGTACCGGCAACCCGTTCTTCACCACCGACTCCGCCGCTTGCCTGCGCGCCATCGAAATCGATGCCGACGTGGTATTGAAGGCAACCAAGGTCGATGGTGTATACACTGCAGATCCATTCAAGGACCCGCATGCCGAGAAGTTCGATCATCTGTCCTACGATGAAGTGCTGGATCGCAAGCTGGGCGTAATGGACCTGACGGCAATCTGCCTTTGCCGCGATCACAAGATGCCGCTGCGCGTCTTCAACATGAACAAGCCCGGCGCCCTGCTGAACATCGTGCATGGCGGCGCTGAAGGAACTCTGATCGAGGAAGTTCAAAAATGATCAACGAAATCAAGAAAGACGCCCAGGCGCGCATGCAGAAGTCGCTGGAGTCGCTGATCCACGCATTTGGCCAGATCCGCACCGGCAAGGCGCATCCGAGCGTCCTGGGCAGCGTGATGGTGCCTTACTATGGCACCGACACCCCGCTGACCAGCGTGGCCAACGTGACCGTCAAGGACAACCAGACCCTGCAAGTGGTGCCTTTCGAGCGCAACATGCTGGGCGCCATCGACAAGGCCATCGGCAGCGCCGGCTTGAACCTCAACCCGACCAACCTGGGCGAGTTGCTGCTGGTCAATATGCCCCCGCTGACCGAAGAAACCCGCAAGGGCTTCACCAAGCAGGCTCGCGCCGCGGCCGAAGATGCGCGCGTTGCTGTGCGCAACATTCGTCGTGACGCCATGGGTGACCTGAAGAAGCTGTCCAAGGACAAGGAAATCAGTGAAGACGAAGAACGTCGCGCCAGTGCCGACATCGACAAGCTGATCAAGGATATCGAGGCGCAGATCGCCAAGGCTACCGAGGCAAAAGAAAAGGACCTGATGGCCATCTAAGGGTCAGGACGCCTTCATGGAAAAGACCAAGCAGACTGTGCCCTCCGTGGTGCCGCGTCACGTGGCGATCATCATGGATGGGAATAATCGCTGGGCGAAGAAGCGCTTCATGCCCGGCGTTGCCGGGCATAAAGCGGGTGTCGATGCGGTGCGCGCCGTGATCGAAGTGTGCGCCGAGGCGAAGGTCGAGGTGCTCACGCTTTTTGCGTTCTCCAGTGAGAACTGGCAGCGACCGGCGGACGAAGTCAGTGCCCTCATGGACCTGTTCTTCAAGGCGTTGCGCCGCGAGGCCAAGCGCCTGAACGACAACAACATCAGCCTGCGCATCATCGGTGACCGCTCACGCTTCCATCCGGAGCTCCAGGCTGCCATGCGTGAGGCCGAGGCCGCGACCGTCGGCAACAACCGCTTCATCCTGCAGATCGCCGCCAACTACGGCGGTCAGTGGGATATCGCACAGGCCGCGCAGCGCCTGGCGCGTGAGGTTCAGGCCGGCCACCTGCGTCCGGATGACATCACGCCTGACCTGTTGCAGACGTGCCTGGCTACCGGTGACCTGCCGTTGCCCGATCTGTGCATTCGTACCGGTGGTGAGCGTCGCATCAGCAACTTCCTGTTGTGGCAGCTGGCCTACGCCGAATTGTACTTCTCCGACCTGTTCTGGCCGGACTTCAAACACGAGGCCATGCGCACCGCGCTGGCCGATTTCGCTTCGCGCCAGCGCCGCTTCGGTAAGACCAGCGAGCAGGTCGAGGCTGGAGCCCGTGCTTAATGCTTAAACAACGCATCATTACTGCGCTGATCCTGCTGCCGGTCGCGTTGGGTGGGTTCTTCCTGCTCAATGGCGGCGATTTCGCGCTGTTCATCGGCTTCGTGGTCACCCTGGGCGCCTGGGAGTGGGCCCGTCTGGCCGGCCTGGTGGCCCAATCCGTGCGTATCGCATACGCCGCGGTGGTCGCCGGGGCGCTGATGCTGCTCTACCTGATGCCGGACCTCGCGCCTTGGGTGCTGGGCGCTTCGGTGATCTGGTGGGCCCTGGCCACCTGGCTGGTGCTCACCTATCCGCGCAGCAACGATTTGTGGAGCAGCGCTGCCTGTCGCCTGCTCATCGGCCTGCTGGTGCTGCTGCCGGCCTGGCAAGGGCTGGTGCTGCTCAAGCACTGGCCGCTGGGTAACTGGCTGATTCTGGCGGTCATGGTGCTGGTGTGGGCCGCGGATATCGGCGCCTACTTCTCCGGGCGGGCCTTCGGCAAGCGCAAGCTGGCGCCGCAGGTCAGCCCCGGCAAAAGCTGGGAAGGGGTGTACGGCGGCCTGGTGGTCAGCCTGTTGATCACCCTGGGTGTCGGCCTGGCACGGGACTGGAGTGTCGGCCAACTGCTGCTGGGGCTGCTGGGGGCGGTCGTGGTGGTGATGTCCTCGGTGGTGGGTGACCTGACCGAGAGCATGTTCAAGCGCCGTGAAGGTATCAAGGACAGCAGCAACCTGCTGCCCGGTCATGGTGGCGTGCTCGATCGCATCGACAGCCTGACCGCGGCCATCCCGATGTTCGCTGTACTGCTATGGGCTGCAGAGTGGGGTGTGATGTGAGCCGTCTTCAACGCATAACCGTGCTGGGTGCCACGGGTTCCATTGGCTTGAGCACCCTCGATGTCATTGCCCGGCACCCTGATCGCTACCAGGTGTTCGCCCTGAGCGGCTACTCCCGTCTCGACGAGTTGCTGGCCTTGTGCGAGCGCCATCGGCCTGCCTACGCAGTAGTTCCTTCCGCGGACGCCGCCGCGCGTTTGCGCGAGGGGTTGGCGCGCGCAGGTTGCGCCACCGAAGCTCTCGAGGGTGAAGCCGGGCTCTGCCAGGTGGCGGCGGCGTCTGAAGTGGATACCGTGATGGCCGCCATTGTCGGTGCTGCCGGGCTGCGTCCGACACTGGCGGCGGTCGAGGCCGGCAAGAAGGTCCTGCTGGCCAACAAGGAAGCGCTGGTGATGTCCGGCGCCTTGTTCATGGATGCGGTGCGGCGCAGTGGTGCGGTGCTGTTGCCGATCGACAGCGAGCACAATGCGATTTTCCAATGCATGCCCACCGACTTCGCCCGTGGCTTGGGCAATGTCGGTGTGCGGCGCATCCTGCTGACCGCCTCGGGTGGCCCGTTCCGCGAAACGCCCGTGGCGGCCTTGCAGGATGTCACGCCGGAGCAGGCGTGCGCCCACCCCAACTGGTCGATGGGGCGCAAGATCTCGGTCGATTCGGCAAGCATGTTGAACAAAGGGTTGGAACTGATCGAAGCTTGTTGGCTGTTCGACGCCAAACCAGCCCAGGTCGAGGTGGTGGTGCACCCGCAGAGCGTCATCCACTCGCTGGTGGATTACGTTGACGGTTCGGTGCTCGCCCAGTTGGGCAACCCGGACATGCGCACGCCGATCACCAACGCCCTGGCCTGGCCCGAGCGCATCGACTCCGGCGTGGCGCCGTTGGACCTGTTCGCCATCGCTCGTCTGGATTTCCAGGCGCCCGACGAACAGCGCTTCCCTTGCCTGCGCCTGGCACGTCAGGCTGCCGAGGCCGGTAACAGCGCGCCCGCCGTGCTCAATGCCGCCAACGAAGTGGCGGTGGATGCGTTCCTCCAGCGGCGTATCCGCTTCCCGGAGATCGCGGGTATGATCGAACAGGTGCTCGGCCAGGAGCCTGTGGTACCGCTCACCACGCTGGATGCGGTGTTCGCCGCCGACCAGCGCGCCCGGGAACTGTCCCGGGAATGGTTGAGGCGCCACGGCCGCTGATCGGCGGTGGCCCGCCCCGCCGAACGTCATCCGGAGATAGGACATGACTGCGCTCTACATGATTATCGGCACCCTGGTGGCTTTGGGTGTGCTGGTCACCTTCCATGAATTCGGTCACTTCTGGGTGGCGCGTCGCTGTGGGGTCAAGGTGCTGCGCTTCTCGGTGGGCTTCGGTACGCCGCTGCTGCGCTGGCATGACCGGCACGGCACCGAATTCGTGGTCGCGGCGATCCCGCTGGGCGGCTACGTCAAGATGCTCGACGAGCGTGAGGGGGAAGTCCCGCCTGCGCTGGTCGAGCAATCGTTCAACCGCAAGTCGGTGCGCCAGCGCATCGCCATCGTTGCTGCTGGCCCCATTGCCAACTTCCTGTTGGCCATCCTGTTCTTCTGGTTCATCGCCATGCTGGGCACGCAACAGGTGCGCCCGGTCATCGGCGCGGTCGAGACGGGCAGCCTGGCGGCGACCGCTGGTCTGGGCGTCGGGCAGGAAATCGTTTCCGTCGATGGCAAGCCGACCAATGGCTGGTCGGCGGTCAACCTGCAATTGGTTCGCCGCCTCGGTGAGAGTGGCACCTTGCGGGTCGGCGTGCTCGACGAGGGCGCCACGGTCGAGCGTCAGCACGCTATTCAACTGAATCACTGGCTCAAGGGTGTCGATGAGCCCGATCCTATCCAGTCCCTGGGGCTGCGCCCCTGGCGCCCGGCGGTCGAGCCGGTACTGGCCGAGATCGACCCGAAAGGCCCGGCCGCCGCGGCGGGGCTCAAGACGGGTGACAAGCTGCTTGCCCTCGATGGCGCCGTGCTGGGCGACTGGCAGCAGGTGGTCGACGCGGTGCGTGCCCGCCCTGAAAGCAAGGTAAGCCTGCGCATCGAGCGTGATGGCGCGCAGCTGGAGGTGCCGGTCACCCTGGCGCGCAAGGGTGAAGGGCAAGCTTCCGGTGGTTACCTGGGTGCTGGCGTCAAGGCGGCGCAATGGCCGGCGCAGATGCTTCGCGAGGTCAGCTACGGGCCGTTGGAGGCCGTGGGGGAGGGGCTTTCGCGTACCTGGAGCATGAGCGTCCTGACCCTCGAATCGCTGAAGAAAATGCTGTTCGGAGAGCTCTCGGTAAAAAACTTGAGCGGACCGATAACCATTGCTAAAGTGGCGGGCGCTTCAGCCCAGTCGGGCGTTGGGGATTTCCTGAATTTCCTGGCCTATCTGAGCATAAGCCTGGGGGTTCTGAACCTGCTGCCCATCCCGGTACTGGATGGGGGGCATTTGCTGTTCTACCTGATCGAGTGGGCGCGCGGTCGTCCGCTCTCGGATCGGGTGCAAGGTTGGGGGGTCCAGATCGGTATCAGTTTGGTCGTCGGGGTGATGTTGCTCGCCCTGATCAATGATCTGGGTCGACTATAAAAGCTTCGCTCAATCGCGAAACCTGCCGCCTTATCGCGGCGGGTTGTTTATTGCCAGTTGGAATAAAAGGACTTCATGAAACGTCTGCTGCTAACTGCGGTGCTCTCCGCACTGATGATCGCTGAAGTTCACGCCGAGTCCTTCACCATCTCCGATATTCGTGTCAACGGCTTGCAGCGGGTCTCCGCCGGCAGCGTGTTCGGCGCGTTGCCGCTGAACGTCGGCGACCAGGTCGATGATCGCCGTCTGGTCGACTCCACCCGCTCGCTGTTCAAGACCGGCTTCTTCCAGGACATCCAGCTGAACCGCGACGGCAATGTCCTGATCATCAACGTGGTCGAGCGCCCGTCGGTGTCGAGCATCGAGATCGAAGGCAACAAGGCGATCAGCACCGAAGACCTGATGAAAGGCCTGAAGCAGTCGGGCCTGGCCGAAGGCGAGATCTTCCAGCGTGCCACGCTCGAAGGCGTGCGTAACGAACTGCAGCGCCAGTACGTCGCCCAAGGGCGCTACTCCGCCGAAGTCGACGCCGAAGTCGTCCCCCAGCCGCGCAACCGCGTCGGCCTGAAGATCAAGATCAACGAAGGCACCGTGGCCGCGATCCAGCACATCAACGTGGTGGGCAACACGGTATTCGACGACGAAACGTTGGGGCAGCTGTTCGAGCTCAAGACCACCAACTGGCTGTCGTTCTTCAAGAACGACGACAAGT
Source organism: Pseudomonas entomophila (assembly GCF_029478665.1). Lineage (GTDB taxonomy): Bacteria > Pseudomonadota > Gammaproteobacteria > Pseudomonadales > Pseudomonadaceae > Aquipseudomonas > Aquipseudomonas entomophila_F. The sequence goes on from NZ_JARPQB010000001.1 coordinate 107,752, forward strand.
ACGCCCGCGAAAAACTGTCCGGTGACCTGGAACGCCTGCGTTCCTACTACCTGGACCGCGGCTACATCAACATGGACATCGCCTCGACCCAGGTGTCGATCACCCCGGACAAGAAGCACGTCTACATCACCGTCAACATCAACGAAGGCGAGAAGTACACCGTTCGCGACGTGAAGCTGTCCGGTGACCTCAAGGTGCCGGAAGACCAGGTCAAGTCGCTGCTGCTGGTGCAGCCAGGCCAGGTGTTCTCGCGCAAGGTGATGACCACCACGTCCGACCTGATCACCCGTCGCCTGGGCAACGAAGGCTACACCTTCGCCAACGTCAACGGCGTGCCACAGCCGAACGACCAGGATCACACCGTCGACATCATGTTCGTCGTCGACCCGGGCAAACGTGCCTACGTCAACCGCATCAACTATCGCGGCAACACCAAGACCGAAGACGAAGTGCTGCGTCGCGAGATGCGCCAGATGGAAGGCGGCTGGGCCTCGACCTACCTGATCGACCAGTCGAAGACCCGCCTCGAGCGCCTGGGCTTCTTCAAGGAAGTCAACGTCGAAACCCCGCCGGTGCCAGGCACCGACGACCAGGTCGACGTCAACTACAGCGTCGAAGAGCAGGCTTCCGGCTCGATCACCGCCAGCGTCGGTTTCGCCCAGAGCGCGGGCCTGATTCTCGGTGGTTCGATCAGCCAGACCAACTTCCTCGGTACCGGTAACAAGGTCTCCATCGGCCTGACCCGTTCCGAATACCAGACCCGCTACAACTTCGGCTTCGTCGACCCCTACTTCACCGCCGACGGTGTCAGCCTGGGCTACAACGCCTTCTACCGCAGCACCAACTACGACGACCTTGACGTCGACGTGGCCAGCTATGCGGTCGACAGCCTGGGTGCCGGCGTCAGCCTCGGCTACCCGATCAGCGAGACCTCGCGCCTGACCTATGGCCTGACCGTGCAGCAGGACAAACTCAAGACCGGCAAGTACACCGTCGACGAGATCTTCGATTTCGTCGACAAGGAAGGCGACAACTTCCTGAACTTCAAGGCCTCGATCGGCTGGTCCGAATCGACCCTGAACAAAGGCGTGCTGGCAACCCGTGGTCACTCGCAAAGCCTGACCCTGGAAACCACCGTGCCGGGCAGCGACCTGTCGTTCTACAAGCTCGACTACCGCGGCCAGCTGTTCAAGCCGATCAACAACGACTACACCCTGCGCCTGCACACCGAGCTGGGCTATGGTGATGGTTTCGGTGGCACTTCGGGCCTGCCGTTCTACGAAAACTACTACGCGGGCGGCTTCAACTCCGTGCGCGGCTTCAAGGACAGCAGCCTGGGCCCACGCAGTACGCCGAGCAAAGGTACCAAGCCAGGCACCATCGCCGACCCGGACCAGGATCCGCTGCCGTTTGGTGGCAACGTGCTGGTGCAGGGCGGTGTCGAGTTGCTGTTCCCGCTGCCGTTCGTCAAGGACCAGCGCTCGCTGCGCACTTCCGTGTTCTGGGACGTGGGTAACGTGTTCGACACCAACTGCGGCAGCAAGCCTGATTGCGCGAAGGTCGGTTTCTCGGACATGGCCAGCTCCGTCGGTCTGGGCGTGACCTGGATTACCGCGCTGGGCCCGCTGAGCTTCAGCCTGGCAATGCCGATCAAGAAGCCGGACGACGCCGACACCCAAGTATTCCAATTCTCTCTGGGCCAGACCTTCTGAGGTCGGCCCCGGTTTAACGACAACGGTTTATCCAGGAGTTCATCGTGCGTAAGTTGACCCAACTGGCCATCCTGGCCGCGGCGCTGGTCGCCACCCCGGCTTTCGCCGAAATGAAGGTAGCCGTGCTGAACTATCAGATGGCCCTGCTCGAATCCGACGCGGCCAAGAAGTACGCCGTCGACGCCGAGAAAAAATTCGGCCCGCAACTGACCAAGCTCAAGGGCCTGGAAAGCAGCGCAAAAGGCATCCAGGACCGCCTGATCAAGGGCGGCGACAAGATGCCCCAGCCAGAGCGTGAGCGCCTGGAGCTCGAGTTCAAGCAGAAAGCCCGTGACTTCCAGTTCCAATCCAAGGAGCTGAACGAAGCCAAGGCCGTTGCCGACCGCGACATGCTCAAGCAGCTCAAGCCCAAGCTTGACGGCGCTGTCGAGGAAGTGATCAAGAAGGGTGGCTTCGACCTGGTGCTCGAGCGCGGCGCGGTCATCGATGTCAAACCTCAGTACGACATCACCCGCCAAGTCATCGAGCGCATGAACCAAGCGCGTTGATATGACCGTGACCATGACACTCGGCCAACTGGCCGAGGCCCTTGGGGCCACGCTGAAAGGCCCCGAGGCGCTGCAGATCACCGGGCTGGCCACCTTGCAGGAGGCCGGTTCCGGGCAGTTGAGCTTCCTCGCCAACAAGCAGTACCGCAAATTCCTGGACGACTCCCAGGCTGGCGCGGTACTGCTCAAGGCAGAGGACGCCGAAGGCTATGCTGGCAACGCGCTGATCGTGGCCGACCCTTATCTTGCCTATGCGCGCATTTCGCACCTGTTCGATCCCAAGCCCAAGGCTGTAGCGGGAATTCATCCCAGCGCCGTGGTGGCTGAAGATGCGCAGGTCGACGCCAGCGCCAGCATCGGTCCGTTCGCGGTGATCGAAAGCGGTGCCCGCATCGGTGCCGATGTGACCGTCGGTGCCCATTGCTTCATCGGTGCCCGTTGCGTGATCGGTGAAGGTGGCTGGCTCGCGCCGCGCGTCACGCTCTATCACGATGTCACCATCGGCAAGCGTGTGGTGATCCAGTCCGGTGCAGTGATCGGCGGCGAGGGCTTCGGCTTTGCCAACGAGAAGGGTATCTGGCGCAAGATCGCCCAGATTGGCGGTGTGACGTTGGGCGACGACGTGGAAATCGGTGTGAACACCGCCGTGGACCGTGGCGCGCTGTCCGACACGCGTATCGGTGACGGGGTCAAGCTCGACAACCAGATCCAGATCGCCCACAACGTGCAGGTCGGTGATCACACTGCGATGGCGGCTTGCGTCGGGATTTCCGGCAGTACCCGTATCGGCAAGCACTGCATGATTGCCGGTGGTGTCGGCATGGTTGGCCATATCGATGTCTGCGACAACGTATTCGTGTCCGGCATGACCATGGTGACCCGCTCCATCACCGAACCGGGCGGCTATTCTTCCGGTACGGCCATGCAGCCTTTGGCCGAATGGCGCAAGAGCGCCGCGCGCATTCGCCAGCTGGACGAGATGTCCAAGCGTCTCCAGCAGCTGGAAAAACGAGTTGACACCGTGACCTCAGGTGGCCAGCCGACATCAGAAGGCTGATACCCTTTCCTGAGCGAGCGTTCACAGTCGCTGGCTGGCTCCTCTTTGGATCTGCAAAAGGAGCGTGTGGTCGGTACCTGCGCTCCCTATTCTTATTACAGGCTTCCCCCCGAAATGATGGACATCAACGAGATTCGCGAATACCTGCCTCACCGTTACCCGTTCCTGCTGGTGGACCGTGTGACGGAGCTGGACTTCGAGGCCCAAAGCATTCGTGCCTACAAGAATGTCAGCATCAACGAGCCGTTCTTCAATGGCCATTTCCCGGCGCATCCGATCATGCCCGGCGTGCTGATCATCGAGGCGATGGCCCAGGCGGCCGGTATTCTCGGGTTCAAGATGCTCGACGCCAAGCCGGCCGACGGCACCCTCTACTACTTCGTCGGCTCCGACAAGCTGCGCTTCCGCCAGCCGGTGCTGCCAGGCGACCAACTGGTGCTGGAAGCCAAGTTCCTCAGCCGTAAAAGCATGATCTGGAAGTTCGAGTGCCGCGCCCTGGTCGACGGCAAGCCGGTCTGCTCGGCTGAAATCACCTGCGCGGAACGCTCCCTATGAGTTCGATTGATCCTCGGGCGATCATCGACCCTTCGGCCAAGCTGGCCGAAGGGGTCGAGGTCGGCCCCTGGTCGATCGTAGGCCCCGATGTGGAAATCGGGGAGGGCACCATCATTGGTCCGCATGTGGTGCTCAAGGGGCCGACCCGTATCGGCAAGCACAACCGCATCTACCAGTTCTCGTCGATTGGCGAAGACACCCCCGACATGAAGTACAAGGGTGAGCCAACGCGCCTGGTGATGGGCGATCACAACGTGATCCGCGAGGGCGTCACCATCCACCGTGGGACCATCCAGGACCGTTCGGAAACGACACTGGGCGACCACAACCTGATCATGGCCTATGCCCACATCGGCCATGACAGCGTGATCGGCAATCACTGCATCCTGGTCAACAACACGGCGCTGGCCGGCCACGTGCATGTGGGCGATTGGGCGATCCTGTCGGGTTACACGCTGGTGCACCAGTACTGCCACATCGGCGCTCATGCGTTCTCTGGCATGGGCACGGCGATCGGCAAGGATGTACCGGCCTATGTCACGGTCTTCGGCAGCCCCGCCGAAGCGCGCAGCATGAACTTCGAAGGCCTGCGTCGTCGTGGTTTCAGCGATGAAGTGCTGCACGCGCTGCGCCGGGCCTACAAGATCGTCTACCGTCAGGGCCTCACTGTCGAAGAGGCGATGAAGGAACTGGACGAACTGGTCACTCAGTTCCCCGAAGTCGAATTGTTCCGCCAGTCGATCGCCAATTCCGCCCGTGGCATTACCCGCTGACATGGCTCAACTCTGTGTTGCGCTGGTCGCTGGCGAGGCCAGCGGCGACATCCTCGGTTCCGGTCTGATGCGCGCCATCAAGGCGCGCCACCCGGACGTGCGGTTCATCGGTGTCGGCGGCCCATTGATGGAGGCCGAGGGCATGACCTCCTATTTCCCCATGGAACGCCTGGCGGTCATGGGGCTGGTCGAGGTGCTCGGGCGCCTGCGCGAGCTGCTCAAGCGGCGCAAGGAACTGATCCGGACGCTGATCGACGAAAAGCCCGACGTGTTCATCGGCATCGACGCCCCCGACTTCACTCTCAACATCGAACTCAAGCTGCGCCAGGCCGGTATCAAGACTGTGCACTACGTCAGCCCGTCGGTCTGGGCCTGGCGGCAGAAGCGTGTGCTGAAGATTCGCGAAGGTTGCGACCTGATGCTCACCCTGTTGCCTTTCGAGGCACGCTTCTATGAAGAGCAGGGTGTGCCGGTGCGCTTTGTCGGTCACCCCCTGGCCGACACCATTCCCCTTGAGTCTGATCGCGGTGCCGCGCGTGCCGAGCTCGGCCTGGCCGAAGGCCCGGTCATCGCCCTCATGCCGGGTAGCCGGGGTGGCGAAGTCGGGCGGCTGGGTGCGCTGTTCCTGGACGCCGCGCAGCGTTTGCGCGAGTTGGTGCCGGGCGTACGTTTCGTCTTGCCCTGCGCCAATGCCGCACGACGTGCCCAGGTCGAACAGATGCTCGAGGGCCGCGACTTGCCGCTGACGCTGCTCGATGGCCGCTCGCACCAGGCCTTGGCCGCTTGCGACGCGGTGCTGATCGCCTCTGGCACGGCGACGCTCGAGGCAATGCTGTACAAACGCCCCATGGTCGTGGCCTATCGCCTGGCGCCACTGACCTACTGGATTCTCAAACGCATGGTCAAAAGCCCGTACGTGTCGCTGCCCAATCTGCTGGCCCAGCGCATGCTGGTGCCGGAGTTGCTGCAGGATGCCGCCACCAGTGACGCCTTGGCGCAGACTTTGGCGCCACTGGTCAGGGACGGCTCGCAACAGACCGACAGCTTTGACCAGATTCACCGCACGCTGCGCCGCGACGCTTCCAACCAGGCGGCCGACGCGGTGCTTGCCCTGCTGAAGGACCGTTGACATGCAGATGGGGCTGGATTTCAACCTGGTCGAAGAGCTGGTGGCGGGTGTCGACGAAGTGGGCCGTGGCCCACTGTGCGGCGCCGTGGTCACCGCGGCGGTGATTCTCGATCCCCGCCGGCCAATCCTTGGCTTGAATGACTCGAAGAAGCTCACCGAAGCCAAGCGTGATGCGCTGTTCGAGGAGATCCGCGAGAAGGCGCTGAGCTTCTGCATCGCCCGGGCCGAGGTCGAGGAAATCGATCGCCTGAACATTCTCCAGGCCACCATGCTGGCCATGCAGCGTGCGGTCGAAGGGCTGCATATCACGCCGAAACTGGCGCTGATCGATGGTAATCGCTGCCCGAAGCTCGCGGTGCCGGCGGCACCGGTGGTCAAAGGTGATTCCCAGGTGCCGGCGATCGCGGCGGCTTCGATTCTGGCCAAAGTCACCCGTGACCGGGAGATGAGCGAGTTCGAGCTGATCTACCCGGGGTACGGGATTGGCGGGCACAAGGGGTATCCGACCCCTGTGCACCTAGAAGCATTGGCCCGGCTGGGGCCGACGCCCATCCATCGGCGTTCGTTCGCGCCGGTGCGAGCGGCGTGGGAGGCCCGCGAAGGGTTTTCCAATTCCTTGATCTGATCCGGGGGCCGTTCGCCGGCAAGCCGGCTCCTACAGGCGAACGGGCCACAGCGTGGCCCGAAACCCATCGCCATTTGCGCTACAATCCCGCCCTTGTCGTTCAGCTCTGCTACAGGATCCTCCATGTCGGTCTCCTTCGTTCACCTTCGCGTGCACTCCGAATTCTCCCTGGTCGACGGCCTGGTGCGGATCAAGCCGCTGGCCAAGGCCCTGGCCGGGATGAACATGCCGGCGGTGGCGATCACCGACCAGAGCAACATGTGCTCGCTGGTGAAGTTCTACAAGACCGCCATGGGCGCCGGGATCAAGCCGATCTGCGGCGCCGACCTGTGGCTGGCCGGGGCGGATCCCGAGGCGCCGCTGTCGCGCATCTGCTTCCTGGCCATGAACCCCAAGGGTTACCGCAATCTCACCGAGCTGATCTCGCGCGGTTGGACCGATGGCCAGCGCAACGGCCTGGTGATCATCCAGCGCGACTGGATCGCCCCGGCCAGCGAGGGGTTGATCGCCCTGTCCGCAGGCAAGGAGGGCGATATCGGCATGGCCTTGATGGCCGGTCGCCAGGCTGAAGCCGAGGTGCTGCTCGGTGACTGGATGGGCATGTTCCCGGATCGCTTCTACGTCGAGGTGCAGCGCACCAACCGCGCCGGCGATGAAGAATATGTGCATGCCGCCGTTGCCCTGGCCGACAAGTTCGCTGCGCCGCTGGTGGCGACCAACGACGTGCGTTTCGTCAAACAGACCGATTTCGACGCCCACGAGACCCGCGTTTGCATCGGCGAGGGCTGGACCCTCGACGACCCGCGCCGCCCGCGTGGCTACAGCGACCAGCAGTACCTCAAGTCTGCTGAAGAGATGGCCGAGCTGTTCAGCGACCTGCCCGACGCCATCGCCAACACCGTGGAGATTGCCAAGCGCTGCAACATCACCGTGCAGCTGGGCAAGTACTTCCTTCCCGACTTCCCCACGCCCAACGGCATGGGGATCGACGATTACCTGCGCCATGTCTCCCACGAAGGCCTGGAAGAGCGCTTGGCCGTGCTGTGGCCGAAAGAGACCACACCGAACTACGAAGAGAAGCGCCAGGTCTATCTGGACCGCCTGAAGTTCGAGCTGGACATCATCATCCAGATGGGCTTCCCCGGTTACTTCCTGATCGTTATGGACTTCATCAAGTGGGCCAAGAACAACGACGTGCCGGTCGGGCCGGGCCGGGGCTCGGGTGCCGGTTCGCTGGTGGCCTACGTACTGAAGATCACCGACCTCGACCCGCTGGCCTACGACCTGCTGTTCGAACGTTTCCTCAACCCTGAACGTATTTCCATGCCCGACTTCGACGTCGACTTCTGCATGGATGGCCGCGACCGGGTGATCGACTACGTGGCAGAGGCCTATGGCCGCAACGCGGTGAGCCAGATCATCACCTTCGGCACCATGGCCGCCAAGGCGGTGGTGCGTGACGTGGCGCGGGTGCAGGGCAAGTCCTACGGCCTGGCCGACCGCCTGTCGAAGATGATTCCCTTCGAAGTGGGCATGACCCTGGAGAAGGCCTACGAGCAGGAAGAGATCCTGCGCGACTTCCTCAAGAGTGACGAGGACGGCCGCGAGATCTGGGACATGGCGCTCAAGCTCGAGGGGGTCACCCGTGGTACCGGCAAGCACGCCGGTGGCGTGGTGATCGCACCCACCAAACTCACCGATTTCTCGCCGATCGCCTGTGACGAAGAGGGCGGCGGCCTGGTGACCCAGTTCGACAAGGATGACGTCGAGGCCGCGGGCCTGGTGAAGTTCGACTTCCTTGGTCTGCGGACGCTGACGATCATCAAGTGGGCGATGGAGATCATCAACCGCGAGCAGAAAAAGAAGGACCTGCCCGACGTCAACATCGACTTCATCCCGCTGGATGACCGCAAGACCTACGAGTTGCTGCAAAAGGCCGAGACCACGGCCGTGTTCCAGCTCGAATCCCGTGGCATGAAGGAACTGATCAAGAAGCTCAAGCCCGACTGCCTGGAAGACCTTATCGCACTGGTGGCACTGTTCCGCCCGGGCCCGCTGCAATCGGGCATGGTGGACGACTTCATCAACCGCAAGCACGGCCGCGCCGAGCTGGCCTACCCGCACTCGGACTACCAGTACGAGGGGCTCAAGCCGGTCCTGGCTCCGACCTACGGCATCATCCTGTACCAGGAACAGGTGATGCAGATTGCCCAGGTGATGGCGGGCTACACGCTCGGTGGCGCGGACATGCTGCGTCGGGCCATGGGTAAGAAAAAACCCGAGGAAATGGCCAAGCAGCGCGGTGGCTTCATCGAAGGTTGCGTGGCCAACAATATCGAGGCGGACCTGGCGGGCAACATCTTCGACCTGGTGGAGAAGTTCGCCGGTTATGGCTTCAACAAATCCCACTCCGCCGCCTATGGCCTGGTGTCATACCAGACTGCCTGGCTGAAGACCCACTACCCGGCGCCGTTCATGGCCGCGGTACTGTCGGCGGATATGCACAACACCGACAAGGTGGTGGTGCTGGTCGAGGAAGTGCGCAGCATGAAGCTGCGCCTCGACGCGCCGGACGTGAACTTCTCCGACTTCAAGTTCACCGTCAACAACGATGGCCGCATCGTCTATGGCCTGGGTGCGATCAAGGGCGTGGGCGAGGGGCCGGTGGAGGCGATCGTCGAGGCGCGCGCCGCAGGCGGTCCGTTCAAGGACCTGTTCGACTTCTGCGAGCGCATCGACCTCAAGCGCGTCAACAAGCGCACCCTCGATGCCTTGATCCGCAGTGGCGCGCTTGACCGGCTGGGCCCGCACTTCCATGACGAGATCAAGGCCTACCAGGCCAATATCGACCTCAACCGCGCAACCTTGCTGTCGGCGCTGGGCGAGGCGGTGAAGGCCGCCGAGCAGGCCGCGCACACCGCCGACAGCGGCCACGTCGACCTGTTTGGCGGCATGTTCGACGCCGCCGACGTGGACGTCTATGCCAACCACCGCAAGGTGCGCGAGCTGACTCTCAAAGAGCGCCTTAAAGGCGAAAAGGACACTCTGGGCCTGTACTTGACCGGTCATCCGATCGACGAATACGAAACCGAGATCCGCCGCTTCGCCCGCCAGCGTATCGTCGACCTCAAGCCTGCGCGTGACACCCAGACCATCGCCGGCATGATCATCGCGCTGCGGGTGATGAAGAACAAGAAAGGCGACAAGATGGGCTTCGTCACCCTCGACGACCGTTCCGGGCGCATCGAGGCCTCGTTGTTCGCCGATGCCTTCATGGCTGCCCAGGCCCTGTTGCAGACCGACGCCATGGTGGTGGTGGAAGGGGAGGTGAGCAACGACGACTTCTCCGGTGGCCTGCGCCTGCGGGTCAAGACGGTGATGACCATGGAGGATGCGCGCACCAAGCTGGCCGAGAGCCTGCGCCTGAAGATCAACCACGAGGCGCTCAAGGGTGACCGCCTCAACTGGCTGGGTGAGCTGATCAACCGCCATCGCGGTGGCTGCCCGATCACCCTGGAGTACACCGGCAGCGACGCCAAGGCCATGCTGCAGTTCGGCGACCAGTGGTCAATCGACCCGGCCGATGGCCTGATTCAGGCGCTGCGTGACCAGTTCGGGCGTGAGAACGTCTTCCTGCAATACCGTTGAAACGACGCATTTTAATCTCGACCTTTATGCGCCCTATCCCTTAAGGTAGGGCGCCACACGGATCAACCGGCCGGCCGCCTGGCCGTAGACCCAAGACGGAAGCCTATGAACCCGAATTTCCTCGATTTCGAACAGCCGATTGCCGACCTGCAAGCCAAGATCGAAGAGCTGCGCCTGGTGGGCAACGACAACTCGCTGAACATCAGCGATGAAATTGCCCGTCTGCAGGACAAGAGCAGCACCCTGACCGAGAGCATCTTCGGCAACCTGACCAGCTGGCAGATCGCCCGCCTGGCCCGTCACCCGCGCCGCCCGTACACCCTCGACTACATCGAGCACATCTTCACCGAGTTCGAAGAACTGCACGGCGACCGTCACTTCTCCGACGACGCCGCGATCGTCGCTGGCACCGCGCGTCTGAACGACAAGCCGGTCATGGTCATCGGTCACCAGAAGGGCCGTGAAGTGCGCGAGAAGGTACGCCGCAACTTCGGCATGCCGCGCCCTGAGGGTTATCGCAAGGCCTGCCGCCTGATGGAGATGGCCGAGCGCTTCAAGATGCCGATCCTGACCTTCATCGATACGCCGGGCGCTTACCCAGGCATCGACGCCGAAGAGCGCAACCAGAGCGAAGCCATCGCCTGGAACCTGCGTGTGATGGCGCGCCTGAAAACGCCAATCATCGCCACCGTGATCGGTGAGGGTGGTTCCGGCGGCGCGTTGGCCATCGGTGTGTGCGACCAGCTGAACATGCTGCAGTACTCCACCTACTCGGTGATTTCGCCGGAAGGCTGCGCCTCGATCCTGTGGAAGACCGCGGACAAGGCCGCTGACGCGGCTGAAGCCATGGGCATCACCGCCGAGCGCCTGAAGAGCCTGAACATCGTCGACAAGGTCATCCAGGAGCCGCTGGGCGGCGCCCACCGCGACCCGGCAAAGATGGCGGCGAATGTGCGCGCCGACCTGATCGAACAGTTGGACATGCTCGGCAAGCTCGACAACGACACGCTGCTCAAGCGCCGTTACGATCGCCTGATGAGCTACGGTCTCTGATGAAACCCGGGGCCGCTTTGCGGCCCTTTCGCGGCACAAGGCCGCTCCTACAGGCGACCGCGATCCCTTGTAGGAGCGGCCTTGTGCCGCGAAAGGGGTGCGAAGCGCCCCCGGCGACCTCAAGTTATGTGAGGCCCTGATGCTCAACCTCACCCCCTGGCTCAACGCCCCCGCCTGGTATGTCGCCTTCTCCGGCGGTCTCGATTCCACTGTCCTCCTGCACCTGCTCGCCGACTACGCCCGCCACCATCCAACGCCCCCCTTGCGCGCGATTCATGTCCATCACGGCCTGCAACGCGCCGCCGATGCCTGGCCCGCCCATTGCCAGTCAGTCTGCGATGCCCTGGGTATCGAACTCGACGTGATCCCTGTCCGGGTCGCCCCCGGCGCCAGCCTCGAACAGGCCGCGCGCAATGCCCGCTACGACGCTTTCGCGCAAATGCTCAAGCCTGGCGATGTGCTGTTCACCGGCCAGCATCGCGACGACCAGGCCGAGACCTTGCTCTTTCGCCTGTTGCGCGGCGCAGGCCTGCGTGGGCTGGCCGCCATGGCGCAACAACGTCCACTGGGGCAGGGCAGTCTGGTGCGGCCTCTGTTGGGACTGTCGCGCCAACAGTTGCAGGCCTACGCAGACAAGCACGGGCTGGTATGGGTCGACGACCCTTCCAACAGCGACACCACCTTCGCCCGCAACTTCCTCCGTGGTGAGGTCTTCCCACTGTTGCGCCAGCGCTGGCCCCAGGCCGAAGCCAATCTGGCACGCAGCGCCGAACACCTGAGCGAGGCGCTGGGCTTGCTGGACGAACTGGCCGCCAGCGACCTGGCTCGCGCCTGCGACAACGCGCCGCTGCCCTGGTTGGGATTGGATTCTCTAAGTATCGGGGCACTCATCGCGTTGTCCCCGGCGCGTCAGCGCAACGCCCTGCAGTTCTGGCTCAGCCAACGTACCCGCTTGCCCGACAGTCGTCACTGGGCCGGCTGGAGCGATCTACGCGACGCGACGGCCGATGCCTGCCCGGTCTGGCGTCTGACCGATGGCGAACTGCAGCGCAGCCAAGGGCGTATATGGTGGCTGAGTGGCGATTGGCTGGGTGCGGTGTCGGGCGATTACCCCTGGCTCGACAGCGCGCAACCGTTGCGCCTGCCAGGTAATGGCAGTGTCCGCTTGAGGTCTGGCCGGCCGGGTGAAGGCCTGCGCATCCGCTACCGCCAGGGCGGCGAGGTCCTGCAGGTGCCCGGCCGCGGTCGACGCGATCTCAAGCGCCTGCTCAACGAACTGCAGGTCCCATGCTTCGTGCGCCCGCGCCTGCCGCTGCTGTATCGGGGCGAGCAATTGCTGGCGGTGGCCAACCTGCCCGGACTGACGCAGGCCGATTGCCAGTTGCACTGGCAACCACCGACGAACGTGCAAGGTTTGAGCTGAAGGGTACATTCGGGTAGACTACCCTCCCTTCTTGATACAGCTTCTGTGGGTTCCGCGAAAACACAGAGGTTGCCGATTACCAAGCAGTTTTTTGCTGGGCTGATTCTTAAAATGACGAGCGAGCTCCATGCCGGGGATACCCCTGGTCTGTACAGACGCGGCAGTTGTTCGAGATGCACTGTGATTGACGCAGGTGATCGGGGGCTTCGGCCTTCCTTCGCTTTCTCCGGCGGCCCATGCCGCCTTAACGCAGACTTCTAGGGTTTTTCATGACGCGCTACATATTCGTCACGGGCGGTGTTGTTTCTTCATTGGGGAAAGGCATTGCCTCGGCTTCCCTGGCGGCCATCCTGGAAGCGCGGGGGCTCAAGGTCACCATGCTCAAGCTGGACCCGTACATCAACGTCGACCCGGGTACCATGAGCCCGTTCCAGCACGGTGAAGTGTTCGTCACCCACGACGGCGCCGAGACCGACCTCGACCTGGGCCACTACGAGCGGTTCATCCGCACCACGATGACCCAGAACAACAACTTCACCACCGGCCGCATCTACGAGCACGTGCTGCGTAAAGAGCGCCGTGGCGACTACCTGGGCGCGACCATCCAGGTCATCCCGCACATCACCGACGAAATCAAGCGCCGCATCATCAAGGGCGCCGGCGACGCCGACGTCGCGCTGGTCGAGATCGGCGGTACCGTGGGCGACATCGAGTCGCAACCGTTCCTCGAGGCCATCCGCCAGCTGCGCGTCGAAGTTGGCTCCAAGCGTGCCATGCTGATGCACCTGACGCTGGTTCCGTATATCGCCACCGCTGGCGAGACCAAGACCAAGCCGACTCAGCACTCGGTGAAGGAGCTGCGCTCCATCGGCCTGCAGCCTGATGTGCTGATCTGCCGCTCCGACCACCCGGTCGACGCTTCGTCGCGTCGCAAGATCGCGCTGTTCACCAACGTCGAAGAGCGTGCGGTGATTTCGCTGGAAGACGTCGACACCATCTACAAGATTCCTGGCGTGCTGCACGCACAAGGCCTGGACGACTTCGTCGTCGAGCGCTTCGGCCTGCAATGCAACAGCGCCGACCTGTCCGAGTGGGACAAGGTCGTCGACGCCAAGCTCAACCCTGAGCAGGAAGTGACCATCGCCATGGTCGGCAAGTACATGGAGCTGCTGGACGCGTACAAGTCGCTGATCGAAGCGATGAGCCACGCCGGCATCACCAACCGCACCAAGGTCAACCTGCGCTACATCGACTCCGAAGACATCGAGAACCAGGGCACCAGCCTGCTCGAAGGCGCCGACGCCATCCTGGTGCCGGGCGGTTTCGGCCTGCGCGGCGTCGAAGGCAAGATCACCGCGGTACAGTACGCCCGCGAGAACAAGGTCCCGTACCTGGGTATCTGCCTGGGCATGCAGGTGGCCGTGATCGAGTTCGCCCGCAACGTGATGGGCTGGAAAGACGCCAACTCGACTGAATTCGATCGCAACAGCGGCCACCCGGTCGTCGGTCTGATCACCGAGTGGGCCGATGCCACCGGCGCGGTCGAAACCCGTACCGAAGCCTCCGATTTGGGCGGCACCATGCGCCTGGGCGCGCAGGACTGCCAACTGGCGGCCGGCTCCAAGGTCCATGACTGCTACGGCAAGGACATCATCACCGAGCGTCACCGCCACCGCTACGAAGTCAACAACAACCTGCTGCCGCAGCTGGTTGAAGCTGGCCTGCAGGTGTCCGGTCGCTCCGAAGACGGCGCGCTGGTCGAAGTGGTCGAGTCCAAGGACCACCCATGGTTCGTCGCCTGCCAGTTCCACCCGGAGTTCACCTCCACGCCACGTGACGGCCACCCGCTGTTCAGCGGTTTCGTCAAGGCTGCCCTGGCACAGAAGAACAAGGCCTGATCCATGACTCAGAAGATCATTCGCGTCGGTAACATCGAGATCGCCAACGACAAGCCGTTCGTCCTGTTCGGCGGCATGAACGTCCTGGAGTCCCGTGACCTGGCCCTGAAGGTCTGCGAGGAATACGTGCGGGTGACCGAGAAACTCGGCATCCCGTACGTGTTCAAGGCCAGCTTCGACAAGGCCAACCGTTCGTCGGTCAACTCGTACCGTGGCCCGGGCATGGAAGAAGGCCTGAAGATCTTCGAGGAGATCAAGCGCACCTTCAACGTGCCGGTGATCACCGACGTGCACGAGCCCTACCAGTGCGAACCGGTCGCTCAAGTGTGCGACATCATCCAGCTGCCGGCCTTCCTGTCGCGTCAGACCGACCTGGTCGTGGCGATGGCCAAGACCGGCGCTGTGATCAACATCAAGAAGGCGCAGTTCCTGGCGCCCCACGAGATGAAGCACATCCTCAACAAGTGCGTCGAAGCCGGCAACGACCAGCTCATCCTGTGCGAGCGCGGTTCGAGCTTCGGCTACAACAACCTGGTCGTGGACATGCTTGGCTTCGGCATCATGAAGCAGTTCGAGTACCCGGTGTTCTTCGATGTGACCCACTCGTTGCAGACGCCGGGTGGTCGCGCCGATTCCGCCGGCGGTCGCCGCGCCCAGGTCACGGATCTCGCCAAGGCTGGCATGAGCCAGGGTCTGGCGGGTCTGTTCCTCGAAGCCCACCCGGACCCGGACAACGCCAAGTGCGACGGTCCATGCGCGCTGCGCCTGGACAAGCTGGAGCCGTTCCTGGCGCAGCTGAAGCAATTGGACGACCTGGTGAAAAGTTTTCCGACGGTAGAAACCGCGTAAAGCTCATTTCTCGGGTAAAGTACCGCCCGTTCCACCCCCTGACCTATCGGTCAGGGGGCTCCCTTCCCCAGGCCTGCCCGTGCCATGTCGCCTGGTGAACGGCAAGAATTCCCAAAAGCTGCGTTGTTTTCGTCAATTCTGGAGTGCTTACAACAATGGCAAAGATCGTCGACATCAAAGGTCGTGAAGTTCTCGATTCGCGTGGCAACCCCACCGTGGAAGCCGATGTACTGCTCGACAACGGCATCATCGGCAGCGCCTGCGCGCCGTCGGGTGCTTCCACTGGCTCGCGCGAAGCGCTGGAGCTGCGTGATGGCGACAAGAGCCGTTACCTGGGCAAGGGCGTGCTGAAGGCCGTCGCCAACATCAACGGCCCGATCCGCGACCTGCTGCTGGGCAAGGACCCGGCTGACCAGAAAGCCCTGGACCGCGCCATGATCGAGCTGGACGGTACCGAGAACAAGGCCAAGCTGGGCGCCAACGCCATCCTGGCCGTGTCGCTGGCCGCCGCCAAGGCCGCCGCCCAGGACCTGGACCTGCCACTGTACGCCCACATCGCCAACCTGAACGGCACCCCGGGCCAGTACTCGATGCCGGTTCCGATGATGAACATCATCAACGGCGGCGAACACGCCGACAACAACGTCGACATCCAGGAGTTCATGGTGCAGCCGGTTGGCGCCAAGACCTTCTCCGACGGCCTGCGCATGGGCACCGAGATCTTCCACCACCTCAAAGCCGTGCTCAAGGCCCGTGGCCTGAACACCGCCGTCGGTGACGAAGGTGGCTTCGCCCCGAACCTGGCCTCCAACGAAGACGCCCTGGGCGCCATCGCCGAAGCCGTCGAGAAAGCCGGCTACAAGCTGGGCACCGACGTCACCCTGGCCCTGGACTGCGCAGCGTCCGAGTTCTACGAAGACGGTAAGTACAACCTGTCCGGCGAAGGCAAGTCGTTCGACGCCGAAGGTTTTGCCGACTACCTGAAGGGCCTGACCGAGCGCTTCCCGATCATTTCGATCGAAGACGGCCTGGACGAGTCCGACTGGGCCGGCTGGAAGATCCTGACCGACAAGATCGGTGAGAAGGTGCAACTGGTGGGCGACGACCTGTTCGTCACCAATACCAAGATCCTGAAAGAAGGCATCGAGAAAGGCATCGGCAACTCGATCCTGATCAAGTTCAACCAGATCGGCTCGCTGACCGAGACCCTGGAAGCCATCCAGATGGCCAAGGCCGCCGGCTACACCGCGGTGATCTCGCACCGTTCCGGTGAAACCGAGGACTCGACCATCGCTGACCTGGCCGTAGGTACCGCTGCCGGCCAGATCAAGACCGGTTCGCTGTGCCGTTCCGACCGTGTCAGCAAGTACAACCAACTGCTGCGCATCGAAGAGCAACTGGGCGCCAAGGCCGTATATCGCGGTCGTGCCGAGTTTCGCGGCTGAGCAAGAGATGGTAAAAAGGCAGCAGCCGGGGCCGGCTGAACGTTCGTTCTGATCGTTCGGTCGTCTCCAACCGGTTTCTGTCGACGAAGCCTGGCCTCGGCCAGGCTTCGTGCTATCGGAAGCTCGCTGCGGCGGCCTTTTCTACCCTGGATATCTTCATGCGCAGTCCCTATTGGTTGTTCCTCGTCCTGCTCCTGCTGCTCGGCGGCCTGCAATATCGCCTCTGGGTGGGTAATGGCAGCCTGGCGCAAGTGACCGAACTCAAGCAGCAGATCGCCGACCAGCATGCGGAGAACGAACGGCTGCTGGAGCGTAATCGCGTGCTCGACGCTGAAGTCCTGGAGTTGAAGAAAGGTATGGAGACCGTGGAAGAACGGGCTCGTCATGAACTGGGGATGGTCAAGGAGGGTGAAACCCTCTACCAGTTGCCGCAGAAATGACATCTGTACTGCCGGCCTTCTGGGCCGTGATTCCCGCCGCGGGCGTTGGTGCCCGCATGGCTGCCGACCGCCCCAAGCAGTATCTGCAACTGGGCGGGCAGACCATTCTCGAGCATAGCCTCGACTGTTTCCTCGACCATCCCGCGCTCAAGGGCGTGGTGGTCAGCATTGCCGAAGACGATCCGTACTGGCCTGGCTTGCGCTGCTTCGGCGATTCGCGAATCCAGCGTGCGCCGGGTGGTCGCGAGCGGGCCGACTCGGTGCTCAATGCCCTGTTGCTGCTGCACGCCCAGGGCGCGTCGGATGATGACTGGGTGCTGGTGCACGATGCGGCGCGCCCCAACCTGGCACGTAGCGATCTGGACAAGTTGTTGTCCGAGCTTGCTGATGATCCGGTAGGCGGATTGCTGGCGGTGCCCGCGCGGGACACGCTCAAGCGTGCCGGCGCCGATGGCCGTGTGGCAGCCACTGTCGATCGCAGCACCATCTGGCAGGCCTATACGCCACAGATGTTCCGCCTCGGTATGTTGCACCGCGCCCTGGCCGAGTGCCTGGTGTCAGACGTGGCCGTTACTGACGAGTCCTCCGCAATCGAATGGGCCGGCCATGCGCCGCGCCTGGTCGAAGGGCGCAGTGACAACATCAAGGTGACCCGGCCGGAAGACCTGGAGTGGTTGCGCCAGCGTTGGTCAGGCCGCCGCTAAGCGCCGGTCTGACGCCGTCCCTGTAGGAGCGGCTTCAGCCGCGATCACCCGCGAAGCGGGTGCCAGAACCGCGTTGCCTGCATCGCGGCTAAAGCCGCTCCTACAGGGGCGTGGAACGATATTCCGGCAACTGCGCCAAGCCCTCCTTCAGGTGATCCACCAGCCTGCGCACCTTCGGCGACAGGTGCCGCTGCTGCGGGTAGAGCGCCCACACCGCCGTGTTCGGCGGCTGGTGCCCCTCCAGCAATGACACCAATGCGCCCGTGCTCAGATGCTCGAGCACGTAATAGTCCGGCAACTGGCACAACCCCATCCCTTGCAATGCCGCATCCAGTACCGCCTGGCCACTGTTGCAGCGCCAGTTGCCCTGCACCCGCTGGCTGATCTCGCGACCATCCTGCTGCAGCGCCCACAGGTCGGAGCTGCCGATCAGGCAGTTGTGCCGCGCCAGCTCCGACAGGCTGTGAGGGCGCCCATAACGCTCCAGGTAAGCCGGCGAAGCGCACAGGTACATGCGCCTCGGCGCCAGGCGTGTCGCCACCAACCGCGAATCCTGCAGGCGACCCAGGCGGATGGCCAGGTCCATGCCTTCGTGGAGCAGGTCCAGGGTGCGGTTGCTCAGCTCCACCTCGACCCGCAACTGTGGGTACAACGCCATGAAGCGCGTCACCAGTGGCACGATGAAGCGCTCGCCATAGGCCACGGCACAAGTCATGCGCAGCAGCCCCTTGGGTTCACTGGCCAGGTCGCCCATGGCGCGCAGCGCTTCCTCACGGCCGTCCTGCAGGCGCTGGCAATGTTGCAGGAAGGTCTGCCCGGCCTCGCTCAGGGTCACCCGCCGAGTGCTGCGGTACAGCAGGCGGGTCTGCAGGCGCTCTTCCAGGCGGGCAATCTGCCGGCTGATATGCGACGAGGAGACGCCCAGGCGCTCGGCGGCGGCGGTGAACTGGCCCGACTCGGCCACGGCCACGAATTCGTCGATGCCTTCCCAGCGGCTGCTCATTGATTATCCCTGTCTGGCAATAATGTTTTGTGAATGGCCGGATTATTCATCAAATCAAGGTGAATTACACTGCTAGACACTAAACGACACTCTGTCTGGAGACCTTTGATGATCAAGTCCCGCGCCGCTGTAGCCTTCGAGGCCAAGAAACCCCTGGAAATCGTCGAAGTGGACGTGGCTATGCCCAAGGCTGGCGAGGTGCTGCTGCGCGTCGTGGCCTCCGGCGTGTGCCATACCGACGCCTACACGCTGTCCGGTGCCGATCCGGAAGGTATCTTCCCGTCGATCCTCGGCCATGAGGGCGGGGCGATCGTCGAGGCGATCGGCGAGGGCGTGACCTCGGTGGCGGTCGGCGATCACGTGATCCCGCTGTACACCCCGGAATGTGGCCAGTGCAAATTCTGCCGCTCCGGCAAGACCAACCTGTGCCAGGCCATCCGTGCAACTCAGGGCAAGGGCCTGATGCCCGACGGCACCACCCGCTTCAGCTACAAGGGCCAGCAGCTGTTCCACTACATGGGCACCTCGACCTTCTCCGAGTACACCGTGCTGCCGGAAATCTCCGTGGCCAAGATCCAGAAGGAAGCGCCGCTGGAGAAGGTCTGCCTGCTCGGTTGCGGCGTGACCACCGGTATCGGCGCGGTGCTCAACACCGCCAAGGTCAAGCCGGGAGACACCGTGGCCATCTTCGGCCTGGGCGGCATCGGCCTGTCGGCGGTGATCGGCGCGGTCAAGGCCAAGGCCTCGCGCATCATCGCCATCGACATCAACCCGGCCAAGTTCGAGATCGCCCGCCAACTGGGTGCCACCGACTGCGTCAACCCGAAGGATTACGATCGCCCGATCCAGGAAGTCATTGTCGACCTCACTGACGGCGGTGTGGACTTCTCCTTCGAGTGCATCGGCAACGTGCAACTGATGCGCGCGGCGCTGGAGTGCTGCCACAAGGGCTGGGGCGAGTCGGTGATCATCGGCGTGGCCGGTGCCGGCCAGGAAATCGCCACCCGTCCGTTCCAGCTGGTGACCGGGCGCGTCTGGCGCGGTTCGGCCTTTGGTGGCGTGCGTGGCCGCAGCGAGCTGCCCAGCTACGTCGAGATGTCCGAGAAGGGCGAGATCCCGCTGGACACCTTCATCACCCACACCATGGGCCTGGAGGACATCAACAAAGCCTTCGACCTGATGCACGAGGGCAAGAGCATCCGCAGCGTGATCCACTTCTGAGGCCCTTGCCATGACGCTGGAAAACATCTCTTGCCAGAAAAGCTTCGGCGGCTGGCACAAGCGTTACCGGCACACCTCCAAGGTGCTGGGCTGCGACATGGTGTTCGCTGTCTACCTGCCGCCCCAGGCCGAGCAGGGCGAGCAGTTGCCGGTGCTGTACTGGCTCAGCGGCCTGACCTGCACCGACGAGAACTTCATGCAGAAGGCTGGCGCCCAGCGCCTGGCTGCCGAGCTTGGGCTGATCATCGTCGCGCCGGACACCAGCCCGCGTGGCGAGCAGGTGCCGGGTGATCCGGACGGCGCCTGGGATTTCGGCCTGGGTGCTGGGTTCTACCTCAACGCCACCCAGCAGCCCTGGGCGCAGCACTACCGCATGCACGACTATGTCGTGCATGAGCTGCCGGCGCTGATCGAGGCGCACTTTCCGGCGTCCGACCAGCGCAGCATCAGTGGTCATTCCATGGGCGGGCATGGCGCGTTGGTTTGCGCCTTGCGCAACCCCGGGCGTTATCGTTCGGTGTCGGCGTTCTCGCCGATCAGTAACCCGATGGATTGCCCGTGGGGCGAGAAGGCGTTTTCCCGTTACCTGGGCGAAGACCGCTCGCGTTGGCGCGAGTGGGACGCCAGTGTGCTGCTGGCAGAGGCGGGTGAATGTCCTCCGCTGCTGGTGGATCAGGGGGATCGTGACGACTTCCTGGAAAAACAGCTCAAGCCACAGGCGCTGGAGCAGGCAGCGCGCAAAGGGGGGCATCGGCTGACCCTGCGCCTGCAGCCGGGCTACGACCACAGCTACTACTTCATCGCCAGCTTCATCGATGAGCACCTGCGTCATCATGCGGTGGCGTTGGGCAGGCTGTAGCCCAAGGCCAAGGCGTGCCTGGGGCCCGTAGGAGCCAGCCTTGCTGGCGAAGCCGGCGACGCGGTAGCCGGCACCGGCGCTGCCGGTGTTCGCCGGCAAGGCCGGCTCCTACGGGATCCAGTCGTCATCGACAGCCCCAAACACATCCGCCCAAGCCCCTGCAAAGCAGGTAGAATCACGCCCTGACTCAATCAGGGCGTTTTTCTATGCGTATTGGCCACGGCTACGATGTCCACCGTTTCTGCGACGGTGATTTCATTACCCTGGGCGGGGTGCGTATCCCCCACAAATACGGCCTGCTGGCCCATTCCGACGGTGACGTGCTGCTGCACGCCCTGAGCGACGCCCTGCTCGGTGCCGCGGCGCTGGGCGACATCGGCAAGCATTTCCCCGACACCGACCCGCAGTTCAAGGGTGCCGACAGCCGTGCGCTGCTGCGTCATGTGGTCGGTATCGTCCGCGACAAGGGCTGGAAGGTCGGCAACGTCGACGCCACCATCGTCGCCCAGGCACCAAAGATGGCCCCGCATATCGAAACCATGCGCCAGCAGATCGCCGCCGACCTGCAGGTCGAGCTCGATCAGGTCAACGTCAAGGCCACCACCGAAGAGAAGCTGGGCTTCACCGGTCGCGAGGAGGGCATCGCCGTGCATGCGGTCGCCCTGTTGCTGCCAGCATGACCGAACTGGAGCTGCTGGGGCCGCGCGCCTCGGGCGAGGCGTTGGGCACCGCCGTGCTCAAGGCGGTCGCCGAAGATTTCCAGGTCGATGAAGTCCTCGACATTCCGCTGTCCGGCCAGGGCGAGCACCTTTGGTTGTGGGTCGAGAAGCGCGACCTCAACACCGAGGAAGCCGCCCGCCGCCTGGCCCGAGCCGCCGGCGTGCCGGTGCGCTCGATCAGCTATGCCGGCCTGAAGGATCGCCAGGCCCTGACCCGGCAGTGGTTCAGCCTGCATCTGCCTGGCAAGGCCGACCCGGACCTGTCCCGCGCCGAGGACGAAACCTTGCGTGTGCTCAAGCAGGTGCGCCATCAGCGCAAGCTGCAACGCGGCGCGCACTCGGCCAACGGCTTCACCCTGCGCCTGACCGGCTTGCAAGCCGACCACCCGGCGCTCGACGCCCGTCTTGAACAGCTCAAGCAGTACGGTGTGCCCAACTACTTCGGTACGCAGCGCTTCGGCCACGGTGGCGGCAATGTCCACGACGCCCAGGATTGGGCGGCGCGCCAGGCGCTGCCGGAGCAACGCAATGTCCGCTCGCGGTTGCTATCCGCTGCGCGCAGCTACCTGTTCAACCAGGTGCTGGCGGCGCGTGTCGCCGATGGCACCTGGCAGCGTGCCCAGGTCGGCGACCTGCTGGCCTTCACCGACAGCCGCAGTTTCTTCGCGGCGGGGGAGGCCGAGTGCGCCGACCCGCGCCTGGCGATCCTCGACCTGCACCCCACTGGCCCGCTGTGGGGCGAAGGGGCGGCGCCCGGCGGCGGAGCGCCGCAGGCGCTCGAGTCCGAAGTCGGCGCCCGGCACCCACAACTGTGCCAATGGCTGGCGCGAGCGGGCATGGATCACGAACGGCGCATCCTGCGGCTCCCTATTGGGCGGCTGACGTGGCATTATCCCGAGCCTGATATCCTGCAACTGGAATTCGTCCTTCCGGCCGGATGCTTCGCCACCGTGGTGGTGCGCGAACTCGTCGATCTGGTGCCGGCAGGGCAGACGGACAGCCCATGCGTATTCTGATTTCGAATGACGACGGTGTTACCGCACCTGGCATCGCCGCGCTGCACGCAGCGCTGGCGGACCATGCCGAGTGCGTGGTGATTGCCCCGGATCAAGACAAGAGCGGTGCCGGCAGTTCGCTGACGCTGGACCGGCCGCTGCATCCGCAGACGCTGGCCAACGGCTTCATCAGCCTCAACGGCACGCCGACCGACTGCGTGCACCTGGGGCTCAACGGCCTGCTCGAGCACACCCCCGACATGGTGGTGTCGGGTATCAACCTGGGCGCCAACCTGGGCGATGACGTGCTGTATTCCGGCACGGTTGCCGCCGCGCTGGAGGGCCGCTTCCTCGGAGGCACTTCACTGGCGTTCTCGTTGCTCTCGCGCCTGCCGGACAACCTGCCCACCGCCGCCTACATCGCCCGCCGGCTGGTCGAGGCGCAATCGCGCCTGGAACTGCCACCGCGCACAGTGTTGAACATCAACATCCCCAACCTGCCGCTGGAGCACATCCGTGGCATCCAGCTCACCCGCCTGGGCCATCGCGCACGTGCGGCGGCACCGACCAAGGTGGTCAACCCACGGGGCAAGGAAGGCTACTGGATCGCCGTGGCCGGTGATGCCGAGGATGGCGGACCGGGTACCGATTTCCACGCGGTGATGCAGGGCTATGTCTCGATCACACCGTTGCAGCTGGATCGCACCTTCAACGATGCATTCGAGCGTTTCGACGGCTGGCTGGAGGGCGTGCTTTGATGCGCGAACAGGACGATCTGATGCGCCGTGGCATTGGCATGACCTCCCAGCGCACGCGGGAGCGGTTGATCCAGCGCTTGTATGAAGAGGGCGTATCGAACGCCAAGGTGCTCGAGGTGATTCGCAAAACGCCGCGTCACCTGTTCGTCGACGAGGCCCTGGCGCATCGCGCCTACGAAGACACTGCGCTACCGATCGGCCATAACCAGACCATCTCGCAGCCCTTCATGGTCGCCCACATGAGCGAGCTGTTGCTCGAGGCGGGCCCTCTGGACAAGGTGCTGGAGATCGGCACCGGTTCCGGCTACCAGACCGCGATCCTCGCGCAACTGGTGGAGCGGGTGTTCTCGGTGGAGCGCATCAAGGTCCTCCAGGACCGTGCCAAGGAGCGCCTGGTGGAGCTCAACCTGCGCAACGTGGTGTTCCGTTGGGGCGATGGTTGTGAAGGCTGGCCGGCGCTGGCGCCCTACAACGGCATCATCGTCACCGCAGTGGCGCCGGAAGTCCCCCAGGCCCTGCTGGACCAGCTGGCTCCGGGCGGGCGCATGGTGATTCCGGTCGGGCCGGCAGGGGAAACCCAGCAACTGATGCTGATCGTCCGGGAAGAGCAGGGGTTTTCTCGGCGTGTGCTGGGCGCGGTGCGTTTCGTGCCGTTGCTCAACGGCCCCTTGGCCTGAGCGCGCCACGGGAATATTTACGCCGCCAGCGAATTCCTGCGCCTGGCTCCGGTCTATCTGGCGTGGCGCCAGTTGGGTGTCGTGTTCAAACCGGGTCACGCCTGCGTGGAGGCTCGGGTATAATTGCAACAATATTGCATTTCATTTCTTCGTTAAAAGGCACCATGAGGGGAGCGCGGGTGGGTCACACAGTCATTCGGCAGCGCAAGGATCGATCGGGTTTGAAGCTTCTGGTGATTGCGTTGGCCATGGGCACCCTGCTGGCTGGCTGCTCCAGCACCGGATCGAGCGGCGCGCGCGTGGTCGACCGCAACAACGCGCCACCCAAGCGCGCGGCCGTGACCTCGGGGCAATACATCGTCAAGCCGGGTGACACCCTGTTCTCCATCGCCTTCCGTTATGGCTGGGACTACAAGGAGCTTGCTGCGCGCAACAATATCCCCGCCCCCTACACCATTCGCCCCGGTCAGCCGATCCGCTTCAGCAGCGCCTCGGGGGGCTCCACCACCGTGGTGAGCAGCCCATCGTCGTCGAGCAAGACCACGGTCATTCGCCGCCCGGTCAGCACCACCGCGCCGCCCGCCAATAATGAAAAATCCACGACCACGCCGCCATCAACCACCTCGCAAACGGTTGCCCAGGTGCCCGCCGCAGAGCGTGCCGTGGGCGGTTGGACGTGGCCGGCCAACGGCGTGCTGATTGGAAAATTCGCTTCAAACGGTAGTTTGAATAAAGGCATTGATATCGCCGGTGATTTGGGACAGCCTGTTTTTGCTGCGTCTGATGGTGCGGTGGTTTACGCCGGCAGTGGCTTGAGGGGCTACGGCGAACTGGTCATCATCAAGCACAGCGATACCTACGTCAGTGCCTACGGTCACAACCGCAGGCTTTTGGTTCGGGAGGGGCAGCAGGTCAAGGCAGGGCAGACGATCGCAGAAATGGGGTCCACGGGCACTGATCGGGTGAAGCTGCATTTCGAGATTCGCCGTCAGGGCAAACCCGTCGATCCTCTCCAGTTCCTGCCACGGCGTTGATCATTGTCCCGGCCTGTTCCTTGGATGTAGAGGGGACAGGCTCCAGCGCTACCAAGGAAAGGTGACGCTCGAGTCTGAGTTCGAACTCAGCAAAGGACTATAACAATGGCTCTCAGTAAAGAAGTGCCGGAGTTTGACATCGACGATGACCTGCTTCTGATGGAAACAGGCATCGTTTTGGAAACGGATGTGGTGTCAGACGAACCTGCTGTACCGTCGGTTCGGACCAAGTCGAAACAGGGCGCATCGCTCAAGCAGCACAAGTACATCGATTACAGCCGGGCGCTCGATGCGACTCAACTGTATCTGAATGAAATCGGCTTCTCGCCTCTGCTGTCGCCGGAGGAGGAAGTACATTTCGCGCGGCTGTCGCAAAAAGGCGACCCCGCGGGTCGCAAGCGCATGATCGAGAGCAACTTGCGCCTGGTGGTCAAGATCGCTCGCCGTTACGTCAATCGTGGCCTGTCGCTGCTCGACTTGATCGAGGAAGGCAACCTGGGCCTGATCCGTGCGGTGGAGAAGTTCGACCCCGAGCGTGGTTTCCGCTTCTCGACCTACGCCACCTGGTGGATTCGCCAGACCATCGAGCGGGCGATCATGAACCAGACCCGCACGATCCGCCTGCCCATCCATGTGGTCAAGGAACTCAACGTCTATCTACGGGCTGCCCGCGAGCTGACGCAGAAGCTCGATCACGAGCCGTCCCCTGAAGAAATCGCCAGCCTGCTGGAGAAGCCGGTCGCCGAGGTCAAGCGCATGCTAGGGCTCAACGAGCGGGTGTCCTCGGTAGATGTCTCGCTTGGGCCAGACTCCGACAAGACGCTGCTGGACACGCTCACCGATGACCGCCCCACCGACCCTTGCGAACTGCTGCAAGACGACGATCTGTCACAAAGCATCGATCAGTGGCTGGGTGAGTTGACCGACAAGCAGCGAGAAGTGGTGGTGCGCCGCTTCGGGTTGCGTGGTCATGAAAGCAGCACTTTGGAAGATGTGGGGCTGGAAATCGGCCTGACCCGTGAGCGGGTGCGGCAGATCCAGGTCGAGGGGCTCAAGCGCTTGCGCGAGATCCTCGAGAAGAACGGCCTGTCGAGCGAATCGCTGTTCCAATAGCGGTTGACGCGGCAAGCAGAACGCCCCGATGACCTCGGGGCGTTTTCGTTGATGCGATTGAAATGTTTCCCTGGCTAGCGCTGTTACTTTGCGTGTAAGCATTCGCTTACGTGTGTTGTAAGTGATCGCTGCAAGGATCAGTAAATCAAAGTCGTTTTCAGTGACTTATTTTTTCTAAGTTATTGAAATATAAGAATTTTATTTTCTTTTAGACATGTGTCGATGGAAATGTCTTGAGAGATTTGCTGC
The DNA here is from genome assembly GCF_029478665.1 of Pseudomonas entomophila. Taxonomy (GTDB): domain Bacteria; phylum Pseudomonadota; class Gammaproteobacteria; order Pseudomonadales; family Pseudomonadaceae; genus Aquipseudomonas; species Aquipseudomonas entomophila_F. Next base: position 134,239 of record NZ_JARPQB010000001.1, read on the forward strand.
TTGTCCGGCGCGCTGGAATCGCTAGTATTCGAACTGTGTCTACGGACTGACACAGGCTTTCAAGGATGGAGGCCAAGGACATCGCGGGATGCGATTCATCAGGATGATGATTGGGACAAACAGGGACTACGGAAAAAATGTGGGCGGGTCAAACCGCCCCTTTTTTTGCCCGCTGAAAATGAAAAAAGGCCCGTTTCGGGCCTTTTTCGCATCTGGACGCTATCAGCGCTCCAGGTCTTTGATCTTGCCAGGCTTGCCATCCCATTCTTCGGCGTCCGGCAGGGCGTCTTTCTTCTCGGTGATGTTCGGCCAGATCTCCGCCAGCTCGGCGTTCAGCTCGATGAAGTTCTCCATGCCGGCAGGCACTTCGTCTTCCGAGAAAATCGCCTGGGCCGGGCATTCAGGCTCGCACAGCGCGCAATCGATGCACTCGTCCGGGTGAATGACCAGGAAGTTCGGGCCTTCGTAGAAGCAGTCCACCGGACAGACTTCCACGCAGTCGGTGTACTTGCATTTGATGCAGTTGTCGGTGACGACGAAGGTCATTTCTAGTTCTCTCCTCAGGCGACGGCAGCTTGCCCTTCCTTCCAGGGCAGCGCGGTTCACGGTTGTGGCTGCAGGCCAGGCTAATAACCTGCAGCGCTCGCAAACCGCGCCGGATTCTACCAGCTTGCGCGGTTGGCCGTTATAACAGGTTTTTTAGTTGATATAGCGTTTCGATAGCTTGGCGCGGCGTCATGTCGTCCAGGTCCAGTTTGCCCAGCTTCTCGATGGCCGGGTGTGGCAGGCTGGCGAACAGGTCGCTCTGGTGCGGCACGTCAGGCTCGCCTTTGCTCTTGCTGGCAATCGGCGTTTCATGGGGCAGGCTGGTGGTCTCCAGCCGGCCGAGGTGCTCGCGGGCACGCTGGATCACCACCGCCGGTACGCCAGCCAGCTGGGCCACGGCCAGGCCGTAGCTTTGGCTGGCAGGCCCGGGCAGCACATGGTGCAGGAAGACAATGCGCTCGTTGTGTTCGGTGGCGTTCAGGTGCACGTTGGCCACCAGCGGTTCACTCTCCGGCAGCACGGTCAGCTCGAAATAGTGGGTGGCGAACAGCGTGTAGGCGCGCAGCTGGGCCAGGCGCTCGGCGGCGGCCCAGGCCAGCGACAGGCCGTCGAAGGTACTGGTGCCGCGGCCGACTTCGTCCATCAGCACCAGGCTGCGGTCGGTGGCGTTGTGCAGGATGTTGGCGGTCTCGCTCATCTCGACCATGAAGGTCGAGCGCCCGCCGGCCAGGTCGTCGCTGGAGCCGATACGGGTGAAGATGCGGTCGACCAGCGATAGCTCGCAGCGGGCGGCCGGCACGAAGCTGCCGATATGGGCCATCAGCACGATCAGTGCGGTCTGGCGCATGTAAGTGGATTTACCACCCATGTTCGGGCCGGTGATGATCAGCATGCGCGTGCTGTTGTCCAGGCCCAGGTCGTTGGCCACGAACGGTGTGGTCAGCACCTGCTCGACCACTGGGTGGCGGCCTTGTTCGATACGCAGGCAAGGCTCGTCGACGAAGCTTGGGCAGTTCAAATCGAGGTTGAGCGCGCGCTCGGCCAGGTTGCTCAGCACGTCCAGCTCGGCCAGGGCGGCGGCACTGTCCTGCAGCGGTGCCAGGTGGCCGATCAGGGTCTCGAGCAGCGCGTCGTAGAGCATCTTCTCGCGGGCCAAGGCGCGGCTCTTGGCCGACAGTGCCTTGTCCTCGAAGGCTTTGAGCTCCTGGGTGATGAAGCGCTCGGCGCCCTTGAGCGTCTGGCGGCGGATGTAGTCGCCGGGCGCCTGTTCAGCTTGCTTGGTCGGCAGCTCGATGTAGTAGCCATGCACACGGTTGTAGCCGACCTTGAGGTTGGCCAGACCCGTGCGGGCTTTCTCGCGAGCCTCCAGATCGATGAGGAACTGGCCGGCGTTCTCGCTCATGGCCAGCAGATCGTCGAGCTCGCTGTCGTAGCCGGTCTTGAGCACGCCGCCATCGCGGATCACCGCCGGCGGGTTATCGATGATCGCCCGCTCCAGCAGCCCGGCGAGTTCAGGATAGGTGCCGGTGATGGCGGCCAGGCGCGCCAGGTGCGGCGCTTCCAGCTCGGCCATGGCGTTCTGCAGTTCAGGCAGGGCACCCAGGGCATCGCGCAGGCGCGCCAGGTCGCGTGGGCGCGCGTTGCGCAGGCCGATACGCGCCAGAATGCGCTCGATATCGCCGATTTCCTTGAGCTGCGGTTGCAGCTTTTCGAAGCGGTAGTCGTCGAGCAGGCAGCGGATCGAGTCCTGGCGTGCCTTGAGCACCTTCAGGTCGCGCAGCGGGCGGTTCAGCCAGCGAGTCAGCAGGCGGCTGGCCATGGCGGTCTGGCAGCGGTCGATGACCGACTGCAGGGTGTTGTCGCGGCCACCGGCCAGGTTGATGTCCAGCTCCAGGTTGCGGCGGCTGGCGGCGTCGAGGATGACCGTGTCGTCCATGCGCTCGTGGCGCAGGCTGCGCAGGTGGGGCAGGGCGGTGCGCTGGGTCTCTTTGGCGTAGCCCAGCAGGCAGCCGGCGGCGCCGATGGCCAGCGTGAGCTTGTCGCAGCCGAAGCCTTTGAGATCCTGCGTGGCGAATTGCTGGCACAGGCTCTTGCGCGCCGTGTCGCGGTCGAAGTCCCAGGGCGCGCGGCGACGGGCGCCAGGGCGCTTCTCCGCAGGCAACCCCTGCGGCCAGTCGTCGGGGATCAGCAGTTCCACCGGGTTGATGCGTTCGAGCTCGGCGAGCAGGTTTTCCCAGCCCTTGATCTCCTGCACGGTGAAGTTGCCGCTGGTGATGTCCAGCACCGCCAGGCCGAACAGGCGCTCATCGCCCAGCAGGGCGGCGATCAGGTTGTCGCGGCGCTCGTCGAGCAAGGCCTCGTCGCTGATCGTGCCTGGGGTGATGATGCGCACCACCTGGCGCTCCACCGGGCCCTTGCTGGTGGCCGGGTCGCCGATCTGCTCGCAGATCACCACCGACTCGCCGAGCTTGACCAGCTTGGCCAGGTAGCCTTCCAGCGAGTGGAACGGAATCCCGCACATGGGGATCGACTGGCCCGCCGACTGGCCGCGGGCGGTCAGGGTGATATCTAGCAGTTTCGCGGCTTTCTTCGCATCTTCGTAGAAGATCTCGTAGAAGTCGCCCATGCGGTAGAACATCAGCTGGTCCGGGTGCTGGTGCTTCAGCTTCCAGTACTGCTGCATCATCGGGGTGTGTGCGGAGAGATCAGACATTCAGGGCCTTACAGCGGAAATCCGGTGGGCGATTTTGCGAAACCGCCAATACTACAGGGATTTTCCGCCGGGTGCCGGGTCGGATGGCCGCAGGGCATCAGTACACGGCGCAGATCAAGGTCAGGGTCTCGTTGCCCATGGCGCTCCAGGTCACGGTCGTACCGCTGACATTGACAATGGCAAACCCGCTTTCCGTGGCGGATGACGTATTGGATACCGCGAACGCGAAAGGCGTGCCTTGCGCCAGTTCCGGCACCACCATCGAGCCGCTGCCCTTGACATCGCGCACCATGACCAACCGGGTTATCCGGTCGTTGAGGTCCAGGTTCAACTTGCCTTGTGGGTCGAATACCTGCAGCCCGGTGCTCATGCTGCGGCCCTCGAGTATTCGGTGGGCAGGTGGGTAACGTCGATGAACAATCCCAGTAGTTCCGCGACCCCCTGATCCGAGGTGGTCGGGGCTCCACTGGCAAACGTTTCGTAATAGTCGTAGAAGTTCCAGCGGGCGCCAGTCACGTAGCCATAGGTCGACCAGATTTCGACATCGCCGCCGATGCTGTCGTCCTGGTAGCGGTTGCCGCCGTACAACGGTGCGGCCGCCAGGGTCATGCCGGCGGGTGCGTCGTAGTATTGCGGCCGGCCGAACGGCTGCAAGCCTGCGGAACTGAAAAGCTTGTGCACTTTCATCGGATAGCCCTGCCCGTCGTAGACCAGCCTGGACTGGGCATCGAAGACTTCAAGCCCGTAGGTGGTCCCGCTCGGATTGACCAGGTCGAAGATGTAGACCTGGGTGGGTACGGATGTCTTCAGGTGGAACCAGTAACGGAACCAACGTGTGGACTGGTAATAGCCACCCGGTGTGGGGCAGATGCCCGGGGCTGCCAGGGGAATGACCGCCCACAGCGCCTGCTTGCTGAATTTCGTACCGTCGAGGGCGGCGAGCCCGCCGGCTCCAGCGTTGATTCGCATCGATTTCACGAGGAAGTAGTTGCGGTAGTTCTCGTCGATCTGCGTGGCGCCATTGGCACCGTTGATCAAAAGTCCTGCGGTCATGGTTGTGTGCTCATCGGGGCGGTTTATGCAGTAGTTTAAATATGCATATGCACAAATGCAAGATCGTTTCCGTGACCAATCGGATGCATGGGCGTAGATGCCCGGATCATGGCGCGTCCACGGTGGAAGTATTTGCAAAGCTGTGGTTTTCGATGCACCATGCGGCCTATGCAAAAACGCAACGTAGCCTCCGTACTCAGAGCACTGCTCGACCGCCACGGCCTGTCCCCGACAGAGCTGCACCGTCGCACGGGCGTCCCTCAATCCACGCTTTCGCGGATTCTCAGCGAGAAGATCGTCGATCCGTCGGACAAGCACGTGTCGAAGATCGCCGAGTATTTCGGTGTGAGCACCGACCAGCTGCGTGGCCGTGTCGAGCTTGGCGAATCGCGTGAAGCGGCGCCACTCACCCAAGGGCATTCGGCCCTGAGCGATATCAGCCTGTGGGACGATGAAACACCCGTCGAGGACGACGAGGTGTCCGTTCCTTTTCTTCGTGAGGTCGAATTGGCAGCTGGATCAGGAAGATTCGTCATCGAGGAAAGCGAAAACGCGCGTCTGCGCTTTGGCAAACGCAGCCTGCGCCACAACGGGGTGCAGTTCGACCATGCCAAATGCGTGACAGTGCGTGGCAACAGCATGCTGCCGGTATTGCGCGATGGCGCCACGGTTGGGGTCAACACCGGTAAATGCTCGATCAGCGACATCATCGATGGCGACCTTTATGCCATCAATCACAATGGCCAGCTGCGGGTGAAGCAGGTGTATCGCCTGCCCACCGGTATTCGCTTGCGCAGCTTCAACCGCGATGAGCACCCCGATGAGGACTACAGCTTCCAGCAGATGCAGGAAGAGCAGATCAGCCTGTTGGGCCATGTCTTCTGGTGGGGCATGTACGCTCGCTGAACCACCCCCCCTCAACGAAAACCCGCCTTGGCGGGTTTTTTTTCGCCCAGAGAAAAGCCCTACAACCCAGAAGGAACAAAGCCTTCATGCATTTCAGCAAATTCAGGCGCATAAATATTTTGCAAAATGCATTGACTGCATATGCATGGATGCATAATCTGTGTCCCAAGCCGGTCAGCAACCGGTTGTTACACAGGCAGCGATGAACAGGCCTCGACTGTTCAGAGGGTTGGCAACTGGCCCGGGTGTGCAGCGTAAAGCACCACGATCAGTTATCCGGCGGGCAGGCGGCCGCGGTCGGAGTCACCAATTTGAAGCGGAATCGCACGGTGTCACCAGACGTGGCCGGCGGTTCGACAACGCATTACTGAAAAGCCTGCGAAGCGGGCTTTTTGGAATGCCGAGGCAATGCGAGGGCAAGCGTCATCGCCGGCTTCATTCATACGGAATTCATCGCAACGGAGGTGAAATGGGTTTCGAAATCATCAACATGGGGGCAGCCCCCACAGGCGTCGGTGGCGACACGGTGCGCACCGGCTTCGACAAGGTCAACCGCAACCTGGCACTGATCAAGGACCGTGCGTTGCAGGCGAACTACTCGCCACTTTCAGGGCAGCTCTACCGTGAAGTGGGTGTGGCGGCGACACACAACATCACGTCTGGCTTCACACTGCGAACGAATATACCCGCCGAGGATGGAGTCGCCCCGCTGATAAGGCTCCATGGCTGTGTCAACGGCTACACCTCGCCCATCACCATCGATCTGAGCTGGTACTTCTACCTGGGCAAGGTCAACACGGCGGTGGCCCTGGTCAATACGACGTCACAGAACATAGGGTCCCTGGCGACGGGGGCAGGGTTGAAGATTTCTATTTTCGCCGAGAACGGCAAGGCGAATCTGTATTTCAACCTGCCCATGGCCATCTACCTGCCGCGTTTTGCCGTGAGTTGTATCAATACTGGTGCCTTGTCCGTGGACAACGGCCTGGAGACAGGCTGGACCGTGGTCTTCGATGGCCCCGCGCCGGCCAGCAACTTGGTGCAGGCGCCATTTACCGTGGTCACCACCCTCAATACAGCCAACTGCAAGGTCGGCAACGACGGCACGATCAAGGTGGCCTGAATGCGCGCAATCATCACGCTGCTCAACGATGGCAGCACCCACGACATCACGCCTTCCGACGCCGGCCTGGCTTCGACACTGGTCAGCGAAGGTGTCTTTCGGGTGAGCGGCAGCCTGGGCCTGGTGCCTTTCCCGCCCGTAAGCGTTGGCTGGGGCTACTCGCTCAGCCAGATGGACAGCAAGGCCGATGTGGCCGTTGAACATGATGAGGCCTCCGGCGACCTGCTGGTGACCGTGACCCGCGACGGCCAGCCCTACCGGCTGGTCAGCACGCTGATGCTGCATGTCCTGGCCGAGGATCTTCCCGTCGTGCCGATCATCCAGTCAATGGAGGGTTGAGCATGGCTTTTTTTCAAGGAGACAGGACTTTGACAAGTGAACAACAGGCATTGCTCGACATGCCGCTCTGGCTGGTGATCGTCCTGGCCCTGCTGGGCGGCCTGTCCGGCGAGATGTGGCGGGCCGACAAGGCCGGCGCCCGGGGCTGGGCGCTGGTGCGGCGGCTGGCGCTGCGCTCCGGGGCGTGCATGGTCTGTGGCGTGTCGACGGTGATGTTGCTGTACGCCAGCGGCATGTCGATCTGGAGCGCCAGCGCCTTCGGCTGCCTCACCGCCATGGCCGGCGCCGATGTCGCCATTGGCCTTTATGAGCGCTGGGCGGCGCGCCGCCTGGGTATCGAACAACCGACGACCGGCGTGGACGCCGACGACAGCGGTCGTTGAGCAAGGAGCAACCGATGAATGAAGCACAACTGGACGAGTTGCTCGCGGCCCTGCGCAACCAGGCCTCGGTGCAGACCGCCCTCGGGCAGTCGATCGAGCGGCTGGCGCTGAGCAACGAACAACTGGTGGCTTACCTGAAAAGCCGCGAGCCAGCCCCTGACTCGCCTCCCTACCTGGACGGCTCCAGGCCCGCCTGATCGTCCCCTCTGTCACACCATCCCGCTGTACCCAAGACCGTCCGGAACCTTCCGTGACGGTGCTCAACCATGTTCAAGGAGAACACCTCTATGTCGATTCTTACCCAAGGCACCCAGATCTACGCACTGGTCCCACCGGTCTCCGGCACCGGCCCGTTCAGCGTGCTGGAAGTCGATCATGTGACCTCGTTCGAACCGGGCGGCGCCCCGGCCGAGCAGATCGAGGACACCACCCTGGACGCCGCCGAGCGCACCTACAAGAAAGGCCTGCGCACCCCTGGTACCGCGACCCTGGGCCTCAACGCCGACCCGACCAACGCCAGTCACATCCGCCTGCATCAGCTCTCCGAAGCCAAGGGCAGCACCACCGTCAAGTGGGTGGTGGGCTGGTCTGACGGCAAGGACGTGGCACCGACCGTCAACAGCAAGGGCGACAACTTCGAGCTGCCGGCCACCCGTACCTGGTTCGCCTTCGAAGGCTACGTGGCCGACTTCCCGTTCAACTTCGCGCTCAACGCGGTGGTCACCACGTCGGTGAGCATCCAGCGCACTGGCGGCTCCACCTGGGTGAAAAAGGCCTGAACCGGAGGAACTGAATGAATATCCATCAACTCAAGGCCCTGGGCGGCATCGTCGACAGCCAGAAGGTCCGCAAGGAAGTCGTCTGGAACCGTCCTGATCCGCTCAACGGCGAGATGGTCGCGCAGACCTTGGTGGTGCATGTGCGCCGCCATTCGTTCGGTGTGATCGAGCGCCTGTTCGCCGAGCAGGAGTCGTCCCACAGCCGCAATGCCCACTACCTCGCCGCGTCGATCAGCCTTGGCGAGGACGGCGAGGAGGCACTGGGCGTCGAGGACGCGTTCAACCTCGAGCCGTCGCTGGGCTTCCTGTTGCTCAATGCCATCAACGAAGTCAACGGCACCGGTAACACCCCGGCAAAGCACTGACGGCCGCCGATGAGTTCTGGCACGAGCTGGTGCTCAACGGCATCGGCGGCCGCACGATCAGCGAGGCCAAGGAACGGCTGAGCTACGCAGAAGCCCGGTCCTGGGCTCAGTACATCCAGCGCCACGGCTCTTTGCACGGCGGTCGCCGACTGGAGGCCGGCATCGCCATGTTGGCGTTGCAGGCCAATCATCACGCCGGTGGCACCGCCGAGTTGATCGATTTCATGCCTCACGAGCGACGCCAGGGGGTGTCGCTCGAGAGCGCCATGCAGCAGTGGTGCTGATGATCGGCACCACCTTCTTCACGAAACCCGCGATGGCGGGTTTCCCAATGATCAGGGAGTAGGCCCATGGCAACCAACCTTGCCAGTTTCAGCCCGTCGATCGATCTCTCCAGCCTCGAACGGGCACTGGCCAGGGCGTCGGCCCTCAGTGACCGCACCCTGCGCGAGATGCAGAAAAACGTCGAGGCTTTCAACAAGCAGTACCTCAAGAGCGCGGGCGCCGTTGCCGATTCGAGCCTGAACCTCTCGAAGAAGGCGCTCGACCGGTTCCAGGCGGCGTACACGCCGCCGAACTGGGATCAAGCCCGGCAACCCGATCCTGTCAGGCCCTACAGCGACGAACTGCGCTCGCAGCACAACGCTGCGGCACTCAAGGTCGCGCAAATGGGCATGGGCCAGCGCAAGGGCGAGCTGGCCGGCCAGCTCAGCAAGGTCGACGAGGCGTACTACACCGCCCGGACCCAGTTCGAGCAGGCCAATCCATCGGGGGCCGATGGCTTCGAGGGTGAAAGCTACCAGCAGCAACTGGAGGCCATGCGTGTCGGTCACACCGACATGACCAACCAGGTGCTCAACGATTACGAGATGATGAACCAGGCACGTGGTGACTGGATGGTCGGTGCGTCGGCGGCGTGGGACGAATACCTGGACAAGTCCAGTAATGTCGCGGCGCAATCGCAGGCGGTGTTCACCAGCGTGTTCGACCGCATGGGTAACGCCGTGCAGACCTTCGCCACCACCGGCAAGTTCTCGTTCTCGGACTTCGCCAAGTCGGTGATCGCCGATATGGCTGCGCTGGCTGCCAAGACCGCTGCGTCGAAGGCCTTGAGCAGCCTGCTCGGGTTCGGCATGAACCTGGTCGGGTCGTGGCTCGGCAGTGGTTCGACGCCGACACCGACCACCATGTCCGTCGGGGGCACCAGTACCACCTTCACCCCCCAGATCGATGCCAGCAGCCTGAAGTTCGCCAAGGGTGGCGCCTTTACCAACAGCGTCGCCACAGGGCCGACCCTGGCGCCGATGGCTTTGTTTGGCGAAGCCGGTCCCGAAGCCATCATGCCGCTGACCCGGGGTGCGGACGGTGCCTTGGGGGTGCGCGCACTGGGCGGTGGCTCGGGCAACAGCCACAGCAGCGAAGTGGTGATCCAGCAGACCATCAACGTGGCGGCCGCGGACGGTAATACCGCGCCTGGCGAGGCCAATACCCAGCGCCTGGCCAACGCCTACGCCGGTGCCGCCCGCCAGGGCGCCAGCGAGCAGATTTCCCGCGAGCTGATGCCCGGTGGGCAGATCTGGGCCGCCATCCACGGCCGCTGATCAAGGAGAACATTCATGGAAACCTTTACCTGGAGCCCGAAGACCGAGCCGACGGGCACCGTCGAGTACCGTGTGCGCACGGTGCAGTTCGGCGATGGCTACAAGCAGGCCGTGGCCGATGGCATCAACAACCGCAGCCAGTCCTGGCCGCTGGTGTTCATCGGCGATGAAACAAAGATCCGCGCGATCGCCGAGTTCCTCGACCGTCATGGCGGTAGCCGGGCGTTTCGCTGGACCGCGCCCTTGGGCAAGCCGGCGCTGTACCGCTGCAAGGGCTACCAACCGACCGCCAAGGGTGGCGGGCTCTACAGCATCAGCGCCACATTCGAGCAGGCGTTTCACCCATGATCGAGGAGGGCAGCCGTCATGGCGCTGATCAATGACATCCAGAAACTCGAGCCGGGCGCGGAAATCGTTCTGTTCGAGATCGACGGCAGCGAATTCGGTGCCGACACCCTGCGTTTCCACGGTCATGCCATCACCCATGAGCCCGATGCGGTGGCGGCGGCGGGAGATGCCGCGGCAAACCTGCCGGCCCGCTCGATCTGGTGGCAGGGCAACGAGTATGCCGCCTGGCCTGTACAGATCGACGGCATTGGCGCCAACAGCAACGGCCGGGCCACCCGGCCGAAGTTCACCGCCGGCAACGTCGATGGCCGGGTGACCGCCCTGTGCCTGGCATTCGAGGACCTGCTCAAGTTCAGGCTGACCGTGCGCCAGACCCTTGGCCAGTACCTGGATGCGCGTAACTTCGCCGCCGGCAACCCCCTGGCCGACCCGACCCAGGAAGCCCTGGAGATCTGGTTCCTCGACCAGAAGACCCAGGAAGACGACGAGCAGGTGCAGTGGGAGCTGTCTTCTCCCGGCGAGATCGACAACCACGGCTTGCCAGGCCGGCAGATGACCGCTTATTGCCACTGGGCGATGACCAATGGCTACCGCGGCCCTAACTGCGGTTACACCGGTAACCTGCGTTTCGACGATGAGGACCGCCCCACCGACGACCCCGCCAAGGATCGCTGCAAGGGTGGGTTGAGGTCCTGCAAGCTGCGTTTCGGCGAGGCCGCCGAGCTGCCCCATGGCGGCTTCCCGGCCGTCTCGCTGATCGCCAGGAGCTGACCCATGGAGCCGTCCCTGCTCGAGGCGATCCGCCGTCACGCCGCCGAAGACTACCCCCGCGAAGCCTGCGGCTTGGTTATCGAGCGGGAAGGGCGGCTGGATTACCAGCGCTGTACCAACACCGCCTCTGAACCTGGCGAAGAGTTCCGCATCGATCCGCACGACTACGCGGCGGCGGAAGACCTGGGTGAGGTGGTGGCGGTGGTGCACTCGCACCCCGACGCCAGCAGCCGACCGTCCCCCCGTGACTTGGCCATGTGCGAGGCCACAGGCTTGCCCTGGCATATCCTGTCCTGGCCGGAAGGCGACCTGCGCACGGTTCTGCCCAAGGGCGACACTCCGTTGCTTGGGCGCCCGTTCGTGCATGGACTGTGGGATTGCTGGCAGGTGTGCGCCGACTGGTACCTGCGTGAATGGGGCCTGACCTTTCCCGCCTATGCCCGCGAGGAAGGTTGGTGGGAGAACGCCGAGGGGCCGAGCCTTTACGAGCAGGCCTATGCGACGGCCGGTTTCGTCAGGGTGGACGCGCCGCGACGTGGTGACATGATCGTCATGGCCATTGGCCGTACCGCTCATCCCAACCACGCCGGCATCTACCTGGGCAACGACCCGCGCCTGCCTGGCGAGGCCTGGGCGCCGGCAGGCGCCGGCCCATTCCTGCTGCACCACCTGTATGGGCGCCCCTCGGAGGTGATCGTGTTCGGTGGGCCATGGCTCGACCGTACCCGTCTGGTGCTGCGGCACCGGGATGCGGCCGCCAGCGAGTAGGGGCTTTCGTATCAAGGAAATTCGCACAGGAGGCCAAGAATGGCTGTATCCGTGTTCAACGTGCCGGCCCTGACCACCATCAAGTTGTCCGGTGTGCTGGCACGCAAGTTTGGCCGCGAGCACCAGCGACGCCTGGACAGTGGCCAGGCCTGGGAGGTGTTCCGTGCCTTGCGCAACACCCTGGAAGGCTTCGAGGAGGAGATCCGGCGGCTCGACCGCCTGGGCATGCGCTTCGCCATCTTCCGTAACCGTCGCAATGTCGACAGTAACGCATTTTCCCTGGGCGGCACCCGCGAGTTGCGTATCGTGCCGGTCCTGGCCGGCAGCAAACGTGGCGGCATCCTGCAGACCATCGTCGGCGCGGTGTTGATCGTCGGTGGCCTCTACTTCAATCAGCCTTGGGCGGTGCAGATGGGGGCGGCCATGATGGCCGGTGGCGTGATGCAGATGCTCAGCCCGCAACCCAAAGGCCTGAAGTTCAGCGCCAGCCCTTCGAATACCCCCGGCTATGCGTTCGGCAACGCCCGCAATACTGTCTCTGCCGGATTGCCGGTGCCTCTTTGCATCGGCCAGCGCCGTTGGGGCGGGGCCATCGTCAGCGCGGCCATCTATGCCGAGGACCGCCTGTAGGGGCAGGCGTGCCTCGCTCAACACGGTTGCCTGCGGGCGGCCGTCATTCGCAGAAGGAGTTGCCATGTCAGCAACGACAACGCATTCGCCGCTGACCCGTGTCAGGCTCGGCGGCCAACTGCGCCAGTTCGGCAAGACCTTCGAACTGGCGGTGAGTACCCCGCGCGAGGCAATCAAGGCCTTGTGCGTGCTGGTGCCCGGTTTCGAACGCTTCCTCGTCAATGCCCGTTCGCACGGGCTGGAATTCGCCGTGTTCAACGACCGGCGCAACGTCGGCGAGGCAGAGCTTGGCTTTCAGGCTCAGGAAGAGATCCGCATCGTCCCCGTGGTGGTCGGCAGCAAGCGCGCCGGTACCCTGCAGACCATCGTCGGCATCGTCATGATCGCCGCGGCGTCGATCTACAGCGGCGGGGTCGCGGCCGCGTTTGCCTCGGAGGGCGCCGCCGGTTTCGTTGCCAGCATGGGCGCGGCGATGGCGCTAGGCGGCGTCATGCAGTTGCTCAGCCCACAACCCAAGGGGCTGAGCATGAGCCAGGCGCCGGAAAACACCCCAGGCTATGCCTTTGGCGGTGCGCGCAACACCACAGCGTCCGGTAATCCGGTGCCGCTGTGCGTGGGCAAGCGTCGTTGGGGGGGGGCCATCATCAGTGCGGCGATCTATGCCGAGGAACGGCTCTGACCCCAGTGCCACCAAGCCAGGTTGCGGGCCATCGCCGGCCTGATCCCGGCCACATTCAGCAAACCGCCTTGGAGGCGGTTTTTTTACGCCTGGAGGAACACATGGGCGAAACCAACAGACCTGTGATCACCGGTCGCAAAGGTGGTCAGAAGAAGCCCAAGTCACCGGTCGAGGCGCCGGACAGCCTGCGCTCCGTCGCGGTTGCCAAGATGCTCCTGGCCATTGGCGAGGGCGAGTTCGCCGGCACGCCGACCGCCCGAGACATCTATCTGGACGGCACGCCGCTGATGGATGACCAGGGCAGCTACAACTTCCCTGGCGTGAAGTGGGAATGGCGCACGGGCTCGGTGGAGCAGCCGCATATCCCGGGCATCCCTTCGGTGGACAACGAGATCAGCCAGGGTATCGAGCTGCGCAGCGACAAGCCCTGGGTCCATGCCATCAACGACACGCGCCTGTCGGCGGTGCGCCTGCGCTTCGCCTGGCCGGCGCTGCAAGCCATGGACGGTGCCGGCAATATCAATGGTCATCGCATCGAGTATGTCGTCGAGCTGGCTACCGACGGCGGTGCCTATCAGGAAGTGCTCAAGGACGCGGTCCACGGCAAGACCACCAGCACCTACGAGCGCACCCGGCGCATCGACCTGCCCCGGGCCGAGAGCGGCTGGACCTTGCGTGTGCGGCGCCTGACGCCGAACCAGAACAACAACAAGGTCGCCGACACCATGCAGCTCGCCGGCCTGACCGAGGTGATCGACGCCAAGCTGCGCTACCCCAACACCGCGCTGCTGTACATCGAGTTCTCTGCCGAGCAGTTCCGCAACATCCCGGTGGTGACCGTGGAATGCCGCGGTCGCAAGTGGCCGGTGCCGAGCAACTATGACCCGGACACCCGCAGCTACATCGGTGTGTGGGACGGCACTTTCAAGGAAGCCTGGACCGACAACCCGGCCTGGGTCACCTACGGTATCTGCACCAACGACCGCTTCGGCCTGGGCCGCCGGATCAAGCCGTGGATGGTCGACAAGTGGGAACTGTACCGTATCGCCCAGTACTGCGACCAGCTGGTACCGGACGGCAAGGGTGGCCAGGAACCGCGCTTCCTCTGCAACCTCAACTTGCAGAGCAAGGCCGATGCCTGGTCGTTGCTGCGCGACATCGCCGGTATCTACCGAGGCATGACCTACTGGGCCCAGGGCCAGCTGTACAGCCTGGCCGACATGCCACGGGCCACCGACTTCGACTTCGCCTATACCCGGGCGAATGTCATTGGCGGCAAGTTCAATTACTCCAGCGGCTCCGAACGCAGCCGCTACAGCCGTGCGCTGATCAGCTACGACAACCCGCTGAACAGCTACGACACCGACGTCACGGTGGTCACCGACGAGAAGCTGCAACGGCGCTACGGTGACAACCCGCTGGAAGTCAGCGCCATTGGTTGTACCCGCGAGTCCGAGGCACAGCGCCGTGGCAAGTGGGCGTTGGCGACCAACTCCCGTGACCGAGGTATCAGCTTCCGGGTGGGCATGGATGGGCGTATCCCGCTGCCGGGCTTCGTCATTCCAGTGGCCGACGAGTTGCTGGCCGGGCGCGCCATTGGTGGCCGGATCGCCGCCGTCAGCGGCCGTCAGGTCACCCTCGACCGCGATACCCAGGCCAAACCGGGCGACCGGCTGATCCTCAACCTACCTGATGGCACCTGCCAGGCGCGCACGGTGGACGCGGTCGATGGCCGCAAGCTGTCGGTGACCACAGCCTACAGCGTGGCCCCCGAGGTTGAGCTGGTGTGGGCGTTGGATGCACCCGACCTGGCCGTGCCGCTGTACCGTGTGACCAGCGTCTCGCGCCCGGAACCGGGGGTGTACGAGATCAGTGCGGTGCAGTACGACCCGAGCAAGTTCGCCCATATCGATACCGGCGCGCGCCTGGAGGAGCGGCCGATCAGTGTCACGCCGATCAACCTGGTACCGCCACCCGCCAGCGTCACCCTCAGCAGCAACCATGCGATCAGCCAGGGCCTGGCGGTCAGCACCCTGACCATCGCCTGGCCAGCGGTACCGGGCGCGGTGGCCTACGAAGTGGAGTGGCGCAAGGACGACGGCAACTGGATCAGCCTGCCGCGCAGCGGTGCCACCAGTGTCGACGTCACTGGCATTTATGCCGGTGACTACCTGGCGCGGGTCCGTTCGATCAGCGTGGGCGAAATCACCTCGATCTGGAAGCTGTCCGCGCTGACACCGTTGCAAGGCAAGGTCGGTACGCCACCTGCGCCCACGCAGCTGCTGGCCACCAGCAAGGTGTTCGCCATCGGCCTGAACTGGAGCTTCCCGGAGGGCGCGGGTGATACCCAGCGCACCGAGATCTGGTACGGCAACAGCGCCTCGCGCGCCGAGGCGCAGAAACTTGGCGACTTCGCCTACCCCCAGGCCGAACACGAGTTGCAGGGCCTGGCCGCCGGCGCGCAACTGTTCTTCTGGGCGCGCTTGGTGGATCGCAGCGGCAACGTCGGCACCTGGTATCCGAACGGTACCGGTGTGCGTGGCCAGTCCAGCGCCGACCAGAGCGAGTACGACCGCTACTTCTCCGGCAAGATCAGCGAATCGGCCCTGGGCAAGCAACTGTTCGACCGCATCGGCTTGATCGACGGCAGTGGCAACGGTTCGGTCAACCAGCGCCTGCAATCCCTGAACGGTGAAGTGCAGACGCGCTTGAACGACCTCGCCAGCGCGGCCAACGCGCTGACCTACGATGCGGCCAAGGCCTATGCCGCGGGTGACATCGTGCGCCAGGCGCAGAGCCTGTACCAGGCGCTCAAGGCGGTGCCGGCCAAGACGCCGCCGCCAAGCGCGGCCTTCTGGCTGGACATCGGCCAGGCCGTCAAGGACAGCACCGGCCTGGCGGCGCGGGTGAGCAAGGCCGAAAGCCAGATCACCGCCGTCGAAGGCGTCAACACGGTACAGAACACCCAGCTCACCGGCTTGCAGAGTGCGTTGACGGGCAAGGCTGATGCCGCCGCGCTGACCACCCTGAGCAACAAGGTCACCGAGGCCCAAGGCAAGCTCGACAGCCAAGCCTCGGCGATCACCGGGCTCAAGGCCGCGCTGGGCCAGCAACCGGACAACCTGGTGCTCAAGGGCGACTTCGAAGATGGCGACGCCCAGCCCTGGACCTTCGACGCCAAGCTCTATCCGGCGCCGGTGGTGGTGGTACCCGGCAACCTGTCGGGCACCCGCTACGGCAAGGCTATCGCCTTCTACGGCAATAGCTTCTGCGGCACCGGCAACAACATCCTCTGCGCCTCGGACGAGCAGTTCGACCTGGCCGCCGAGGTCAGTGCCGACGAGATGGCCGCTGGGCAGGTTGCGCAACTGCAGATGCAGTTCTACGACAAGGACAACAAGAACCTGGGCTATCCGGTCGCGTTCAGCTTCCCGGCCGCCAGCGGCCAGGGGTTCCGCAAGCTCAGCGGGCGGGTCAAGGCGCCAGCCGGCGCGGTCAAGGGGCGCATCCTCACGCGCACCGAGCCTGGCAACGGCACCGGACGCTCATTGTGGTGCAACATTGTCGCCCGTCGCGTCACCCAGGCCGACAATGCCAACGCCAGTGCCATCAGCGAGCTCGGTACCACCGTCACCAAGCAAGGCCAGACCCTGGTCGCCCAGGGTTCGTCCATTACCGACCTGACCAGCAAGGTCGGCGTCGTGGCGGACAAGGCCGACGGCCAGGCCAAGGCCATCAGCACGTTGCAGACCCAGGCCAGCCAACTGGACGGCCGAGTCACCGCCCAGGGTACGCGCCTGGATGGCGTCTATGCCCAGATCAACCCACCGTTGGCGGGCGACAACGGCGACCTGGCCGGTTCCGGGCAGGTACTCGTCGGTGTGTGGTCCGAGCAGTCGGCGCGGATCGAGGACGGCCTGGCCATGGCGCGCAAGCTCGACACAGTGCAGGTACAGCAGGGCCAGACCAATGCCTCGGTACAGCAGTTGAGCCAGGTGCAGTCGGGGCTCGACAAGAAGCTGTCGACGATGTGGTCGGTGAAGATGGAGGTGACCAACGATGGCCAGTACGTGGCGGCTGGCCTGGCCCTGGGGATCGAGAACAAGCAAAGCAAGTTCCTGGTCCGCGCCGACAACTTCTCGGTGGTCGGTACCCAGGCCGGCGGGCAGTTGTTCACGCCGTTCACGGTGAGCGGTGGGCAGGTCTTCATGAACTCGGCGTTGATCAAGGACGGTGCCATCACCAGCGCCAAGATCGGCGACGCGATCCAGTCCGACAACTATGTTGCCGGGCAAACGGGCTGGCGCCTGGCCAAGAACGGCGCCTTCGAGATCAATGGTTCGGTGCAGGGCCAGGGGCGCTTGGTCATCACCAACCAGCTGATCCAGATCTTCGATGCCAACAACACCCTGCGCGTGCGCATGGGCATCTGGGGGTGAACGATGAAGATCGGGCTGCAAACCTGGAATGAAGCGGGAAGCCCGAACCTGGATACCACCAACCGGCTGGGCACCCTGCTCGGTTCGGTGGTGACCGGGACCCGGGCAGGGAGCCTGATCGTGCCGCAACTGGCACAGGGCGAGCCGTTCTATTTCTACCATCCCGAGCTGTTGCCGACGCGCAATGCGCATCTCGACCAGCCATACGAGCTGGTCTACCCGCTGGTCAAGCTGGAAGGGCAGGTGCTCAGCTGGAGCTTTCCCGCATTCCGCCACACCGGCGCTTATGCGCACTACAACTACGCCGTCTCGGTCGAAATCTTCTATGGAGTCTTCTGATGGGTCTGGAAGTCTTTGCCGAAGGCAATCGCATTCAGCTGGGTGGGAGCAAGCCGCTTCTCAGCCTGGTGTACAAGCGGACCATCGCCTTGGATACGTGGGTCGCCCCGCTCGGTTCCTCGGGCATGTACAGTGTCGACATCACGCTCCCCAGGCATGGCCTGATCCTGCTGGGGGATACCGGTGGTGAGTTCATCTCGGTCGAATATGGGCTCGGTGGCCGGGACGTCGTCAGGTTCGCCAGTGCCAACCCCGTGGTTATCACGTTCTTCGTGTTTGGCAATTCGCCCATCTCGTCGAGCACCTGGGGATTGCAGAGCTACTCGGCTCAGGGCGAACTGCTGTATGACTCCAGTCACAAGGCCTTGCGGATCGCCTATGTCGGCCCCGCGCCGAAGGACAGCCTGAGTTTCTCGGCGTTGCCGGGAAACACCTATGCCGCAGGGCTGTCCTTCTACCGCCGGTACTACCTTATTCCCCCTTTCAACGCTGCGACATTCGTGCACCGCGACACGATTCGCGTGGCCCAGGGCAAGGTCAGTATCGGTCGGCGGCTGGCCTTCATCGAAGACAGTCGTTATGCCGAAGAAATGTTCTTTGAAGCCAATCAAGGGCCAGCCCTGAACGATGTCAATCCAGCTTCGCAACTGATCATCGCGACTGTTTCCGGTTACTGACGAAGGCCGGCCTGATGGGCCTTGCGCAACGGTCCCGTTGCTCTGGTCAAACCCTGCTTCCTGCCCGGCATGAGCCGGGACACTTCACTCAACCCAGCGACCCGGCCATGCCGCCGCTCAGTCGCGCCTGGAGATTTTCATGGCCAAGCAGACCATCAACCTCGGCAACGCCCCGGACGGCGCCGGTGGCGACACCCAGCGCTCAGCCTGGGTCAAGGCCGCGGGCAATTTCGACGAGCTCTACCAAGCCAACGCCAACCTGCAGGCCAGCAAGGCCGGGGTGGGCAACAACGGCGACATCAATACCTTGAGTGGCTTGACCACGCCACTGACCCTGGCCCAGGGCGGCACCGGCGCCAAGACCGCGGCCGACGCACGCAACGCCCTGGGGCTGGGCAGCGCCGCGACACGCAGTGTCGGTGCTGCGGCGGGCAACCTGATGGAAGTCGGCGCATTTGGTGTCGGCAATACCTCGTCGCCCTACACCGACTCGATCAACCGGATGGAGGGTGGTTTTTCGTTGATGACGCCCAACACCCAGTACGGCGTGGGCGCCACCGGCATTTCCTACGGTTCGATCCTGACGGTGCCCTACAGCTCCGGCGAGTTCCGCGCCGGGCAGCTGTTCTTCGGCCAGGCACCGGAAGCCCGGTTGGTGTTGCGCTCCGGCAGTTTCGCCTCCGCCGGGTTCTACGTCATCTATCACTCCGGCAACACCACCCGTGCCGCCGACGGCACCCTCAAGGCGATCTGACCATGACCCGAGCCGCAATCAACCTCAACGGCCCGACCGGCGAGGTCATCGACGTGACCTCCCTGGGCTGCAACACCATCACCAGCCACAAGGCAGGCCCGGGCGAGTATCGGGTCCTGGGGACTCTTGGCATGGTGCCGCCACCCGAAGGCTGGGGCTATGTGATCAACCCGCTCGACGCAGGCGTCGAGCTGAGTATCCGCCACAGCGCGCCAGTGCTGGAAATCAGCGTCAGTCGTGATGGTCTCGCCACCGATCTGCAGCACAGCCTGACGTTGCACGTGGCCGTCGAGCCGTTGCCGATCGAGCAGATTGCAGAGCCAAGGCCTGATCCGCGTGCCACCGCCCTGCGTGAGATTGGCCAACGCCGCGCGCAGGCCGACCAAGCCATCGCACCCCTGCAGGACGCAGTCGACCTGGATGAAGCCAGCGAACTGGAGCAGCAGCGTCTGCGCGCCTGGAAGCGCTACCGGGTGGCACTCAACCGCCTGCCCGACCAGGGCGGCTTCCCCGACACCCTGGAGTGGCCGACCATTCCCGAATGACCACCGTCCATTTTCATGAGGACTCGCCCATGAGCGAACTGTCCACCCTGAGCGCGGCCCTCACCGCCATGGTGCGTGAGGCGATGCCGGGGCTGGCATCGGTCGACAGCCAGGACAACAGCAGTACCAGCCTGCCGCTCCCAGCCCTGCGCCATGGCATCGTGCGCATGACCGCCGACGGCGCCCCCCGTGATGGGCGCTCGGTACTGATCGCCACCTTCGAAGCCGAGATCACGCCGGACTCCTCGCAACCGCAGGCCCGGCTACAAGGCAGCGAACTGGCCGCGCAACTGATGGACCTGTTGCGCCAGCAACTGTGGGGGCTGGACTTCGTCGAGGCCAGCCGCAACGTGCAGGCGCACTACGAAGGTGCCGGCTGGAGGGTGCAGTGGGAGCAGCCGATCCTGTTCGGCGAGCCCCAGTGGACCTGGCCTGATCAACCCCCAGGTCGCCTGATGCTGGGGATCAGCCCCGACACCGGCCCCGGCAACGAAGGCAAGTACCTGGCCCCGGAGGACCTGGCATGAGCTACGCCACGGCGATGCACGACCGCATGCTGGCCAGCCTGGTGATCCCCTGTACCGTGGTGGCGGTGGACCTCGCCGCCGCCCGTGTTCGAGTCTCCGACGGCGACTGGACCAGCGCCTGGGTGCGCTGGCACAGCCTGGCGGCTGGCAAGGCACGCCACTGGCGGGCGCCGAGCCTGGGTGAGCAGGGCGTGCTGGTCAGCCCCAGCGGCGAGCCGGCGCAGGGCACCTTTGTGCCGGGCCTCTATGGCAATGGCGGTGCCGCGCCGGACAACCGCGACCACGTGGAGGTCTGGCGTTTCGATGACGGTGGCTCGCTGAGCTACGACTGGCAGGCCAAACGCTATGACATCCAACTGCCCAGCGGCAACGCGACCATCAAGGTCGGCGCCAGCACATTGGTGGTCAACGATGGCGCCATCACCCTCGACGCTGCCGCCATCACCTTGACCGGCAAGGTTGCGGTCAATGGGCCATTGCTGGTCAGCGGAGACATCAATGGCGGTGGGCGGATCATCGATACCGCCGGCAACACCGCGAATCACAAGCACTGAGTCCCGGCGCGCACAGCGGTGCCTGGAATCAATGATGGAGGGCCAGCATGGCCAAGCAGACAATCAATCTCGGCAGTGCGCCGACCGGAGCGGGCGGCGACACCCAGCGCGGCGCCTTCGCCCGGACACAGGCGAATTTCGACGAACTCTATGCCGCCCTGGGCGGCGACAGCCTGCCGCCGGCACTGCCGGTCGCCCGTGGCGGAACCGGCGCGCAGACGGCGGCGGCGGCCCGCACAGCGTTGGGGTTGGGCACGGCGGCCACCGCCAACGCCGGCGACCAGCCGGGACAGCTCATGGTCGTGGGCGCCGGTGGCTGGCTCTGTCCGTCGATCAACGATGCGCGCGACCTGAAGCTCAAGCGCAAGACCGCGCTGTATGGCAGCTACAACGGCCAGAACGCCCCGGTCGCCGCCGCGCAGGTGCTGTCCAGCGAATGGGGCCCCGACCTGCGATGGCAGTCGCAGTTCGCCCTCGGGATATCGGTGAACCGAGCCTTCTTCCGCTCGATCATGCCGGAAGGGGAGGGCATCACCCCCTGGGCGGAGTTCTATCACACCGGCAACACCACCCGGGGGTCGGGCGGCGTGCTCTCGGCGGCATCCCCCATCTTGCGTATCACCGACATCGAGCACAGCACCCGTGTCGACCTGCAGGAGCATACCTTCGAGCCTGCCGGTCGCTGGGGCGCGGCCAATGATGAAGCCCGCGGCGTCACGGTCGAGCGCCTCGACACGGGTGTCTATCGGGTGCGCGGCAGCCTGGGCCTGGCCCTCGAAGGCTGGCGCATCCAGGACCCTTGCTCGCCGGATGGCGGCAGGACTTTGGGCCTGACCGAGAGCGAGCAAGACGAGGACGGCACACTGCGGGTCCGTCTGTTCAGGCAACGCTGGACGTTGGATGACCAGGGTGAAATGCACCTGGGCAAAGGCGAGGCCATCGACGTGCCGCCGGACAGCTGGATCGACGTGCGCCTGGCCATGCCGGCCAAGGTCGAGCTCGAGGTTCTGCCGCCACCCGCGGTGTCCGAGCACAAGCAGGCGTTCCCGAGCCGCCAGGATGCCCTGGACGTGTTGGCGCACCTGCGCAGTCTGGCCGACCAGTCGATCACGCCCCTGCAGGACGCACTCGATCTTGGCGTCGCCAGTGATGCCGAACTCGATGCCCTGCGTGCCTGGAAGACCTACCGCCTGGGGTTGACCCGGCTGCCCGAGCAGCCCGGCTTCCCCAACGAACTCGACTGGCCGATGCCTCCCGCCTGACCGTGGCGTCTGCCCCTCGATACACACAGCACAGCCCGCCCATGCGGGCTTTTTCATTTCAGGAGAACGCTATGCATAGCCATAAGCGGGGTATGCCAGCATCGGGAGGTGCCCCATGATCGGCCTGGACCGCCGCACCGGCCAGCCCCTGACGGGCATCGCCCACCTGCGCCAATCCATCGAGGACATCCTCACCACCCCGCTGGGCAGCCGGCGGATGCGCCCCGAGTACGGCAGCCAGTTGCGCCGCTACGTCGACCTGCCCGTCAACGAAGGCTGGAAGAGCGCGGTGCAGGCCGAAGTGGCCCGCGCCCTCGGGCGCTGGGAACCGCGCCTGAAGCTCGACCGGGTCAAGGTCGTGGCCGTGCTCGACGGCCAGGTCAGCCTGGCCTTGAGTGGCCGCTACCTGGGCGACGACGCCCTGGTGGAGGTGACCGTATGAGCCAGGTCGACCTGTCGAAGCTGCCGGCCCCGCAGTTGCTCGAAGACCTCGATTTCGAGGCGCTGTACCAGGAAGACCTGGCCAGTTTCCGCGCCCAGCTGGGCGATGGCTGGAACGCCAACCTGGAAAGCGACCCGGTCACCAAGCTGCTGGAAGTCGGTGCCTACCGCAAGCTGCTCAACCGGGCGCGCATCAACGATGCCGCCAAGGCGTTGCTGCTGGCTTATGCCGAAGGTCGCGACCTTGACCAGTTGGCCGCCAACGTCAACCTGCAACGCCTGGTGATCCAGGCCGCCGACCCGAGCACGATCCCGCCGACCGAAGCCATCCTCGAAGCCGACGACGCCCTGCGCGAGCGGGTGCAACTGGTCTACGAAGGCCTGACCACCGCCGGCCCGCGCAACAGCTACATCCTCCACGCCCGCAACGCCTCGGGCCGGGTCGCTGACGCGACCGCCGAGAGCCCGTCGCCCGCCGTGGTGGACATCACCGTGCTGAGCCTGGACGGCGATGGCGTGGCCAGCCCCGAGTTGCTGGCGCAGGTGCAAACCTACCTCAACGACGACGACATTCGCCCAGTCGCCGACCGCGTCAACGTGCGCAGCGCCGAGGTGCTGCCCTACCGCGTCGAGGCGGTGCTGCACATGGCCGACAACGGCCCGGAGTACGAAACGGTCCTCAGTGAATGCCGGCGCCGCCTGCAAGCCTGGATCAACCCGCGGCGCAGGCTCGGCCTGGAAGTCGCCCGCTCCGGCATCGACGCCCAGTTGCACATCGATGGCGTGAGCCGGGTCGAGCTGATCGGCTGGAGCGACATCCGCCCGAGCAAGGCCCAGGCGGCCTGGTGCACCGGCATCGACCTCAAGCGCGGAGGCTGACATGCACAGCCTTCTGCCGCTCAACCGCACGCCACTGGAGCGCGCCCTGGAAGTGGCCGCCGACGAAGACCTCAAGGCCGGCCTGCGTGCCCTCTACAACCCCGACACCTGCCCGGCGCACCTGCTCTACCAGCTGGCCTGGGCCTGGTCGGTGGACCGCTGGGACGACAGCTGGAGCGAGGCGATCAAGCGCTCGGTGATCCGCTCGGCGTTCTTCGTCCACGCCCACAAGGGCACCCTCGGCGCCCTCAGGCGGGTGGTCGAACCGTTCGGCTACCTGATCGAGGTGCAGGAATGGTGGCAGGCCAAGCCTGCCGGGGTGCCGGGGACGTTTGCCCTGAAGGTCGGGGTGACCGACACCGGCATCAGCGAGGAAACCTACAACGAACTGTCGTCGTTGATCGACGACGCCCGGCCGGTCAGTCGCCACATGACGGGGCTGGTGATCAGCCTCGAAAGCCGTGGCGGTCTCTATTTCGGCTGCGCGCTGCAGGACGGTGACGAACTCGACGTCTACCCGCCGGCACCTCCTGACCTGATCGTCAGTGGCGCCATCGGCCGCGGTGGCCGGGAACACACAATCGATACCTTGGACATTGCACATGGTTGACCATAATTCACAGTTCTACGCCATCCTCACCAACGTGGGCGCGGCGAAGCAGGCCAACGCGGATGCCTTGGGCATCCCGTGGAAAATCACCCAGATGGGTGTGGGTGACGCAAATGGCGCCGACCCGACGCCCAATGCCACCCAGACCAGCCTGATCAACGAATGGCGCCGGGCGCCGTTGAACCAGCTGAAAGTGGACGACAAGAACAGCGCGATCATCGTGGCCGAGCAGGTCATCCCGGCGGACGTGGGCGGCAAGTGGATCCGCGAGATCGCGTTGTATGACGCCGATGGTGACATGATCGCCGTGGCCAACTGCGCACCCACCTACAAGCCGCTGCTCAGTCAGGGGTCGGGACGCACGCAAGTGGTGCGCATGAACCTGGTGGTCAGCAGCGCCAGCAACGTGCAGTTGAAGATCGACCCAGCCGTGGTACTCGCGACTCGCGAGTGGGTTACCGAGGAACTGGCCAAGCAGGATTTCAAGCACTCGGTACAGGTGGCTACCACTGGGCCCGTTACCCTGAGTGGGTTGCAGACCATCGACGGTGTCGCGCTAATGGCAGGCGCCCGCGTGCTGGTAAAGAACCAGTTGGCGGCCAAGGACAATGGCTTGTACCAAGTGGCCGCAGGCGCATGGACGCGCAGCAGCGATGCCGACACCGATGCCAAGGTTACGCCAGGTCTGCTGGTGCTGGTCGAGAAGGGTACGGTCAACGGCGACGGTGCCTGGCAGTTGGTCAGTGATGGGCCGATCACCCTGGGGGTCAGTGCCCAGAACTACGAAATGGCGTTTGGCCGCAGTGGTGTCGTGGCGGGCATGTATCGCAGCGTAACGGTCGACAAGTATGGGCGGGTCATCGCAGCCACGAACCCGACCACCGTCGCCGAGTACGGGCTGACCGATGTCTACACCAAGAGTCAGCTGGACTCGATGCTGGCTTTGAAAGCACAACTGGATAGCCCCGTTTTTATGGGTGACCCTGCTGCTCCAACGCCAGTGAGGGGGGATATCTCGACACGCTTGGCGACTACCCAGTACGTCAAGGAAATGGGACTTGCCTTTCCTTCTTATTACTTAGGTATCTTGTCAGGCTCGACCTTGAGCCTGGAGCATGTTGGTCGTTTGATCTACATGAATGGCAATGGGGCGTCTACCTGGAGCGGGAGCGTGGTATTGCCCTCCTCGGGGATTCCCGTAGGTTCTGTGTTCACCATTTCCGTGGGGTCTGGCGACGGCACCATCACCATCCATAAACCCGCGGTTGCCGACGGTTACATCGCCATTGGTTCGCGCCCCTACGATACCGTCACCATTCGGTCCAATGAGCCCCCCATCATGTTGGTGTGCAACACCGATCATACTTATGCGGTGGTTTCCGGTGGGTTATCGAATACCAGTGACTATGCCTCTCTCAAAGCCGGTGTCGGTTGGGCAAAACAGCCCAATGGCCTTATTGAGCAGTGGGGCAAGATCGTACTCCCCGTGAACATCTCGTCGGGCAACATCGATACGGTTTTCCCATTGAGATTCCCTAATGCCTGCCTGTCGGTCGTGGCCAGTATCGGCGTGTACATCGACGATTACGACAGGTCCGTCTATTACCGGCAGGATCGACAGTCAGTGAGCATCGGCATTCCGAGCGTGGTCGGTTTCGACGGGCAGGTCTTCTGCGATAACAACCTGGCAGACGCACGAATCATGCAATGGCGAGCCATCGGGTACTGAGGACAACACAATGACCATTTTCGTGGTGCCGGGTGAGCGCACGTTCTACAACGACGAAGTTCACCAGAACATTCCCAAGGCGGCCAAGGCAGTGCCGCAATCCCTCTACGAGCAGCTGCTGCAGGCCCAGTCGGAATACAAGCTGCTGGACTTCGACGTATTCCCGCCAGCGGTCAGGGACCGGCAGCAAGCCTGGCCGACCGCCCGGGAGCTGCAAGCGTTGATCGATGACCAGGCTGCCGTTATCTACGCCAACTGGAGTCGTTTCGAGAAAGAGCATCTTTCACGCGAGAACGCAGCCCGGCAATACAAGGAAGCCAGCTACCAAGGTGAAGTCAGCATCTGGATCACAAGTTATGCGGACCCGCTCGGCATGACTTACACCGAGGCGGCTGATCTCATCCTTAGCCAGGCCGAGCAACAACGCCTCGCTCAGGAAACCCTCGCGGCGCTGCGCATGCGCAAGCATGAGCTGGATACGCTTGAGGGCGAGGCACGTTACCAGCGCTATCAAGAATTGGCCGATGAGATCGGCAAGCTTGTTGCTCCGGACATCAACTGACGAACAGCACCCTGGTGCGTTTTCCAACCCGATTCAACCCTTCCAGGCCCCGCACCCGCGGGGCCTTTTCATACCTGTACCTGGAGTAAACCTACATGAGTGGATTCTTCCACGGCGTCACCGTGACCAACGTCGACACCGGCGCGCGCAGCATCGCCCTGCCATCGTCCTCGATCATCGGCCTGGTCGACACCTTCACCGAAGGCCCGGGCGTCACTGCCAAGGCCAACGACCTGATCCTGATCACCAGCGAGCGCGAAGCGGTCGCGGCGTTCGGCCAGGACGCGGCGATCACCAAGGCCTGCCGCGCCATCTACAGCCGCGCCAAGGCGGTCATCGTCGCCTGCGGCGTGGCCAAGCTCGAAGACGGCGCCGAGCAGACCGCGGCGATCATCGGCAACGTACTGGCCGACGGCAAGCGCACCGGCCTGCAGGCGCTGCTCGACGGCAAGAGCCGTTTCAACGCCCAGCCACGCTTGCTGGTGGCGCCCAAGCACAGCGCCACCCAGGCCGTGGGCACTGCACTGGTGGCCTTGGCCGACAAGCTGCGCGCCATCGCCATCATCGACGGCCCGAACAGCACCGATGAAGCGGCCATCGCCTACGCGAAAAACTTCGGTGCCAAGCGCGCCTTCCTGGTCGACCCGGGCGTGCGCTACTGGGACAACGCCGCCGAGGCCACGGTCGACGCGCCGGGCTCGGCCTGGGTCGCCGGCCTGTTCGCCTACACCGACCGCGAGTACGGCTTCTGGGCGTCGCCGTCGAACAAGGAGTTCGTCGGCATCACCGGCACCACCCGCGCGGTGGAGTTCCTCGATGGCGACGACACCTGCCGCGCCAACCTGCTGAACAACGCCAACATCGCCACCATCATCCGTGACGACGGCTTCCGCCTGTGGGGCAACCGCACTCTGTCGAGCGACCCGAAATGGGCCTTCGTCACCCGCGTGCGCACCATGGACATCGTCATGGATGCGATCCTCTACGGCCACAAGTGGGCCGTGGACCGCTCCATCACCGCCACCTACGTCAAGGACGTCACCGAAGGCCTGCAGGCCTTCATGCGCGACCTGAAGAACCAGGGCGCGATCATCAACTTCGAAGTCTTCGCCGACCCGGAGCTGAACACCGCCAGCCAGCTGGAGCAAGGCAAGGTGTACTGGAACATCCGCTTCACCGATGTGCCGCCTGCCGAAAACCCCAATTTCCGCGTCGAAGTCACCAACCAGTGGCTGACCGAAGTCCTCGATACCGCTGCTTAAGGAGCACATTTACATGGCAATGATTCCCGAAACCCTGGCCAACCTGAACCTGTTCGTCGATGGCGTCAGCTTCCAGGGCGATGTACCCAGCCTGACCCTGCCCAAGCTCACCCTGAAGATGGAAGAGCACCGCCCCGGCGGCATGGACATGCCGGTCGAGATGGACCAGGGCATGGAAAAGCAGGAAGCCGCCTTCACCACCACCGGCGTGCGCCGCGAGTCGCTGAAGTTCTTCGGCCTGGCCGACGGCACTGCTTTCAACGGCACCTTCCGCGGCGCCTTCAAGGGCCTGAAGGGCAAGATCAACCCGGTGATCGTCACCCTGCGTGGCGCGCTGAAAGAGATCGACATGGGCGACTGGAAATCCGGCGACAAGGCCGAGATCAAGCACAGCGTCGCCGTCACCTACTACAAGCTCGAAGTCGACGGCCGCCTGGTCTACGAAATCGATGCCCTGGGCATGAAACGGGTGATCGACGGCGTCGACCAACTGGCCGCCCAGCGCGCTGCCCTGGGTCTTTAAGGAGAACACTCGATGGCTCAAGCGAAAAAGCTTCCGCAATGGCTGACCGTCAACGCCGAGCGCGTGACTGTGCGCCTGTCGCGCCCCAGTGAGGCCAACGGCGTGCAGGTCGACAGCCTGTCGCTGCGTGCCCCTACCGTGCGTGACATCCGCAATGCCCAGGCCGGTGGCACGGGCGACGACGAGCAGCGTGAACTGAACCTGTTCGCCTCGCTCGCCGAAGTCGGCGTCAAGGACCTCGAGGGCCTGGCTCTTAAGGACTACAGCCGCCTGCAAACCGGCTATTTTCGCCTGGTGCAGGACGACGAGCTTTGACCCCGCCCGGCAGAAGGCCGCCGCCAGGCGGCTGGCCAAGGAGCTGAACTTTTCCGCGAGCGAAATCATGACCATGTCGTTCAGCGACATGGTCTGGTGGCTGGCGGAGTGACAAGGAGGAACCTATGGCGAACACACAGGTGTTCACCCTCGGCGTCACCAGCAGCCAGGCTTTGGGCAGGTCATCCGATACCTTGCGTGCACAGCTGGAACGGCTGCGCAGGCAGGCCGATGGTACCCGGCTCGGGCGGTTGATCGGTGAGGTCATCCGCCTGGGCTTGGAACTGGACAAAACTGGCGCGGCAGAAAGACGGCTGGGGATCGACCAGGCGTTGGCGCACGAAGAGCAGATTGACCGGCTGCGTCTTGAAGGGGATGAGGTCGAGCGCTTGCGCAGGCTCTATCTTTCGCTAGGGCGCAAACCGTTGGAGCTACGCGCGGTGGCGGTGGTTGCCAGTACGGCTGCAGCCACCACGTCCGGCCCCTCACTGGAACAACGCAAGGCGGCTTTGCTGGAGGGCGTGAGCCCGACACCGAACCCCGCTCGGGGGGATTCGCCCGAAGCGCGAGGCGCGGAGCAGGGGCGTGTGCCCCTGGAGTCGGCGAATGCTGGCCTGGCAGTGCTGAAGGCGGGTGTGATCGGTGCTGGTGCCACTGTCGGTACTGTGGCCGTCGCCGCCGCCGGGCGCTCGGCTTACCGGGGGTATCAAAGCCAAACACCCGAGCGGCGCAGCGAGATCACCAGCGGCCTCAGGAAAAATGCTGGCAAGGCAGGCGCCAAGGCGATCACCAACCTGGGTTTGGCCGCGCTCAAGGAAACCGGCGAGGACAAGGCCGAGGCGGTTGGCGCCGCCCTCGGCGGCGTGCTGGGGAACCTGGGTGCGGAACTGCTGGGCGGCCTGACCAAGAACAAGCAAATCCAGGCGTACGGCGGTGAAATCGGCGAGATGATCGGCGAAGGCATCGGCGGGTTCTTCGGCAAGACGGTGTACGGATGGTTCTCTGACACGCCGGCCGCCAACGAAGCATCAGGCAAGAGCACTGACCCTTCTCGGCGTGATGCGTCGGAGCAAGGCAAGGTTGTTGCGTCCGAAGATGCAGGTCCGCAGCCGGGGGACACACCGGGTAAAGCGCCCGATACTCCAAGCGCAGAGCCTCAGGGGCCGGCAAAGGGTGGCCGCGAACTCGTGAATGGGGCGCTCTACGCGGGTGCCGCGCTTGTCGGTGGGGCTGCCCTCACTGTGGGCGGGAAGGCGATGTACAACCGTCTCACCCCCGAGCGGCGAAATGAAATCACCGGCGGCGTCAGGGAGAACGCTGGTAAAGCAGGCGCCAAGGCAGTTGCCAATCTTGGCTTGGCCACGCTCAAGGAAAGCGGCGAGGACAAGGCCGAGGCCGTGGGGTCTGCCCTTGGGGGCGCGCTGGGCAACATGGGCGCGGAACTGCTGGGGGGCTGGACCAAGAACAAACAGATCCAGAAGTACGGTGGTGAAATTGGCGAGCTGATCGGTGAAGGCGTCGGCGGTTTCTTAGGCAAGGCGTACTATGGGTTGTTCTCTGATACGCCAGCCGCCAACGATGCTTCCGCCAAGGATGCCAAAGCCCCTGCGTCTTCCTCTGGCCGGCCAGCCACCCGCTTGGCACGCCAGGACGATGAGGAGGAAATAGAGGAAGAGGAAGAGGAAGAGGAGATCGGCGAGGCAGAGGAAGAAGCGGCATTGTTCGAGGCGCAAGAACAAGCCTCGGCCAGTTCCGTGGCCACGCCATCGCAGAGTTCCAGCACTTCCGTCGGTCTCGCCGGCACCGCTTTCGGGGGCCTGCTGGGCAAGGCCGGGAGCAGCGGTGCCGAAGCCTCCGTAGCAAGGCGGGTATTCAAACGCATTCCGGGCGCCGCCATGCTCGACACAGGCCTGCAGCTTGCCGAAACCTACAACAGCGACGCCACGGCGGACCAGAAACTCGAAGGTTACGGTACCGCCGTTGGCGGCCTGGGTGGCGGTCTGGCCGGTGCTGCGGCGGGCGCGGCCATCGGTTCGGTGGTGCCGGTGATCGGCACGGCGATCGGCGGCCTGATCGGTGGTGTGCTGGGCAGTATGGGTGGGGAGAGCATCGGTGGCTGGTTGGGCAAGGCACTGGGCTCAGGCAAGGATGAACCTCCCGGCAAGCCAGGGTTGGGTGAAGCTGCGCGAGCTGTGGATAGCGCGCCGGTGCAGCCAGCGGTCATGCCCACGTCGCCTGCATCGGCGGCAACACCACCGGCCCCTATCAACCAGCAATTCACCTTCACCGCCAACATGCCGGTCACCTTCAGCAACAGCCTGGACGATCCCTCTGTGCTCCAGCAACTGGAGGCCATCGCCCGTCGCCAGTTGGAAGAGTTGATGCGCCAGGCCCGCTCGGTGCAACTGGCCGACACCCCACATATCGCACTTTAAGGAGGACCCATGACCTACCTGGAGCAGCTGCAAGCCACGCTGCACGCCCTGGTCAAGGCGGGAGAGGCGGGGCGTCGGCGTGCCGACGCCATGCTCGATCCCATGAACGACGCGATCGGCCATATACAAGGCGCGGTGGGCGAGCTGGAAGGGTTGCCGGTGGTCGGGCCGATCATTGGTGCCAAGCTGCAGCGCACCATGCGCGCAATCACCAATGCCCAGGCCCGGGTCGCCAAGGTGGTGGCCAAGTATGACCAGGCGGTGGCGGTGGTGCGCCAGGTGCGTGATCGCATCGACGGCTTCGCCGCCCACGCCGCCAAGGCAGGCGCAGCGATCGGTCGCGTGGTTGGGGCGGTGCGCTCGACCGTCAACGGCGTGCTGTCGACGCTGGGCTTCGCGCCCGAAGCGACGCCCGCGGCCGAAGCGGTCAAGCCGTTCCCGCACTTGCTGGTGCTGCAACCGCTCAAGGCGGGCGCCGCACCCTACTACTTCAACCTCGATACCGCCGCATTCGACCACCTACGTCGGCAGACCCGCTTCCGCTGGGCCGGCCAGGAGCGGCTGAGCCGCGACACCGCGCAGCAGGCCGTGAGCCTGGGTGAAGAGACCATCAGCATTCGCGGGGCGATCTTCCCCGGCTTCAAGGGCGGCCTGGGCCAGTTGCAGACACTGCGCAGCATCGGCCGCCAGTTGTTGCCGCTGTCGCTGACCACCGGCTACGGCGAAGTGCTCGGCACCTGGTGCCTGACCAGCATCGAGGAAGAGCAGGGCGCCCTGCTGGCCGGCGGCATCCCGCGCAAACAAGGGTTTTCACTGGAGTTCGTGAGCTATGGCCAGGATTTGTACAACGTCTGAAGGCGACGTGCTCGACACGCTCTGCCAGCACTACTACGGCCACCTCGATGGTTCGGTCGAAGCGGTGCTCGAAGCCAACCAGGGCCTGGCGGACGAGGCCCAGCCGTTTCGCGCCGGGGTGCGCATCGTGTTGCCGGT
Source organism: Pseudomonas entomophila (assembly GCF_029478665.1). Lineage (GTDB taxonomy): Bacteria > Pseudomonadota > Gammaproteobacteria > Pseudomonadales > Pseudomonadaceae > Aquipseudomonas > Aquipseudomonas entomophila_F. The sequence continues at coordinate 166,089 of NZ_JARPQB010000001.1, forward strand.
GCTGGCCGTGGTGGCCGCGAACACCGTGCAACTGTGGGACTGACCGGCAAGGAGCCTGAACCATGCAACCGATCTTCCGCATCGAGGCCGACGGCAAGGACATCACCGCGCTGATCAACGACCGGCTGCTGTTGCTGCGCACCACCGACAAGCCCGGCATGGAGTCGGACGACTTCGAGCTGCGCATCGATGCCCGCGACGGCGCCCTGGCGTTGCCCGCCCGCGGCGCCGTGCTGCAGGTTCATCTGGGGTACGCCGGCCAGCCGCTGACGCGGCTGGGGCGCTACACCGTCGATGAGGTCGAATTGTCGGGGCCACCCGACACCCTGGTCATTCGCGGCAAGGCCAGTGACCTGCGCGGTACCGGCAAGACCATCCGCAGCGGTAGCTGGGAAGGGGCGACGCTGCAACGCATCGTCGCCGAGATCGGTGCGCGCAATGGCTGGCAGGCGGTCTGCCCGGTGACGGTCAAGTTGCCGCGGGTCGACCAGTACAGCGAGTCGGACTTCAACTTCATCACCCGCCTGGCCCGACAGAACGACTGCACCGCCAAGCTTGCCGATGGCCAACTGCTGGTGCTGCCGCGCCAAGGCGGGCAGAGCGCCAGCGGCAAGGCGTTGGGGGTAGTGACCATCGCCCGCAACGAGGTCAGCCAGTGGCAGTTCCGCCTGGCCGACAAGAGCACCCACAAGGCGGTGCGCACTCGCCACCAGGACCCGGCCACCGGCAAGTTGAGCGTGGTCGAACTGGGCAATGGTGACGCGCCGGAGGGCCTGCAACCGGTGCACACCGATCGCCACCTGTACCCCAACCGTGCGGCTGCGGAACAGGCCGCCAAGGCGCGCCTGGCCAGCTTCAACCGGGATACGGCCAGCGTGCGTCTGGACATGCCGGGACGCACCGACCTGTTCGCCGAGCGGAGCGTCGAGATCACCGGCTTTCTCGCCGGGCTGGACGGAGCGTATCTGGTCGAGTCGGTGGAGCAGGTGTTCACCAGCAGTGGTTGGCGGACCACGGTGCAATGCAACGGCGGGCGCCAGGGCAAGGCCAAGGCAAAGGGTTCTGCGCCGAGGCGCGCGGGAGCATTGAAGGCCTGAGTGCGGGTGCCACTGGGTGCCTGGAGAAGGTTTCCCGGTGCCGGTTGGCATGGGCGCTTTCTTATAGTCGGCCGCAATGGAGGCGCTACTTCGGAAAGTCGCCCTTTCCCACCTTTTGAACGTGACACCAGCTTGTCAGGATTTTCTCTATGTTCATCGACTTGCGCTGCGGCCAGTGCCGAAAACTGCTGGCCCGCATCACTCCTGTTTCCGAGCTCCAGATCAAGTGCGGCCGGTGCCGCACCCTGAATCATGTGAAAGCCACGCGCTTCGAGCCATCGCCATTGAGCGAGCCGTTGGCGGCACTGGCCGCCGTTCGATCAGACTGCAATGGAGAACACACCGATGCCGCTCACTGAACAGCAGCTCAAACAGATCTATCCGCTGGCCGGCCAGCGCGCCGCGACCTTCCTTCCGGCTCTCAACCAGGCCATGGAGCATTGGGAGATCGACCACCCCAAGCGCGTTGCCGCGTTCCTCGCCCAGGTCGGGCACGAGTCCGGCCAGTTGCGCTATGTGAAGGAGCTCGGCGGCGACCGCTACCTGGCCCGCTACGACACCGGTAGCCTGGCCCTGCGCCTGGGCAACACGCCGGAGGCCGACGGCGATGGCCAACGCTATTGCGGGCGCGGCCTGATCCAGGTGACCGGGCGCAACAACTACCAGGCCTGCAGCCGGGCGCTGTTCGGCGACGAACGCCTGCTGGCGCAACCGCAGATGCTCGAGCAGCCGCGCTGGGCTTGCGCATCGGCGGCCTGGTTCTGGCATTCGCGGGGGCTCAATGCCTTGGCCGACCGTGGCGAGTTCAACCGTATCACCCGGCATATCAATGGCGGCCTGAATGGCCTGGCCGACCGTCAGGAGATCTGGGAACGAGCCCGTGAGGTGCTGTGTTGAGCCGCCTGCAACTGGGGTTGTGCGCCGTGCTGGTGCTGTCTAGCGCGGCACTGGCCTGGCAGGTCCAGGGCTGGCGCTACGAGCGGTTGCTGGCCGAGTCCGAGGGGCTGCAGGCGCAGCAGAAGGTCGAGCAGGTCGAAGCGCTCAATGAACAGCTGCTTGCCGAGCGCGACCGGCGACAGGCGCTCGAGCAACGCCTGCACAACGATGAAACCCGTCATTACCAGGAGCTTACCGATGCCCAACAGACTCAGGCTCGCCTGCGTGATCGCCTTGCTACTGCCGACCTTCGGCTGTCGGTCCTGGTCGAACGCGACGCCGGCTGCGCCGCAGTGCCTGCCACCACCGCCACCGGTGGCGTGGATCATGGCGCCGTACGCGCCCGACTTGACCCGGCGCATGCTCGACGAATTGTCGCCATCACCGACGACGGCGACCGCGGACTGATCGCCCTGCGCGCCTGCCAGGCCTACGTCCGCGCATTGGCGCCGTGAAGGGTGGTAGGGTAGGGCGCAATCTTGCCAGGAGCTAGAAAATGGACCCGATCACCACGCTTTCCGCCCGCCTGGGCGCACACCTGCGGCACTTGAACGCCCAGGTGAGCACCGCCGAATCCTGCACCGGCGGCGGCATCGCCGAGGCCATTACCCGCATCCCCGGCAGTTCGGCCTGGTTCGAGGCCGGCTATGTCACTTACTCCAACGCCCAGAAGACCCGCCAGCTCGATGTACCCGAAGCGCTGTTCGCCCAGGTAGGCGCCGTCAGCCAGGAAGTGGTCGAAGCGATGGTGCGCGGTGCCCGGGCGGCCAGTGGTGCGCGCTTCGCCGTGGCGGTCAGCGGCGTGGCCGGGCCCGACGGCGGCTCGCCGGCCAAGCCTGTGGGCACGGTATGGCTGGCCTGGGCCGATGGCGGGCACGTGATCAGCGAGCGCCGCCACTTCGAAGGCGACCGCGAAGCGGTGCGCCGACAGACGGTGATCGCCGCGCTAGACGGCTTGTTACAGCTTGGCGCGGAGTAAATCGCCCGGTGGGGGTTTGCGGAAACGAATCCCTGTGGAATAATACTGGCTACTTATACAGTTGTTCCGGCCGTCAGGGCCAAGTCGATCACGTGAGGATTTCAATGGACGACAACAAGAAGCGCGCCTTGGCTGCGGCCCTGGGTCAAATCGAACGCCAATTCGGCAAGGGCGCCGTCATGCGCATGGGCGATCACGAGCGCCAGGCCATCCCCGCCATCTCCACCGGTTCCCTGGGCCTGGACATCGCCCTCGGCATCGGCGGCCTGCCCAAGGGCCGTATCGTCGAGATCTACGGCCCGGAATCCTCCGGTAAAACCACGCTGACGCTGTCGGTCATCGCCGAAGCCCAGAAGAACGGCGCCACCTGCGCCTTCGTCGACGCCGAACACGCCCTCGACCCTGAGTATGCCGGCAAGCTGGGTGTCAACGTCGACGACCTGCTGGTCTCCCAGCCGGACACCGGCGAACAAGCGCTGGAAATCACCGACATGCTGGTGCGCTCCAACGCGGTCGACGTGATCATCGTCGACTCCGTGGCTGCCCTGGTACCGAAAGCCGAGATCGAAGGCGAGATGGGCGACATGCACGTTGGCCTGCAGGCCCGCCTGATGTCCCAGGCCTTGCGCAAGATCACCGGCAACATCAAGAACGCCAACTGCCTGGTCATTTTCATCAACCAGATCCGCATGAAGATCGGCGTGATGTTCGGCAGCCCGGAAACCACCACCGGCGGTAACGCCCTGAAGTTCTACGCCTCTGTGCGCCTGGACATTCGCCGTACCGGCGCTGTCAAGGAAGGCGACGAGGTGGTCGGTAGCGAAACCCGCGTCAAGATCGTCAAGAACAAGGTCTCGCCACCCTTCCGTCAGGCCGAGTTCCAGATTCTCTATGGCAAGGGCATCTACCGCAACGGTGAGATCATCGACCTGGGCGTGACTCAAGGCCTGGTGGAAAAATCCGGTGCCTGGTACAGCTACCAGGGCAACAAGATCGGTCAGGGCAAGGCCAACGCCGCCAAGTACCTGCAAGAGAACCCGGCCATTGGCGCCGAGATCGAGAAGCAGATCCGTGAGAAGCTGCTGACCTCTGGCGCCGTAGCCGCAGCCGCCAAGGCAGCTGCCGCCGAAGCCGATGCCGACGATATGGCTGACGCCGACGCCGGTTATTGATCTGCCCCATGTCCGCCGTACTCGACACCCCCGTCGCCGTTCGGCGGACCGCCATGGACCTGCTCGCTCGACGCGAGCATGGTCGCGTCGAGCTGACCCGCAAGTTGCGTCAGCGTGGCGCACCGGATGAGCTGATCGAGCCAGCGCTCGATCGGCTCGCCGAAGAAGGCCTGCTCAGTGAAGCCCGCTATCTCGAGAGTTTCATCCGTTATCGTTCCAGTGCCGGTTATGGCCCCGCGCGTATTCGCGAGGAGCTTGGCCAGCGTGGCCTCGACCGTGGCGATATCGACCAGGCACTGCGCGAAAGCGAAGTGGACTGGGCAGCCCGACTGGAGGACGTCTGGCAGCGCAAGTTCGCCGGACAACGCCCGCAAGACCCGCGCAGCCGCGCACAGCAGACCCGCTTTCTTGCCTACCGTGGTTTTTCCATGGAGATGATCGGGCGCCTGCTCAGCGGTCGCGACCTCCACGACTGATGGCCCGCAGGGCTGCCCTTGAACCGGGCAGCGCTGCGGGCCATTTTGCGTTCAGCTGACTTTCAAGGCTTCCCGTGCTCGCTGAGTGGTGTGTATGGGCTGGGGCTTGGCCCAGTTTTCCGGCAGGTTGATGAAGTCCACCAGCTCACGCAAGCGCCCCTGATCGCGCCCGTTGAAGGCGAAGGTCAGGCGCGTCAGGTGGCTGAAATTGCCTTCTTCGTGTTCGGTGCCACTGTCTGCTTGCTGGTGGAACCTGCCACTCAGGCGCAGGTCGGCGAACCCTTCCTCGATGTCGTGCAGCGCCGCTTCGCTCAGGCGATGGAGCATGCGAATCACGAATTGGTTCTTCAGCCAGCGGCTGGAGTGGTAGTTGCTGTAGAACTGATTGATTTCCTCCACTGCCTCATCGGCGCTGTGCACCAGGCGCAGCAGCTTCAGGTCGCTGGGCAGGATGTAGCGGTTCTCTTCCAGCTGTTTGCTGATGAAATCGAGACAGTCTCGCCAGAAGCTGCCACCGGGCGAGTCCAGCAGCACCACGGGCACCAGTGGGCTCTTGCCGGTCTGGATGAGCGTGAGCACTTCAAGGGCTTCGTCGAGGGTGCCGAACCCACCCGGGCACAGCACCAGGGCGTCGGCTTCCTTGACGAAGAACAGCTTGCGAATAAAGAAGAAATGGAACGGTAGCAGCTTGTCGGTGCCGTCGACCGTGGCGTTGGCGTGTTGTTCGAAGGGCAGGGTGATGTTGAACCCCAGGCTGTGTTCGGTACCCGCGCCTTCATGGGCGGCGGCCATGATGCCGCCCCCTGCGCCGGTGATGACCATCAGGTCCGAGCGCGCCAGGGTCGCTCCCAGTTCACGGGCCAGGGCATACATCGGGTGTTCGAGCGGGGTGCGTGCCGAGCCGAACACGGTGACCTTGCGCCGCCCTTTGTAGCGTTCCAGCGTGCGGAACGAATGATCGAGTTCGCGCAGGGCCTGCAGGGTGATCTTGGCATTCCAGCGGTTACTGTCGTCGTGGGCCATGCGCAGGATGGTCAGCATCATGTCGCGGTACAGCGGCAGGTTGGGGCTGTTCGGCGCGACCAGTTGCAACTGTGAGTCGATATGGCTCAGGTCGATACCGTTGTCCCTGAAATGGTTGAACAGGCGTTCGTTCGTTTGGTAGGGCATTCAACGTCTCCTTCTGCAGCAAAACCTCTGACCGGGTCAATGACCGTGTCCCGGCCGCGACACTGCGTGTGTCGCTGGCTGCTGTGGCCCGAGTGTGCGCCTCGGGCATTGCAGTAGGCCTTCAAGGCCATGTTGCAGTGGCAAGTCCATCTTGTTGTCGTTGTGGGGTACTCGCTTTCAATCTAGACGCTGGCAGGGCTTCGTGCCGCCCCAGAAGTGAACAGGCCGTCGGTCGGTTTGCAGTCCAACCCGCAGAGGCTTTGGTTTACTGGAAGGGCTGTTGCACGCGAGGCGGGGAGGTGCGGTATGCATCGGCTGGTGATCGAGGTGGATGGGCAGCTGTTGCAGTGCCTGGCGCGGGAAGCCCGGGCTCATCATCTGAGCCTGGAGGGTGAGTGCCTGCGCCGTCTGCAGGGCGCCGAGCCCCACTCGCGCTATGTGCAGGCGTTGCTGGCGGAGCTGCGTGCCGATGAAGAGCCGCTACGCGCCAGCCACAGTGATCAGACCGCCTGAATCACTTCTTCTTGTTACCTGCTGCGCAGCTGGCGGCATCGAAGGCCTGGTCCATGACCGGTTGATTGGTCTTGTAGACGGTAAAGCGGTAGACCAGTACTGCGCCCTTGGACATCAGCTGGCGGTAGCCATTGTTGCGGCAGACGCTATCGCCGAGCTGGCTGCGAACCTGCTGCGGGTTGGCGAGCATGCGTTCTGCATGGCTCTCGCGCACGCTCAGGTGATTGACCAGGGCCTTGCCCTTCTCGACGGTGTAACCCTGGTCGAGGATGTCTTCGTTGATGGCCCGTGGGGTACCGACGCTGCTTTCCTTGGCGACCTTCTCCAGCATCTGGGTCAGCTCGTATTCCTGCTTGGACGCCGCCTGGGCAGCCAGAGGCAGGGCGAGCAGCAGGCTCAGGGTCGGGGCAATAACACGCAGCATGGATCTCTCCTGGTTCGATGACTGGCGCTTTGACCTGCGCCGGCGGGCGGCGTTCCATGGAACCGCAGGGTTTCCCGGCCGCCAAAGCGTGTGATTATAAAGGAGCCCTCGGCACGCCTGCACGGCAAATGACACACCGTCTGGTAGACTGGGGCCTTGTTACCCGCCGAGTCGTACCCGTGTTCATCCTCTTTCAATACCCAGGTCTGCAGCCATGAGCCACGCGGTAGCGCGGCTGCGCGCCGAGCGCCTGGCGCGCAGCATCAAACCCTTTGTCGCCCGTGGTTCCCGGGCCGAGCGTTGCCCGGATTGCCGGGTGATCGCCACCCATTGCCTGTGCGCCTGGAAACCGCGGGTGCAGGCCGAGTCCGGCGTGTGCCTGCTGATGCATGACACCGAGCCGTTGAAACCGACCAATACCGGCTGGCTGATCGCCGACCTGATCGAGGATACCTCGGCCTTTGGTTGGCTACGCACGTCGGTGGACGAAGGGCTGCTCGCATTGCTGGAGCACCCCCAGTGGCAGCCGTATATTGTCTTTCCCGGCGAGTTCGTGGCCGAGGAACGGGTGGTCAACGAAGTCGTGCGCCAGCCGGGAAAACGGCCGTTGTTTATCCTGCTCGACGCCACCTGGACCGAAGCGCGCAAGATGTTCCGCAAGAGCCCCTACCTGGACCGTTTCCCGGTGCTGAGCCTGGAGGCCGAGCAGATGTCGCGCTATCGCCTGCGCCGCTCCAAGCGCGACGACCACTTCTGCACCGCGGAAGTGGCGGCCATGTGCCTGGACCTGGCCGGCGACAACCAGGCCTCCCAGGCCCTGGACGCCTACCTGGATGTGTTCAGCCTGCACTACCTCAGCGGCAAGCGCCGCCTGCCGCTGGACGAGCAGGACGAGGTGCATCGGCGTTTGCATACCTTCCTATAGTCCAAGGGGCAGGTGTGACGGATTGGTACATACTGTCCGGGCTGGCAGCCAGGGTAGGCGGGGACGACCGGGCAATTGGCTTGACCACCCGGGGCGTGCTCGGCATCCTTGGCGCCGCTTCAGGCATGACGAAGCTGCCGTTACCCCCGGACTTCGCCGTGCCATCCCGGCCGGCGGCCTTGCCGCTCGTGCCTTGAGTTGCCCGCCAGGCGTATTCCACACCCCCGTGCCTGGCACAGAACAGGATCCCTAGATCGATGGCCACATACGAAATCCTGATTGCCGATGACCACCCGCTGTTCCGTAGCGCACTGCGCCAGGCCGTTACCCTCGGCTTGGGCCCGGATGTGCGCCTGGTGGAGGTGGCGAGCATCGCCGAACTGGAAACCAGCCTGACCGAGAAAGCCGACTGGGACCTGGTCCTGCTGGACCTGAACATGCCCGGTGCCTACGGTTTCTCTGGCCTGGTCCTGTTGCGCGGGCAGTACCCGCAGATCCCGGTGGTGATGGTCTCGGCCCAGGAGGAGGCAGCGGTCGTGGTGAAGTCCCGCGAGTTCGGCGCCAGTGGTTTCATCCCCAAGTCCAGCGAGCTGAGCAAGATCCAGGAAGCGGTGCGCAACGTGCTCGACGGCGATGTCTGGTGGCCGCCGCAGGCGTTCGAAAAGGTCGATGTATCGGCCGAAGCCAAGGCCGCCAGCGAAGGCCTGGCAAGCCTCACGCCCCAGCAGTTCCGTGTGCTGACCATGGTTTGTGAAGGCCTGTTGAACAAGCAGATCGCCTACGAGTTGAATGTCTCGGAGGCGACCATCAAGGCCCATGTGACGGCGATCTTCCGCAAGCTGGGTGTGCGCACGCGAACCCAGGCGGCGTTGTTGCTGCAACAACTTGAATCGGTTTCGGGCAGCTAAGTGCCCGAACGTTCACGCTTTTTTGACTCGAACTGAACTAGCCTTCAGGCCTTTCAACGGTGAAGTGACGCACCCATGTCGCCATTCAAGGGCCAGACCGGCCTCAAACGCATCTTCAACGCCGCCGGCTACTCGCTGGATGGCCTGCGCACCGCCTTCAAGGGCGAGGCCGCCTTCCGCCAGCTGGTGCTGCTCAATGTACTGCTGATCCCGACGGCCTTCTGGTTGCCGGTCAGCCGCGTGGAGCGGGCCATCCTCATTGCCGTGTGCTTGCTGGGGCTGATCGTGGAGTTGTTGAACTCCGCCGTCGAGGCGGCCATCGACCGCATCTCCCTGGAGCGCCACCCCTTGTCGAAGAACGCCAAGGACATGGGCAGCGCCGCGCAACTGGTGGCAATGAGCATGGTGGCCGTGGTCTGGGGCGTGATCCTGCTGGGCTAGCGCTCAAGCGATCGGCGGCAGGACGATTTCGTCACTGCGCCCTACGCCTGCTGTGAAGCTGCGGCACAACTCAAGAAACTCGCGCATGGCCGAGGTCTGGTACTTCTGTTTGTGCCAGATGAAGTAGAACTGCCGCAACAGGTCCAGTGCCGGGGTTTCCACCGGCACCAGGCTGCCGCGTCGGAAGGCGTCACGCAGCGCCAGACGTGAGATGCAACCAATCCCCAAGCCAGACTCGACCGCGCGCTTGATCGCTTCGGTGTGCTCCAGCTCCAGGCGGATGTTCAGGTTGGCGCGGTGATGGCGCATGGCTTGGTCGAAGGTCAACCGGGTGCCTGATCCCTGTTCACGAAGAATCCACGCTTCATTGGCGAGTTGCTCTATGCCAGCTTGGCCGACCTTGGCCAATGGATGCTGCGGGGCGCAGAACACCACCAGTTCATCCTCCACCCAAGGCTGCACTTCGAGGTCGGGATGGTTGCAATCGCCTTCGATTAGACCCAGGTCAATTTCGTAGTGGGCAACCTGATGCACGATATGTGCGGTGTTCTGCACGTGCAGCTTGACCTGGCTTTCAGGGTGCACCTGCATGAAGCTGCCGATCAGCAGGGTGGCCAGGTAATTGCCGATGGTCAGGGTGGCGCCGACCGCCAGAGAGCCAAACCCCGACTTGCCGTTGAGCAAGTCCTCGATTTCCTTGGCTTGGTCGAGCAGGGCGACGGCCTGGGGCAGCAACTGATGGCCCAGGGCATTGAGGCTCAGGCGCTTGCCGGCGCGGTCGAACAATTGGCAGCTGGATTGCCGCTCCAGTTCGGTGATAGAGGTGCTGGCGGCCGATTGTGACAAGGCCAGCACGCCGGCGGCCCGGGACACGCTCTGGTGCTGGGCGACGGCGACGAAGACCTGGAGTTGACGGAGTGTGAATCGCATATCTATATAACCGATAACACATATCTTGATAATTCAGTTAACAGATATTGTCGCTGCCCCTAAACTATCGCGCAACTGCGCGTCTTGCGCGCGCCGCGTCTTTCTTCAGGAGCCCCTTAGATGAGCAACATGAACCACGAACGTGTCCTCAGTGTGCACCACTGGAACGACACCCTGTTCAGCTTCAAGTGCACCCGCGACCCGGGCCTGCGCTTCGAGAACGGTCAGTTCGTGATGATCGGCCTGCAGCAGGACAGCGGCCGTCCGCTCATGCGCGCCTATTCGATCGCCTCGCCGAACTGGGAAGAGCACCTGGAGTTCTTCAGCATCAAGGTGCCGGATGGCCCGCTGACCTCCCAGCTGCAGCACCTGAAGGAAGGCGACGAGATCATCATCAGCAAGAAGCCCACCGGTACCCTGGTGCTCGACGACCTGAACCCGGGCAAGCACCTGTACCTGCTGAGCACCGGCACTGGCCTGGCGCCGTTCATGAGCGTCATCCAGGATCCGGAAACCTACGAGCGCTTCGAGAAGGTGATCCTGGTCCACGGCGTGCGCTACGTGAACGAAGTCGCCTACCGCGAGTTCATCACCGAGCACCTGCCGCAGAACGAGTTCTTCGGCGAGTCCGTGCGTGACAAGCTGATCTACTACCCGACCGTGACCCGCGAACCCTTCGAGAACCAGGGTCGCCTGACCGACCTGATGCGCAGCGGCAAGCTGTTCAGCGACATCGGCCTGCCACCGATCAACCCGCAGGACGACCGTGCGATGATCTGCGGCAGCCCGAGCATGCTCGACGAGACCAGCGAAGTGCTCGACAGCTTCGGCCTGAAGATCTCCCCGCGCATGCGCGAGCCGGGTGACTACCTGATCGAGCGTGCGTTCGTCGAGAAGTAAGGCGAACTTCGGTAAACGCAAAAACGCAGGCGTGAGCCTGCGTTTTTTTATGCCTGCGAGATCGCGGTTGCCATACAGGGCCCTTGTAGGAGCCGGCTTGCCGGCGAAAGGGTTCAGCCTTCCCGGACCACTTCCAGCACCCGGATCCGATCCGGCTGCGGGTAATGCCACCTGATCTGCACATCCCAGAACTTCACCCCGTAAACCCGTTCTGCCGGTGGCACCTGGTAGGCGGGACGTGGGTCTTGCGCCAGGCACTGCTCGATCAGTTCCACCAACGGTTCTTGCAGGCGTTGTGCATGATCGCGGGCCTGGGGTAGAGCGCTCTCGCACCATTCGACGGCGATGGCCTCCGGTGCATCGTTGGCCATCAGGTTGCTCGCACCGGCAATACTGTCGGCATAGGGCACATAAGGTTTGATATCCAGTACGGGAGTACCGTCCAGCAGGTCGATACCCGATAGCAGCAAACGCCCGGGCTCGACGCCCTCAAGGCGTACCACCGACTGCCCGATGCCGTTGGGACGGTGGGTGGCCCGGGTGGCAAACACCCCCATGCTCTTGTTGCCCCCCAGGCGGGGTGGCCGTACTTTCAGCCGTGGCTTGTCCTCCAGCGCTTCATGGAAGAGGAACAGCAGCCAGACATGGCTGACCTGCTCCAGGCCCGCCACAGCATCGCCATTGTCGAACGGTGGCAACAGCTCCAGCACACCACGGGCAGCGGGCGCCAGCTGCGGTTGGCGCGGGATGGCGAACTTCTCCTTGAAGCAGGAGCGGACAATGCCGACCGGCGAGACCGTATGCTGCATCGCCCGTCAGCCGCGCACGCGAAGTGTCAGGCCCTTGAGGAAGTTGCGCAGCAACTGGTCGCCGCAGGGGCGGTAGTTGTCATGGCCGACCTTGCGGAACAGGGCGCTGAGCTCAGGTTTCGAGACCGGGAAGTTCACCGACTTGAGTACCGCGTGCAGGTCGTCTTCCTTCAATTCAAAAGCCACCCGCAGTTTCTTCAGCACGGTGTTGTTGGTCACTGGCACTTCGATGGGTTGCGGCGCACGGCTGTCGTCACGCCCGCGACGGTGGATCACCAGGCCGTCGAGAAAATGCGCCATGACTTTTTCCGGGCAGCGTACGAAGCCCGGTTCTTCTTCCTTCTTCACGTAGCCGGCGATGGCCTCGGCGGTGACCTCCAGGCCGGAGAGCTTGAGGATCTCGGCCATCTTCTGGTCGTTGGCCTTGAGCATGTAGCGCAGGCTGCGCAGTACATCGTTGTGGTTCATTGCAGCAAATCCTGTTCAGGTGCCGCGCCAGTCGGGGCGCGACGGTGAGGCTAGAAACGTTCGGTGGCGGCTAGATAGCGCCACTGCCCAGGCACAAGCTTGCCCATCGACACGCCGCCCAGGCGGATGCGGCGCATGGCCAGGACCTTCAGCCCAGCGGTCTCGCACAGTTGCTCGATCAGCCCCGGTTGCGGGTTCTTCAGGACCATGCGCAAGTGCTGTTCGTTCTGCCAGCTGGCCTTGGCCCGTGGCAGCTCCACGCCCTTGCGCTCGACGCCGCGGGCGAGACGCTCCAGTGCCCCGGGCTTGGCTTGGCCGCTGACCTGGACGATGTATTCCTGCTCCATGCGGCGCAGGTCGGCGTCGAGCTTGCGGGTTACCCGCCAGTCCTGGGTGAACAGCTGCAGGCCGGTGGCGCCGGGTAGCAGCGGAGCGACGCAAGCCTGGCGGGCAAAATGCCCGTGCAGCGGGCGCACGCCTTCGCGGTGCGCTTCACTGAGGCTGGCCATGGTCATGCTGGCCTGGGCGGCTGTCGTGTCCTGGCCCGCCTGCTGGTTGAGCAGGAGCGTCACAGGCTCCAGGGTTTCGGCGCGGGCGCCGGGCAACAGTTCGACGCGCTGGTCGGCGACCTTGAATTGCGGTTGCTCGATCACCACGCCGTCGACCGTGACCCAACCGCCTTCTATGTACAGTTCGGCCTCTCGGCGGGAGCAGCCAAGCTGTTCGATGAGGCGTTTGGAAAGGCGAATGGGTTCGGACATGGACACGGGTTTCACGAGGCAGGGAAAGTTTCCATTGTACCTGCCCGAGCAGGCCTGCGGCTGCAAATCGATGTCATTTCCGCCTTTTAGGAGAGGGGAGACGGTTTCGTTGGGAGAGGTCCTAGGGCGTTGTACGAACAAGCCTCATATGCAGTAGGGGATAGGGCTGCCCAAGGCCGTCTGTTTCCGAGCGCCCATACACCTCGAAGCCTTCATGCAGGTAGAAGCCCAAGGCCTGTGGGTTTTGCTCGTTGACGTCCAGTCGCTCGGCGTTGAGTTCGTTTACCGCATGCCGCAGCAAGCGCCGGCCGATGCCCTGGCCGCGGTAATCGGGCGCGACGAAGAGCATGTCGACGCGGCCGTTTGCCACACCGGCAAAACCGAGGATGCGCCGCCTGCTGTCCTTGCAGCAGACCAGCATCACGGCGTCGAGGTATTTGCAGAGCACGTGCTCGCGCAGCAGCACGATATAGCCATCCGGCAGGAAGTCGTGAGTGGCGCGGACCGAGGCCTCCCAGACCCGGACCAGCTCGGGGTAGTCGCTCAGGTGGGGCGTCTGCAGCGTGACGGTGCTCGACATCCGATGATCCTCTGGGCCATTGAGGAAAACATAGATGCAAAAAAATACCCCGCCAGTGGGCGGGGTATCTTCAGGTGGGCATCGTTCAGATGGGCTCGGCCCACATGTCGTATTCATCGGCATCGACGATGCGGCAACGGACCTTGTCGCCTGGTTTGAAGCCATGGTCGCCATCGATGAACACGCTGCCGTCGATCTCCGGCGCGTCGAAGAAGCTGCGGCCGACCGAGCCCTGCTCCTCGACTTCGTCGATCAGCACTTCGATCTCCTTGCCGATGCGCTGCTGCAGGCGAGCGGCACTGATCGCCTGCTGGTGGGCCATGAAGCGGTCCCAACGCGCCTGCTTGACGTCATCCGGCACTTCTTCCAGGCCCAGGTCGTTGGCCGGGGCGCCTTCGACCGGCGAATACTGGAAGCAACCGACGCGGTCGAGCTGGGCTTCGGTCAGCCAGTCGAGCAGGTACTGGAAGTCTTCCTCGGTCTCGCCGGGGAAACCGACGATGAAGGTCGAGCGGATCACCAGGTCCGGGCACTGTTCGCGCCAGTTCTTGATGCGCGCCAGGGTGCGGTCTTCGAAGGCCGGGCGCTTCATCGACTTGAGCACCTTGGGGCTGGCGTGCTGGAACGGGATGTCCAGGTACGGCAGGATCTTGCCCGCGGCCATCAGCGGGATCACGTCGTCGACGTTGGGGTACGGGTAGACATAGTGCAGGCGCACCCAGGCGCCCAGGCTGCTCAGGGCCTCGCACAGCTCGAGCATGCGGGTCTTGACCGGGCGACCGTTCCAGAAGTCGGTCTTGTACTTGACGTCGACACCGTAGGCGCTGGTGTCCTGGGAGATCACCAGGATCTCCTTGACGCCGGCCTTGACCAGGCGTTCAGCCTCGCTCAGCACTTCACCGACCGGGCGGCTGACCAGCTTGCCGCGCATCGACGGGATGATGCAGAAGCTGCAGCTGTGGTTGCAACCTTCGGAAATCTTCAGGTAGGCGTAGTGGCGCGGGGTCAGCTTGACGCCTTGGGGCGGCACCAGGTCGATCAGCGGGTTGTGGTCCTGGCGTGGGGGGACCACCTCGTGCACGGCGTTGACCACCTGCTCGTACTGCTGCGGGCCGGTGACCGACAGCACGCTCGGGTGCACGTCACGGATGCTGCCTTCCTCGACACCCATGCAGCCGGTGACGATGACCTTGCCGTTCTCCTTGATCGCCTCGCCGATCACTTCCAGCGACTCGGCCTTGGCGCTGTCGATGAAGCCGCAGGTGTTGACCACCACCACGTCGGCGTCTTCGTAGGTGGGCACGACTTCGTAGCCCTCCATGCGCAGCTGGGTCAGGATGCGTTCGGAATCGACCAGGGCCTTGGGGCAACCCAGGGAAACGAAGCCGACCTTCGGGGTGGCGGGAGTGGTGGACATGGCTAACCTCGGTATTGAATACAGGTCGCCCGGCCGGTAACGGGGGCGATCCTGGAGGGCGCTTTGGGCGCCTCTGATCAAAAAGTGCGCAATTCTAGCGAGCACAAGGTCGCTTTACCAGCAGAAAAGCGACGAACGCTGCGCTATGCTTCGCGCCGTTGCGTCCGGGTGGCTGGCATGCCCTGGCGCGGGTGAGGATTCTATTGGTCTGTTAGGGCCTTCTCGGGAGTGGTCGATGGTTCAGGCAAGCAGTCACGCCGAGGGCGGGCACGAAGGCAAGCAGGGGGCGGCGCGGTCGCTGGGCCTGCTCGTGGCAGCGGTCGGGGTGGTCTATGGCGATATCGGCACCAGCCCGTTGTACACCCTCAAAGAGGTCTTTACCGGTGGCTATGGCGTACAGGTCAACCACGACGGGGTGCTGGGCATCCTGTCGCTGATCCTGTGGTCGCTGCTGTGGGTGGTGTCGTTCAAATACGTGATGTTCATCCTGCGCGCCGACAACCAGGGCGAGGGCGGCACCATGGCGCTTACCGCGCTGGCGCGGCGGGCGACGGCGGAGTATCCGAAGCTGCGGGCGCTGATGGTTGGCTGCGGCCTGGTCGGCGCCTCGCTGTTCTACGGCGACAGCATGATCACCCCGGCGGTGTCGGTGCTGTCGGCGGTGGAGGGCATGGGCCTGGCCTTCGAGGGCATCGACCACTGGGTGGTACCGATCTCGCTGGTGGTGCTGGTGGCGCTGTTCCTGGTGCAGAAGCACGGCACCGAGAAGATCGGCAAGCTGTTCGGCCCGATCATGGTCACCTGGTTCGTGGTGCTGGGGGCGCTGGGTGTGCACGGCATCTCGCAGAGCCCGGAAGTGCTCAAGGCCTTCAATCCGGGCTGGGCGCTGAACTTCTTCATTGTCCACCCAGGCATGGGCGTGGCCATTCTTGGCGCGGTGGTGCTGGCGCTGACCGGTGCCGAGGCGCTGTACGCCGACATGGGCCACTTCGGCCGCAAGCCGATCGCCCGCGCCTGGTTCGCCCTGGTGCTGCCGGCCCTGGTGCTCAACTACTTTGGTCAGGGCGCGATCCTGCTGCAGAACCCGGAGGCCGCGCGCAACCCGTTCTACCTGCTGGCGCCGAGCTGGGCGTTGCTGCCGCTGGTCGGCTTGGCCACCATGGCCACGGTGATTGCTTCGCAAGCGGTTATCTCCGGGGCCTTCTCCCTGACTCGTCAAGCCATCCAGCTGGGCTATGTGCCGCGCATGCAGATCCAGCACACCTCCAGCGACGAGCAGGGGCAGATCTACATCGGCGCGGTGAACTGGACGCTGATGGTCGGCGTGGTGCTGCTGGTGATCGGCTTCGAATCCTCTGGCGCCCTGGCCGCCGCCTATGGCGTGGCGGTGACCGGCACCATGTTGATGACCACCATCCTGGTGTCGGCGGTCATGCTGCTGTTGTGGAAGTGGCCACCGGTGTTGGCGGTGCCGCTGCTGGTGGGCTTCCTGCTGGTCGACGGGCTGTTCTTCGCCGCCAACGTGCCGAAGATCGTCCAGGGCGGTGCCTTCCCGGTGCTGGCGGGGATCGTGCTGTTCGTGCTGATGAGCACCTGGAAACGCGGCAAGCAGATCCTCGTCGACCGCATCGACGAAGGCGCGCTACCGCTACCGGTGTTCATCAGCAGCATCCGGGTGCAGCCGCCGCACCGGGTCGAGGGCACGGCCGTGTTCCTCACCGCTCGGGCCGATGCCGTGCCACACGCGCTGCTGCACAACATGTTGCATAACCAGGTGCTGCACAGCCAGGTGGTGCTGCTGACGGTGGTCAGCGAGGATCGGCCGCGGGTGCCGGAGCATGAGCGTTTCGAGGTCGAAGCCTATGGTGACGGGTTCTTCCGGGTGCTGTTGCACTTCGGCTTCATGGACGAGCCGGATGTGCCGGCGGCGTTGAAACTGTGCCATCTGGACGATCTGGACTTCAGCCCGATGCGCACCACCTACTTCCTCAGCCGTGAGACGGTGATCGCATCGCGTCTTGAAGGGATGTCGCGGTGGCGGGGGAACCTGTTCGCGTTCCTGCTGAAGAACGCCAACGGCAACCTGAGGTTCTTCAATTTGCCATTGAACCGGGTGATCGAGTTGGGGACTCAGGTCGAGATTTGAGATCGGTTCGCCGGCAAGCCGGCTCCTACAGGTGCGAACCGGTATAAACAGAAGGGGCCGCTGATGCGGCCCCTTTGCATATCACTTCTCAGCGACGCTGGACTTCCCCTGGCGCGTCTCGATCTCGTCGATCAGGCGCTTGGCCAGTGCCGGATAGTTCTCGTCGAAGTGATGGCCGCCTGGCAGCTTCATGCGCTCGCCCACCGCAGTCTTGTCGGTGCAGCCGCTTTCGTCGGTTTCCTCCACACCATAGATGCACACCACCTTCGAAGCCGGCAGCTTGGCCATTTCCGGCCCGGTCGGGGCCTCCTGGCCTTCCTTGCCCAGCCAGCCCTCGACTTCGATCTCGAAGCTGCCGCTGCGGGCGAAGGCCAGCAGGATCACGGCGTCGATGCGCTTCTGGTCTTCCGCGGAGAGGCGGTTGTAGATGGCCGGCAGCACGTCGGCGCCGAACGAGTAGCCGGTCAGCACGAAGCGTTTGGTGCCCCATTTCTGGCGGTAGTGCTGCATCAGTTCGGACAGGTCGGCGGCGCTTTGCTCCGGGGTCTTGTGCTGCCAGTAGTAACGCAGCGTGTCGATGCCCACCACGGGGAAGCCGAGCTTGGCCATCTCGCCAGCCACATCCCGGTCCAGGTCGCGCCAGCCGCCGTCACCGGAGAGGAACAGGGTGACGGTGTCGGTAGTCTGGCCGGCCGGGACTTCCACCACCGGGATGGCCAGGGCGTTACCGTCCTGGCCGACCAGGGCCTGGGTCAGTTGGGCCTTGAGCACCTGCGGCAGGTGGATGTCGTAGTCGGCGATGCTGGTTTCGGCGTTGGCCTGGTCACGCACGAAGGCGGCGCTGGCGTCGTCCGGGTTGTCGTTCCAGGCCACGTTCCAGTGGCCATGGGCGGCGGCTTTGGGCAGGGCGGCCTGGCAGCCCGGTTGCTCGACGGTGAAATCCACCGAGATGGCGCGTGCCTTGTCGTCGCTCTGTGCGGCCAGCCAGCGCCAGGCCTGGGCGGCGCCTGGGCCGATGCCGGCGACCAGGGTGGGTTTGTCGGCCAGCTGGGTGATGGCCTCGTCCATGGCGGCTTGCTGTTTTGTACAGTCGGCCGGAGGCAGGATCACCTGCACCAGTTGGGCTTCACCGGCCTGGCTCAGGTCGAGCAGCTGTTTGTCGCTCAAGGCCTGCTCCTGGGGCACGCCGATGGCGACCCGGGCCTTGGCATGTACGCCAGGTGTGGCACGGGTCAAGCTGCTGCCGTCCTTCAGGGTCAACTGCTCCAGGCGAACCTCGGGCGCCGGGCGGGTCCACAGCCAGAAGGCCGTGCCACCGGCCAGGGCGGCCAGGACGAGTGGAATCAGTACATACAACCAATAGCGTCGGATCATCAACGTTTCACCAATCCAGTCAGGCCACCAGCAATCAGGGCGGCGGTATCGGCCAGTGCCACCAGCGGGTCCAGCCCGGCCGGCACTGCCATGTAGCGGGGTTCCCAGTCCGGCTGGAACTTGTCCTTGAAGCGCCGCAGGCCCTGGAAGTTGTAGAGCTGCTCGCCGCGCTGGAACACCATCGAGCCCAGGCGCTGGGTCAAGGGTGCGCCGCGGCGTGGCTGCAAGCCGGAAAGGGGGACCATCCCCAGGCTGAAACGGCCATAGTCATGGCTCTTGTAGTGAAGGATCAGGCCAACCATCATGAATTCCATGGTCAGCTTCGGCGCTTCCGGATGGGCGCGCATCAGGTCCAGGCTGGCCAGCTCGTTGCTGTGGGTCTCCAGCAGGTTGGCGAAGGCCACCGGGCGGCCCTGGAAGCGGATCAACGCGATGCGGAAGTGCTGCAGGTACTCGGGGCTGAAACGGCCGAGGGAGAAGCCCTTCTCGCGCACGTTCTTGCCGGTGAGCCAGGCATCGGAAATCTCCTTGAGTTCCGCCAGCGGCGCATGGCCGGGCTCGTGGATTTCCAGGCTCAGGCCGTCGCGACCACCTCGGTTCCAGGTGTAGCGCAGGTCCTTCATCTCCTTGCCCTTGGCGTCGATGTCGAAGCGGCGCAGGTCGACCCGCGCCTCCTCGCCCAGTTTGATCGCGGTCAGGCCGATGTCCATGTAGAACGGCAGGTTCTCCGCGCGCACCTGGTAGAACACCGGGCGGGCGTGATGCAGGTCGCACAGGTCGCGGAACTGCCAGATCATCTCGGCGCGTTCCTGGGCCGGGCCGATCGGGTCGTACAGCGCCACCAGGCTGCGGCCACGGCGGGCGTACATGAGGAAGGCGTTGTCGCTGGGGTGGAACAGCAGCGCCTTGTCGCCGGTCAGGGCCAGGCCGCCGTCGGGCTGGTCGGAGGCCAGCAAGACGCGGTTGGCCCGTTGCAGCTCTTCTTCGTTGGGCAGGTGGATTACCGGCCGGGCGGTGCGCAGCAGCCAGGTGAGCGAGACGATCACCAGCAGCACGGCGCTGCCCAGCGCGGCGCGCAAGCCGCGAGGCGCATCGGCGTCCAGCGTGAACTGCCACCACAGCTTGTGGGTGTAGGGCACGTCCTGGTAGGCGAACAGCAGCAGCCATACCGAAGCACCGACCACGCAGGCACTGGCCACCAGGTATACCGGCGAGAAGGGCAATTCCAGCAGGCGGCTTGGGCGGTAGAACGAGCGGCGGAACAGCGCCAGCAGGGCGGCGGTGAAGCACATCAGCGAGGCTTCTTCCCAGTCGAAGCCCTTCAGCAGCGACAGCACGGCGCCGACCAGCAGCAACACGGTGGTCAGCAGCCAGGCGGCCGACAGGCGCCGACGCAGGCCTTGGGCGAGCAGCAGGCAAAGCACCCCGATCAGGCTGGCGCCGAAGTGCGAGGCGTCGATCAGGCGGTGTGGAATGAGGAAGCCCATGTGTTCCAGGCGGCTGTCGATCTCTGGCGTGGCGCCGGAGAACAACAGCACCACGCCGGAGAGAAACACCAGGATCGCCAGTACCGGGGCGGCCAGGCCGGAGGCGGCGCGGATCGCTTGCTGGGCGAACAGCAGGCGGCGGGCTTCGTTGGCCAGCAGCAGCACGCAAGCTACCAATAGCGGCAGGACCACATAGATCAGGCGGTATAGCAACAGCGCCGCAGCCAGTGGTGCGGCGCCCAGTTGGTTGGCGAAGGCGGCCAGCAGGATCGCCTCGAACACCCCGACGCCGCCCGGCACGTGGCTGAGCACGCCGGCTGCGAGGGCGAGCAGGTAGACCAGCACGAAGGCCCCAAAGGGCGGTGCTTCCGGTAGCAGCATGTAAAGCACGGTGGCTGCGGCGGCAACATCCAGTGCGGTGATCAGCAGTTGCAATGCCGTGAGGCGACCGTTGGGCAGGCGCAGCGTACGGCGACCGAATTGCACCAGCAGGCTGTGCGCCAAGGGTTGTTCGGGCAGGCGACGGCGATACAGGCCAATGACCAGGGCTATGGTTGCGACCAGGACGGCCACGGCGATCCCACCGAGCAACGGTGCGGGCAAGCGCAATGCGCTGGCTGCCGCCGACAGGTCGCTCAGGGTGGCCAGCGCGGCCAGGGGGGGCAATGCACAACCCAGCGACAGGCTGGCGAACACCGTCATGCGGGCGACTTCCGCGGCGCCCAACCCTTGGCGGGCGTACAACCGGTAGCGCACCGAACCGCCCGAGAGCATCGACAGGCCGATGGCGTTACCGATGGCGAACGCGCTGAAACCACCCAGGACCAGCGTACGCGCCGGCAGTTGCACGGCGGCGTAGCGGCTGGCGGACCATTCATAACCCAGCAAAATCACGAAGCCGACCAGGGTGGCCAGCAATGCCCCTGCCAGCGAGTGAGTCGGCACGCTGAGCATGGCGTCGTGCAACGCATAGATGTCCAGTTCGCTCAGCAGATGACGACAGGCGATCAGGCCCATGGCGAACAACAGCAGGGTCACCGCCAGCCCGAGTGGCTGGCGATACTTGCTCAGGCGCTCCAGCCAGGGCAAGCGATGGGCAGCCGTCGGCAAGGCCGCAGTCAGCGGTGCCTGGGTGTCGGGAGTGGGGGCGGTCATGGATTACCCCGTGCGGTCAGCGCGAGGTGCGGGCAAGGTACGGCCAAGTGAAAGTCCCTTTGGAAAACGTGTCCAGATATTACTCCGGGCCGTGTCGTTAATCTGTTTCAGGATAGTTAAAGATAGTTCATTCAGCTGCGCGGAAGGTGGCGCAACACCCTGCGAGCCGGGGCTGGCGAAGATAGCGCCTGGGCAGCGCGAGGAAAAGAGGGTAGGGCAGATGCAACAAGCCCCGCGCTATCTTTCGATAGGCGGGGCTTGTTCTGACGAATATGGTTGCGGGAGCCGGATTTGAACCGACGACCTTCGGGTTATGAGCCCGACGAGCTACCAGGCTGCTCCATCCCGCGTCAGAGGTGCGCATTCTACGGGCTTTCGATGGGATGTCAAACGTTAATCTTTGATTCAGCTTAGTTTTTTCGAAAAGCTTTTGAGAGGCAATAAAAAAGGCCACTGTCGAAACAGTGGCCTTTTTCTGAATCTGGTTGCGGGAGCCGGATTTGAACCGACGACCTTCGGGTTATGAGCCCGACGAGCTACCAGGCTGCTCCATCCCGCGTCAGAAGCCCGTATATTACGGTTTTTCGATGGAATGTCAAACGTTAATCTTTGATTCGGCGAAGTTTTTCTAGAGAAACTTTTGAGAGGCAATAAAAAAGGCCACTGTCGAAACAGTGGCCTTTTCTTGAATCTGGTTGCGGGAGCCGGATTTGAACCGACGACCTTCGGGTTATGAGCCCGACGAGCTACCAGGCTGCTCCATCCCGCGCCTGTGAGATCGAATTCTACGGATTTGTTTCCCTGTGTCAAGCGTTAATTTCAGAAAAACCGTTTTCGTTCAAACCCTTAGCGCTTTGAATCGGCCTGCGGGCCAGCCCGGGCGGGGCTTTCAGGCCGATTGTCGCTTGCGGGCTGTCTCGTGGGGTGGCGGCTAGGGTAACATCTGTATGAATTTACAGTACTGGCTGTCGTCCATGTCCCTGCGCAAGATCATTCATATCGACTGTGACTGTTTTTACGCCGCCATCGAAATGCGCGACGACCCGCGCCTGGCCGGTCGGCCGATGGCGGTGGGCGGGCAGCCGGGGCAGCGCGGGGTGATTGCCACCTGCAATTACGAGGCGCGGGCCTATGGCGTACGCTCGGCGATGGCGTCCGGACATGCCTTGAAGCTTTGCCCCGACCTGGAGATCGTCAAGCCGCGCTTCGAGGCCTACCGCGAAGCCTCGCGGGAAATTCACACGATTTTCCGGGACTACACTGATCTGATCGAGCCTTTGTCGTTGGACGAAGCCTATCTGGATGTCACCGACAGCCAGTGGTTCGCCGGCAGCGCCACGCGTATTGCCGAAGACATCCGTCGACGGGTGGCCCAGCAACTGCACATCACGGTTTCCGCTGGCGTGGCGCCGAACAAGTTCCTGGCCAAGATTGCCAGTGACTGGCGCAAGCCCGACGGCCTGTTCGTCATTACCCCGGATCAGGTCGAGGAGTTCGTTGCGCAGTTGCCGGTTGCGCGGTTGCATGGGGTCGGCAAGGTAACAGCGGACAAGCTCGCACGGCTGGGGATCGACACTTGCCTGTCGTTGCGCGACTGGCCGAGGCTGGCGCTGGTTCGCGAGTTCGGCAGTTTTGGCGAGCGGCTATGGGGCCTGGCGCGAGGGGTTGACGAGCGTGCGGTGCAGAACGACAGCCGGCGGCAATCGGTCAGTGTCGAAAATACCTACGACCATGACCTGCCCGACCTGAACAGTTGCCTTGAGAAGCTGCCAGACCTGCTTTCCAGCCTGAACGAGCGAATCGCGCGCATGGACAGCAGCTATCGGCCCGACAAACCCTTCGTCAAGGTCAAGTTTCATGATTTCAGCCAGACCACGATGGAGCAGGCGGGGGCGGGGAGGGATCTGGAGAGTTACCGGCAGTTGCTCAGCCAGGCATTTGCCCGTGGTGGCAAGCCGGTGCGTTTGTTAGGGGTGGGTGTGAGGTTGCGTGATCTGCGCGGGGCGCATGAGCAACTGGAGTTGTTCGGGGACATATAAAAGAAGGGGCTGCAAAGCAGCCCCTTCTCGTTGTTATTGCGCGCCTGGGTCGGCAACCAATCGCCCGGTCGCCTTGGTCAAGGACTGCACGAACTCCTGTTGCAGCTCCGGATCGTTGCGGGTCAGCTCGATCAGGCTCTGCTCCAGTTCGCTGGCCTCTTCCTCCAGGCCCAGCTCCGAAAGGCGCTTGACTCGGTGAACC
The DNA here is from genome assembly GCF_029478665.1 of Pseudomonas entomophila. Taxonomy (GTDB): domain Bacteria; phylum Pseudomonadota; class Gammaproteobacteria; order Pseudomonadales; family Pseudomonadaceae; genus Aquipseudomonas; species Aquipseudomonas entomophila_F. The sequence goes on from NZ_JARPQB010000001.1 coordinate 189,398, forward strand.
CATTGGCCGACATCGTCGTCCTCCAAGTCGTCGAAGATCAGGTCGTGGGCTTCGAGCAACTTGTTGCGCAGAGTGCCGCTGACCAGCAGGCTGGCATCGCCGCGCACGCCGTTTTCTTCATCGACCACCTGCAGGTGCAGGGTGCCGATGTGGTTGAGGTTCTGCTCGGAGAATGGGCTGTCCAGCAGGTTCAGGCGCAGCACGCCGTTCCTGTCGGTGGTCAGCTCATGGCTCAGCTTGCCGGCCTTCACTTCGACCAGGCGCTCGCTCCAGGGCAGGTTGACCAGTTCCTCGCGCTTGCCCTTCTCGACTTCGCTGATGCCCGCCAGGTTCTGCTGGGCGCGACCGTTGGATGGCGCGTTCATGAACGGGTTGATCCCGGCCACGCCATAGCTCAGCCAGTCATGGGTGACGCTATCCGGCAGGTTGCCCAGGGCAAACACATTGACCACGTTGGCACCGATGCCGGCAACCACCGCCACCGCACCCAGCGGGATCTCGTAGATCTCCCGCCAGGGCTGGTAGGGCGTGTAGCGGTCGTAACGGCGGGTCACCTCGAACTCGGTGACCTCGAAGCGCTTCTGTTCATGAATGCGCACGCGCCGCTGCGGAAGCTCCATCACCTTGGGCTCACCGACATCGATTTGCAGGCTGTGTTCGAGCAGTTTGCGCTCGACACGCTCCTCGTGGTCGCTGCGCTGGGACATCTGGTTGGCGCAGCCGCCGAGGAGCAGGGCGCCGCACAATGCGGCGCCCCCCAGGGTGTAGGTACTTCGCTTGGACATGTTCACTCGCGCAACGGTTGATCAGCGGCGGATGCGGGCCTGCAGGAAGGTCAGCACTTCATTGAGCGGCAGCGCCTGGGCTTCCGATTCGGTGCGATGCTTGTACTCCAGGTTGCCATCGGCCAGGCCGCGGTCGCTGACGACGATGCGGTGTGGGATACCGATCAGCTCCATGTCGGCGAACTTGATGCCGGGGCTGGTCTTCTTGTCGCGGTCATCCAGCAGCACTTCGAAGCCGGCGGCGGTCAGTTCGGCGTACAGCTTGTCGGTGGCTTCGCGAACCACGTCGGTTTCGTAGCGCAGCGGCACCAGGGCAATCTGGAACGGTGCCAGGGCGTCGTTCCAGATGATGCCTTTGTCGTCGTAGCTCTGCTCGATGGCGGCTGCGACCACGCGGGACACACCAATACCGTAGCAACCCATGGACAGCACCACCGGCTTGCCGTTCTCACCCAGTACCTGGCACTTCAGCGCCTCGCTGTACTTGGTGCCCAGCTGGAAGATGTGGCCCACTTCGATGCCGCGCTTGATCACCAGTGTGCCCTGGCCATCCGGGCTTGGGTCGCCAGCGACGACGTTGCGCAGGTCGGCGACTTGCGGGACCGGCAGGTCGCGCTCCCAGTTCACGCCGAAATAGTGCTTGTCGTCGATGTTGGCGCCGATGCCGAAGTCGCTCATCAGGGCGACCGAACGGTCGATGATGCATTTCAGCGGCAGGTTCAGCGGGCCGAGGGAGCCTGCGCCAGCACCGATGGCGGCGCGCAGTTCAGCGTCGGAAGCCATGACCAGCGGATCGGCGACCTGTTCCAGCTTGGCGGCCTTGATCTCGTTGAGTTCGTGGTCGCCGCGGACGATCAGGGCGACCAGTTTGCCTTCCTCGGCGCCGTGCACGATCAGGGTCTTGACGGTCTTCTCGATCGCCAGGCCGAAGTTTTCCACCAGTTCCGCGATGGTCTTGGCGTTGGGGGTGTCGACCAGGCGCAGCTCTTCGGTCGGGGCGGGGCGCACGGTTTCCCGTGGAATGGCCTCGGCCTTCTCGATGTTTGCGGCGTAGTCGGAGGTATCGCTGAAGATCACGTCGTCCTCGCCGGAAGAGGCAAGCACGTGGAATTCATGGGAGTAGCTGCCGCCAATGGAGCCGGTGTCGGCTTGCACGGGGCGGAAGTCCAGGCCCAGGCGGGTGAAGATGTTGCTGTACGCCAGGTGCATGCGGTCGTAGGTTTCCTGCAGGGAAGCCTGGTCGGCATGGAAGGAATAGGCGTCCTTCATGATGAACTCGCGGCCGCGCATCAGGCCGAAGCGCGGACGGATCTCGTCGCGGAACTTGGTCTGGATCTGGTACATGTTCAGCGGCAGCTGTTTATAGCTGGACAGCTCGTTGCGCGCGAGGTCGGTAATGACCTCTTCGTGCGTGGGGCCAACGCAGAAGTCGCGGTCGTGGCGGTCTTTCAGGCGCAGCAGTTCAGGGCCGTACTGTTCCCAGCGGCCGGATTCCTGCCACAGCTCCGCGGGCTGGATGCTCGGCATCAGCACTTCGAGGGCGCCGGCGGCGTTCATTTCCTCGCGGACCACGGCTTCGACCTTGCGCATGACCCGCAGACCCATTGGCAGCCAGGTGTACAGGCCAGAGGCGAGCTTGCGGATCATGCCGGCGCGCAGCATGAGCTGGTGGCTGATGACCACTGCATCTGCCGGGGTTTCTTTTTGTGTCGCGAGCAAATATTGACTGGTGCGCATGGTGAGCCGTGTCGATTGCCTGAATGTGAAATGACCCCGCATTGTACGGGGGCGAAACGAAAGCGTACAGAATGCAGCAGTCGTGCGGTTCTGTCAGCCAAGAAAAAGCCCGGCGATCGCCGGGCTTCTTCATTCGCAAAGCGATGCAAGCAAAGGCTTACAGGATGCTCAGCGGGTACTCGACGATCAGGCGCAGTTCGTCCAGGGAGTTGGAGTATACGGCGTCGGAGGAGCGGTAGGTGGCCTGGCGGACACGGAAGCTCAGGTCCTTGGCAGGGCCTTCCTGCAGGACGTACTTGATGTCTACGTCGCGTTCCCATTCCTTGCCGTCGTTGGTGTCGGCGGTGTGGGCGCCGGTACCGCGGACGTAGCGGGTCATGAAGGTCAGGCCTGGAACGCCGAACTCGGCGAAGTTCAGGTCGTAGCGAGCCTGCCAGGACTTCTCGCCTTCGGCGTTGAAGTCGGAGCGGGCGACCGAGTTGGCCAGGAAGATGGTGCCACCACCGTCGACACCGTAGGCGTACTCGCCATCACCGGTGACCTTCTGGTAGGCCAGGGTGAAGGTGTGGGCGCCGATGTTGTAGGCGCCGGAGAAGCTGTAGGCGCGGTTGTCGATCTTGTCGCCATCGGCGGCAGCGCGATAAAGATCAGCGCCTTCGCTCTTGGTGTCATAGATGTTGAAGTCGAACACCAGGCCTTGCTTGTCGGAGATTGGCAGTGCCCAGTTGACGTTGGCGTAATACTTGCGCCAGTAGTCTTCGACCTTGGAGTAGTAGAGGCTGGTCGACAGGCCATCGGTGATGGTGTAGGAGCCGCCCAGTACATCAGCTTCTTTCAGGCCGCGGCGGCCCGCGCCGTCACTGATACTGTCCTTGTAGGTCTGGCTTTGCGCGGTCATGCTGGTGAAGCGACCGGCGTGCAGGGTCAGGCCTTTGATCTCGTTGCTGGTGATCAGGGCGCCCTGGGTGGTCTCAGGCAGCAGGCGGCTGTCGTCGGTGGCGAATACTGGCAGTGCGGTGAACTGGTCGCCAACTTTCAGAACGGTATCGGAGATGCGGAATTTGACTGCTGCGCCGCCCTTCGAGTAATCGTCCTGGGAGCGCTGGTCGCTACCGGTAGGGAACAGGCCGCTACGTGCATAGCCACGGCCGCTGTCGAGCTTGAGGCCGAGCAGGCCGATGGCGTCCACACCGACACCGACGGTGCCTTGGGTGAAGCCCGACTCGAAGGTGCCGATGAAGCCTTGGCCCCATTCGCGCTGGTCATGGTGCAAGCCGTTTGCCTTGTTGGCGGCGGACTCGGTGTTCCGGTAGTCACGGCTGAAGTACAGGTTGCGCATCTTGACGTTCAGTTTGCTGTCTTCGACGAAACCCTTGGATTCATCCTGCGAAGAGGCGACAGCCAGCTGCGAGGTCCCTGCCGCTACGGCCAGGGCGATCATGCTCCACTTCATCACGCGCATCGTGATTTGCTCCTTTGGTTTTTAGGAAGAGTACCGCTGCGCCCGGGGTGTTTTAGTTATAGGGGCAGCTCTTTCTTGTTATGTCGGCGAAAATGTATATCACGCTGACTATTCTTGGCGATATGGCTGTAATCAACCTTTCGGTAACTTTATGGCCTTGTCGCTCATGGTTATGTCCCTGTCGCAAATCACGTCCCGGTTTAAGGGGGCGTACAACGCCAGCGCTGTTTCCAAGCCGTCATTAATGTGTAAACACAAAGTAGGGCTTGTGAAACTCCCTGGTAATTCCAAACCCGCTGTAGTTATTTGTCGCGTACACCGGCAATGCAGGTGTCGTGCCGACTTGGCGTCGAGTGAATGCAACAAGCGTGCTCAAAATTACGAACGGTTGATGAAATTTTCACATTCGCCTGATGGACATGGCTGAAACCTCCGTAAATACGGGGGTTTCCCGGCGCGCCGGCATGCCATTGAAATGCGCCTTGCTTCGTGGCAAAGCTGCCTTGAAAGTCAAGGTGTTACCGACAACTGTTGATCCTGCCTGTTTTATGTGACGAATGTGTGGTGGCGGCGGGAGGGGTGGCATCATTCTGGTGCGAAAAGTAGCGAAGTGTTACCGCAGTCGTGCTTCGACATGGCCTCTGGTGCTCCAAAAGTGTGCGCGAGCGCTTCAGGTTGGTGTTCGGCCGTGTGGCGGCAGAGGAAGCAAGGTATCCTTGCGCCTCTGTGCCCGCCGGTTGTCGTGGGCCGATTCGCCTTGTTAAGGAGGTTTGCCGTGTTCACCCTCGATTCGCGCCTGCAGCAGGATTCCCTGGTGCTGGGCGATTTGCCGCTGTGCCGCCTGCTGCTGAGCAAGGATGCCAACTACCCCTGGTTCATCCTCGTGCCGCGTCGCCCCGATGTCAGTGAACTGTTCGAGCTCGACGAGGCTGACCAGCGCCAGCTGTGGGAAGAGACCACCGCCCTGGCCGAGGCCCTGAAGGACGCGTTTGCCGCCGACAAGATGAACATCGCGACGCTGGGTAACGTGGTCAGCCAGCTGCACATGCATGTCATCGTTCGCCGCCATGGTGATGCTGCCTGGCCTGCGCCGGTGTGGGGCAAGGTGCCGGCTGTCGACTACACGCCGGAACAGGTGGAGGGCATTCGCCAGCGGGTGAGTGAGTTGCTTGGCGATAGCTTCAAGGAGGCCTGAGCAATGTCGCTGGAAATGCGCATCGTCGAGCTGGAGACCCGCCAGGCGTTCCAGGATGACACCATCCAGGCACTCAATGACGAGGTGGTGGAGCAGAGTCGAGTGATCGAGCGCTTGCAGTTGCAGGTGGCCGAACTGATCAAGCGTTATGAAGAGATGGTCGGCCAGTACGCTGGCGGCGGGGAGGAGCCTCCACCGCCTCATTACTGAGGGCGGTGGAGGTGCATGGTCAGCGGCGCGAGACCGCGACCACGTCTTCGGCTTGCAGACCCTTGTCGCGGTGCATCACCGAGAACTCCACGCGCTGGCCCTCGACCAGTACGCGGTGGCCTTCGCCACGGATGGCGCGAAAGTGCACGAAGATGTCATCACCCGAGTCGCGGGAGATGAATCCAAAGCCTTTCGACGTGTTGAACCATTTCACGGTGCCGGTATCACGCTTGCCGGCCTCCAGCGCAGTGCCCAGGCTGCGAGCCTTGCGCACGCTGCGGGCGAAGCCGGCAGCCAGATGCAGGGCGGTGGCGAGCATGGCGCAGGCCAGTGCTGCCAGGTTGCCAAGCTCCGGGCGGGCCAGCAGGGTGATGGTCTGCAGGATAACCGCCAGCACCAGCAGCAGGCTGGCAGCCAGTTGCAGCTGCTGGCGCATGCCTTTGTAGTACAGCGGCAGTGCCGGGGCGAGGATCAGGTTGAGCAGGCCGAGCAGTGCCAGGTACACGGCTTCAGGTTGTTGCAGGAAGGGTGTCGCATCGGTTCTGAGACTGGGTATGAGCGATAGCAGCAAGGCAGCCACGCCCGTCACCAGATGGACGATCTTGAACATTTGGTTTGGCTCACATTGATAAGGCCGATCACAGGATGAGCTGGCTGCACGGTGCGCGTGTGGTGTAGGCGCGAAAACGTGGCGGGCCAGCCTATGCACCCGGCATTGACAATCCGCACGGGTGGCACCCTGCCTATTTAACAGCAAAGGCGCAGGCTTCTCAAACCGTGAGGCGCTGGTGCGCATCTCTTGGTACAGTTCCGGGGCCCGCTTGATCAATCAAGCCTTATGGAAAGGGGAACTTCATGGCAATCGATATCGGTATCAGTGAAGAAGATCGCAAGTCCATCGTCGAAGGGCTGTCCCGGCTGCTGTCGGACACGTATGTGCTGTATCTGAAGACCCACAACTTCCACTGGAACGTAACCGGCCCCGCGTTTCGTACCCTGCACCTGATGTTCGAGGAGCAGTACAACGAGCTGGCCCTGGCTGTCGATTCCATCGCCGAGCGCATTCGCGCCCTGGGGTTCCCGGCGCCCGGCTCCTACGCCTTCTATGCCCGTCACTCCTCGATCAAGGAGGAGGAAGGGGTGCCGCCGGCCGATGAGATGATCCGCCAGCTGGTCCAGGGTCAGGAGGCGGTGGTGCGCACCGCACGGAGCATTTTCCCGGTGGTGGACAAGGTCAGCGACGAGCCGACTGCCGACCTGCTCACCCAGCGCATGCAGGTGCATGAAAAGACCGCCTGGATGTTGCGCGTATTGCTCGACGGCAAATGATCGAAGCCCCGGCCTCGCAAGGCCGTTGAAAGCGGGCCCGGCAACCTTCGTGTTGCTGGGCCTGTTCGTTTACGGGGAAGGCTTTGCCGCTGCTACGCAGAGGCTTGAACGCGTTTCATTGGCACGCAAAGGAGCCCTGTCACATGAGCGACAGGGCGTGATTTCGTGGCGATGGAGCGAAGCGATGGGCAATCTGATGTGCGGTATGGGCGAAGGTTCGAGGCAGGGGAGGGGCTCAGGTCGACCCTGCATCGATCCGTTCAAGGCTGATTTCGACATGGCCCAGGCCGGGCCGGTCTCACGCTCGGTGCGGCTCAACGGCTTTGCCACCTGCCTGCGGCTTGAAGCCGTGTATTGGCGGATTCTGGAGCGGATCGCGGCGGCCAACCGCTGTTCGGTCAGCACGGTGCTGTCCTATGTGGATCGTGAGGTGCACTTGCGCCACGGCGGGGTGCGGAATTTCAGTGGCCTGGTTCGCGTCATCTGCGTGGCCTGGCTGCAGGACGCTGCGGATGCGCACTGATCGCCAGGCGGGCTGCACGGCTCTGCTTAACCATATATAATCCCGCTCTTTGCTGCCCAGGGCAGCCTGCGATGTGGTTGACGAGAGACACCATGCCCCTTTACGACTATCAATGTGCATCCTGCGAGCACCGGATGGAGGTGCTGCAGAAGATCAGCGCCGCGCCGTTGACCGATTGCCCGGCGTGCCAGGCGCCGGCATTGAAGAAGCTGCTGTCGGTCCCCGGCTTTCGCCTGAGCGGCAACGGCTGGTACGAGACCGACTTCAAGACTGGGGCCAAGAAGAATCTGGCAGGCGGCGACAAGGCCGACTGAGTTGAATTGCACCCGCCAGGTCTTGCAGTATTAGCCCCTTGGGCGGCCAAGACCTCCACCGAACACACGAATCACGAGAAGCGAAACCACCATCATGATGCGCAGCCATTATTGCGGCCAACTGAACGAGAGCCTGGACGGCCAGGAAGTCACCCTTTGCGGCTGGGTCCATCGTCGCCGCGACCACGGCGGGGTGATCTTCCTCGACATCCGTGACCGCGAAGGCATGGCCCAGGTCGTGTTCGACCCGGATCGCGCCGAAACCTTCGCCGCCGCCGACCGCGTGCGCAGCGAATACGTCGTGCAGATCACCGGCAAGGTACGCAAGCGCCCTGAAGGCGCTGTGAATACCAATATGGCCTCCGGTGCCATCGAGATCCTCGGCTACCAGCTGAACGTGCTCAACGAAGCGGAAACCCCGCCGTTCCCGCTGAACGAATACTCCGACGTCGGCGAGGAAACCCGCCTGCGCTACCGCTTCATCGACCTGCGTCGCCCAGAAATGGCCGACAAGCTGCGCCTGCGTTCGCGCATCACCAGCAGCATCCGTCGCTTCCTCGACGAGAACGGCTTCCTCGACGTCGAGACGCCGATCCTCACCCGTGCCACCCCGGAAGGCGCGCGCGACTACCTGGTACCGAGCCGCACCCACGCAGGCAGCTTCTTCGCCCTGCCGCAGTCGCCCCAGCTGTTCAAGCAGCTGCTGATGGTCGCTGGCTTCGACCGCTACTACCAGATCGCCAAATGCTTCCGCGACGAAGACCTGCGTGCCGACCGCCAGCCGGAATTCACCCAGATCGACATCGAGACCAGCTTCCTCGACGAGTCCGAGATCATGGGCCTCACCGAGAGCATGATCCGCAAGCTGTTCAAGGAAGTCCTGGACCTGGAGTTCGGTGAATTCCCGCACATGACCTTCGAAGAGGCCATGCGCCGCTACGGTTCCGACAAGCCGGACCTGCGTATCCCGCTGGAGCTGATCGACGTTGCCGACCAGCTCAAGGATGTCGACTTCAAGGTATTCGCCGGCCCTGCCAACGATCCGAAGTGCCGCGTCACCGCCCTGCGCCTGCCGGGCGGCGCCAGCATGCCACGCAGCAAGATCGACGAGTACACCAAGTTCGTCGGCATCTACGGTGCCAAGGGCCTGGCCTACATCAAGGTCAACGAGCGCGCCAAGGGTGTCGAGGGTCTGCAGTCGCCGATCGTCAAGAACATCCCAGAGGCCAACCTCAACAACATCCTCGATCGCGTAGGCGCCGTTGATGGCGACATCGTGTTCTTCGGTGCCGACAAGTTCAAGATCGTCAGCGAAGCCCTGGGCGCGCTGCGTATCCGCCTGGGCCACGATTTCGAGCTGCTGACCTGCCAGTGGGCGCCGATGTGGGTCGTCGACTTCCCGATGTTCGAAGAGAACGAAGACGGCAGCTTCACCGCGCTGCACCACCCGTTCACCGCGCCGAAGTGCAGCCCCGAAGAGCTGGAGGCCAACCCGGCCACCGCACTGTCGCGTGCCTACGACATGGTCCTGAACGGCACCGAGCTGGGTGGCGGTTCGATTCGTATCCACCGCAAAGAGATGCAACAGGCGGTGTTCCGCCTGCTGGGTATCGAGGCGGCTGAACAGGAAGAGAAGTTCGGCTTCCTGCTCGACGCCCTGAAGTTCGGCGCACCGCCTCACGGTGGCCTGGCCTTCGGCCTGGACCGCCTGGTCATGCTGATGACCGGCGCCCAGTCGATCCGTGAAGTGATCGCCTTCCCGAAAACCCAGAGCGCCGCCTGCGTCATGACCCAGGCCCCGGGCATGGTCGACGCCAAGGCCCTGCGCGAACTGCACATCCGTCTGCGCGAGCAGACCAAGGTCGAGTGATCGACCGGGGCACCCTGGTAGCGGGGTGCCCCCGCGCTGATGCGCAGGATTTTTCGCGTTCCGCCCTTCGGGGCGGAACCTGTTTCTGTTACAAGGATTTGGAGTCGTTATGGCCGGTCATTCCAAGTGGGCGAACATCAAGCACCGCAAAGAACGCCAGGATGCCAAGAGAGGCAAGATCTTCACCAAGTGGATCCGTGAACTGACCGTCGCGGCCAAGCAGGGTGGTGCTGATCCGGCCTCCAACCCGCGTCTGCGCCTGGCCCTGGACAAGGCGCTGGGTGCGAACATGAGTCGCGACATCATCGATCGCGCGGTGGCTCGCGGTGCTGGCACCAACGAAAGCGACAACGTCGAAGAGCTGAGCTACGAAGGTTACGGCCCGGGCGGCGTGGCGATCATGGTCGAAGCCATGACCGACAACCGTAACCGTACCGCAGCGGCCGTTCGCCACGCTTTTTCCAAATGCGGCGGTAACCTGGGCACCGACGGTTCGGTGGCCTACCTGTTCGAGCGCAAGGGGCAGATCAGCTTCGCCGCCGAATTGAAGGTGGAAGAAGATGCCCTGATGGATGCGGCTCTGGAGGCCGGCGCCGACGATGTGGTGAGCAACGACGACGGCTCCTTTGATGTGTTCACCTCGTTCAACAGCTTCTATGCCGTGCGTAATGCGCTGGAAGAGGCCGGCTTCAAGGCTTCTGACGCTGAAATCGTCATGCAGCCGACCACCAGTGCCGAGCTGGATCAGGAGGGCGCCGAGAAGGTGCTCAAGCTGATCGATATGCTCGAGGACCTGGATGACGTGCAGAACGTCTATTCCAACGCGCAGATCTCCGACGAGATCATGGAAGCGCTGGGCTAAGGTTGTCGTTAACCTAGACGGCCTTTTCGCGGGCAAGCCCGCTCCCCCAGGCGAGTCGCTGCTCTGAGGAGTGGTGGGAACCTGCGGGAGCGGGCTTGCCCGTGAATAGGCCGGTAAAGATTGCACTTGTATCGCAGGCGTTATGACTCTGATTCTTGGTATCGACCCCGGTTCGCGCATCACGGGCTTCGGCGTTGTCCGCCAAACTGCCCGTGGGTGCGAATATGTGGCCTCGGGCTGCATCCGTACCGGCGGCGGTGAGCTGCATGAGCGTCTGCAGATCGTCTTCCGTGGCGTGAGCGAAATCATCCGCCAGCACGGCCCCGTGACCATGGGCATCGAGCGGGTGTTCATGGCGCGCAACGCGGATTCGGCACTCAAGCTCGGCCAGGCGCGTGGCGCGGCGATCGTCGCCGCCGCCGAGGCCGGCCTGGAAATCGCGGAATACACGGCCAGCCAGGTCAAGCAGGCCGTGGCCGGCACCGGTGGCGCCAACAAGGAGCAGGTGATGATGATGGTGATGCACCTGCTCAAGCTGACGCAAAAGCCGCAGATCGACGCTTCCGACGCCCTGGCCATCGCCCTGTGCCATGCCCACACCCGTTCCAGCCTGATTCCCCATGGGCTGGCGACTGCGCGGCGGCGCGGCGGGCGCTTGCGTCTGTAACCGCTTCATGCGCTGATACACATTTTGTCCGGGTGGCACCCTCACCTGGCGCATTTGCTGATAGGGTGGACCGGTTTTCGACCGGCGCCCGAGAGGAAGGATCGGAACGTGATTGGACGTTTGCGCGGCACCCTGGCGGAGAAACAGCCGCCGCACCTGATTATCGACGTGAATGGCGTGGGCTACGAGCTGGAAGTGCCGATGACCACCCTGTACCGCCTGCCCAAGGTCGGCGAGCCAGTGACCGTACACACCCACCTGGTGGTGCGTGAAGACGCCCACCTGCTCTATGGCTTCGCGGAAAAGCGCGAGCGCGAGCTGTTTCGCGAGCTGATCCGCCTGAATGGCGTGGGGCCGAAGCTGGCGCTGGCGCTGATGTCCGGCCTCGAAGTGGACGAACTGGTGCGCTGCGTGCAGGCCCAGGACGCCTCGGTCCTGGTGCGCGTGCCGGGTGTCGGCAAAAAAACCGCCGAGCGCCTGCTGGTCGAGCTCAAGGACCGCTTCAAGGCGTGGGAAACCTCCCCGGCGATGTTCACCCTGGTCTCCGACGGTCCGCTGCCGGTGGCCAGTGAGTCCTCGGCAGAGGCCGATGCGGTCAGTGCCCTGGTCTCCCTGGGCTACAAGCCGCAGGAAGCGAGCAAGGCGATCGCCGCGATCAAGGACAAGGCCGGTCTGAGCAGCGAGGAACTGATCCGTCGCAGCCTTAAAGGGATGATTACCAAGTGATCGAAACCGACCGCCTGATCGCCGCCAGCGGCCGCGACCGTGAAGAAGTCCAGGACCGTGCGATCCGCCCGCTGCGCCTGGACGAGTACATCGGCCAGCCGGTGGTGCGCGAGCAGATGGCACTGTTCATCCAGGCCGCGCGCGGGCGCAACGAGTCCCTCGACCACACCCTGATCTTCGGTCCGCCGGGCCTGGGCAAGACCACCCTGGCCAACATCATCGCCCAGGAGATGGGCGTGTCGGTCAAGAGCACCTCGGGCCCGATCCTCGAGCGCCCCGGCGACCTCGCGGCGATGCTGACCAACCTCGAACCTCATGACGTGCTGTTCATCGACGAGATTCACCGGTTGTCGCCAGTGGTGGAAGAGGTGCTCTATCCGGCGATGGAGGACTTCCAGCTGGACATCATGATCGGCGAAGGCCCCGCCGCGCGCTCGATCAAGCTCGACCTGCCGCCGTTCACCCTGGTTGGCGCCACCACCCGTGCCGGCATGCTGACCAACCCGCTGCGCGACCGTTTCGGTATCGTCCAGCGCCTGGAGTTCTACAGCAACAAGGACCTGGCCACCATCGTCAGCCGTTCGGCTGGTATTCTCGGTCTGCCGATGGACGACAAGGGCGCCTTCGAGATCGCCCGGCGGGCGCGGGGCACGCCACGGATCGCCAACCGTCTGCTGCGGCGGGTGCGCGACTACGCCGAAGTACGTGGCAAGGGCGAGATCACCAAGGCCGTCGCCGACATGGCGCTGAACCTGCTGGATGTTGACGAGCGTGGCTTCGATCACTCCGACCGGCGTCTGCTGCTGACCATGATCGAGAAGTTCGACGGCGGTCCGGTGGGGCTCGACAACATTGCCGCAGCGATCGGCGAAGAGCGCCACACCATCGAGGACGTGCTCGAGCCCTATCTGATCCAGCAGGGCTACATCATGCGCACCCCGCGGGGTCGCGTGGTCACCCGGCATGCCTACCTGCATTTCGGCCTGAATATTCCCGGGCGCTTCTGCGAAGGTGGCGAATATGCCGCCCAAGACGACGAATGACAGATCGAATCGGGATTTTCATGGTCCTACCGCTGGCATGTGCACGGCGAACTGGCAATACGACATTATCGATGCAAAAACAGTTGCCGGGGCGGATTGGCAAGCACAGGAGTAAGCACTAGAGTATGCGCGCGCAAAATGGGCTGGAATCGTTCGCACACCGCTGTCGCGTCTATTACGAGGATACCGACGCGGGTGGCGTGGTGTATTACGTCAACTACCTCAAGTTCATGGAGCGTGCGCGCACCGAGCGTCTGCGTCACCTGGGCTTCTCCCAGGTGCAACTGGCCGGTGAAAATCTACTGTTCGTGGTCCATTCCAGCGAAGCGCGCTACCACGCGCCGGCGCGGCTGGACGATGAGCTGCGGGTAACCGCGCAAGTACTTGAATTGAATCGCGCCAGCCTGCGCTTCGTGCAGCAGGTCTGGCGGGAAAAAGATGCAACGCTGCTCTGCGAGGGGCAGTTCCTGGTGGCCGCCGTGCGTGCCGACACCTTCAAACCCCGGGCCATTCCCCCAGCGCTGCGCGATGCGTTCCTGGCGGATGGTGCGGGTACTCAATCCAACGCAGGAGAATAAGCGTGGAAGCAAACGTCGTCGACCATACCTCCATGTGGAGCCTGGTCGCCAATGCCAGTGTCGTGGTTCAGCTGGTAATGCTCACCCTGGTGGCCGCCTCGGTAACGTCCTGGATCATGATCTTCCAGCGCAGCACCATGCTGCGCGCCGGTCGTCGTGCGCTGGACGCCTTCGAAGAGCGCTTCTGGTCGGGCATCGACCTGTCGAAGCTGTATCGCCAGGCGGGCAGCAATCCGGATCCGGACTCGGGCGTCGAGCAGGTATTCCGTGCCGGCTTCAAGGAATTCTCGCGCCTGCGCCAGCAACCGGGTGTCGACCCGGACGCGGTGATGGAAGGTGTCGGCCGTGCCATGCGCGTCGCCATCTCCCGTGAGGAAGAAAAACTCGAGCAGAGCCTGCCGTTCCTCGCCACCGTCGGTTCCACCAGCCCGTACATCGGCCTGTTCGGTACCGTCTGGGGCATCATGAACTCCTTCCGCGGCCTGGCCAGCGCCCAGCAGGCCACCCTGGCCACCGTGGCTCCCGGCATTGCCGAGGCCCTGGTCGCCACCGCGATCGGCCTGTTCGCCGCGATTCCGGCGGTCATCGCCTACAACCGCTTTGCCGCGCGCAGTGAAGTACTGATCGGCCGCTACTACACCTTCGCCGATGAGTTCCAGGCGATCCTGCACCGTAAAGTACACACCAGCGAAGAGTGATCAGGTAGAAACCCATGGCCCGAGTTCGCCACAAACGCAAGCCGGTCGCCGAGATGAACGTGGTGCCCTACATCGACGTGATGTTGGTGCTGCTGGTCATCTTCATGGTGACCGCCCCCATGCTCAACCAGGGCGTGAAGGTGGATCTGCCCAAGGTTTCCAGCGAAGCCCTGCCGCAGGACAACAACGTCCAGGTTCTGACTATCTCGATCAAGGCCGACAAGACTTACTACTGGAACCTCGGTAGCGAAGTCGACACCGACAAGCAGATGGACAAGGCCATGACCCTGCCGGAAATGACCGGTGCGGTGACAAAGATCATCGCCGCTGGTCGCGACCAGGGCAAACAGACCCAGGTCTTCATTCGTGGTGACAAGGCCGTCGACTATGGCGCGGTCATGGGCGCCATGGGTGGGTTGCAGAAGGCCGGTGTCGGTAACGTTGGCCTGATTACCGAGGCGCCCTGATGCAGCAGCGAGAGCCATCCGCCTCGGAAAGCTACTTCTGGCCCAGTGTCTGGGCCATTGGCCTGCACGTGCTGGTGTTCGGCATGCTGTTCGTCAGCTTTGCCATGACGCCCGAGCTGCCGCCGTCCAAGCCTATCGTCCAGGCCACGCTCTACCAGCTCAAGTCGAAGAGCCAGGCGACCACCCAGACCAATCAGAAGATTGCCGGGGAAGCGAAGAAAACCGCATCGCGCCAGACCGAGGTCGAGCAGCTGGAGCAGAAGAAGATCGAGCAGGAGGCCGTGAAGGCCGCGGAACAAAAGAAAGCCGACGCCGCTCAAAAAGCTGAGGAGGCCCGCGAGGCCGCCGAAGCGAAGAAAGCAGAGGAAGCCGCCAAGGCCGCCGAGCAGAAGAAAGCCGCTGAAGCGAAGAAAGCCGAAGAAGCGAAGAAGGCCGCTGAGAAGCAACAGGCCGACATCGCCAAAAAGAAGGCTGAGGAAGAGGCCAAGAAGCAGGCCGAAGAAGAAGCCAAGAAAGAAGCTGCGGAAGAGGCGAAGAAGAAAGCCGCCGAAGACGCGAAGAAAAAAGCAGCCGAGGACGCCAAGAAGAAAGCGGCAGCCGAGGACGCGAAGAAAAAGGCAGCTGAAGAGGCCAAGAAAAAGGCCGCTGCAGACGCCCAGAAGAAAAAGGCACAGGAAGCGGCCCGCAAGGCGGCGGAAGACAAGAAAGCCCAGGCATTGGCCGAGCTGCTGTCCGACACCACCGAGCGGCAGCAGGCGCTGGCCGACGAGCAGGGTGACCAGGTGGCCGGCGACTTCGACGACCTGATCCGCATGCGCGCGGCCGAGGGCTGGGCGCGTCCGCCATCTGCGCGCAAGGGCATGACGGTAGTTCTGCAGATCAACATGTTGCCGGACGGCACCGTCACCAATGTGAGCGTGGCCAAGTCCAGTGGCGACGGCCCGTTCGACAGCTCGGCGGTGGCCGCAGTGAAGAACATTGGTCGGTTGACCGAGATGCAGGGCTTGAAGCCGAGCGATTTCAATCCATATCGTTCATTCAAGATGACATTTACACCTGAGGATCTAGCGTTGTGATTAAACGTCTGAGAGGACTCCTGGTCTTGCTCTGCTGCGTGGCAGGCATGGCCATGGCAGAGGAAAAGAACATCCTGGTCACCAGCGGTAGCGACCGGGCCACCCCCATCGCGGTAGTGCCGTTCGGCGTGCAGGGCGGTAGCGTGCTGCCGGAAGACATGGCTGACATCATCAGCAACGACCTGCGTAACTCCGGTTACTACGGGCCGATCCCGCGGCAGAACATGATCAGCCTGCCAACCCAGGCCAGCGAAGTGATCTTCCGTGACTGGAAAGCGCTGGGCGCGCAGTACGTGATGGTCGGCAGCATCGTGCCGTCCGGCGGCCGCCTGCAGGTGAGCTACGCCCTGTTCAACGTCGCCACCGAGCAGCAAGTGCTGACCGGCAGCGTCGCTGGTGGCGTCGACCAGTTGCGCGACATGGCGCACTACATCGCCGACCAGTCGTTCGAGAAGCTCACCGGCATCAAGGGCGCTTTCTCCACCCGCATGCTGTACGTGACCGCCGAACGATTCTCGACCAACAACACCCGCTACACCCTGCAGCGTTCGGACTACGACGGTGCCCGTGCAGTGACCCTGCTGCAGTCGCGTGAGCCGATCCTGTCGCCACGCTTCGCACCGGATGGCAAGCGGATCGCCTATGTCTCGTTCGAGCAGAAGCGCCCGCGCATCTTCGTCCAGCACATCGACACCGGTCGCCGCGAGCAGGTCACCAACTTCGAAGGCCTGAACGGTGCGCCGGCCTGGTCGCCTGACGGTACCCGCCTGGCGTTCGTGCTGTCCAAGGACGGCAACCCGGACATCTATGTGATGAACGTGGCCTCGCGCCAGATCAGCCGTGTCACCGCGGGCCCGGGTATCAATACCGAGCCGTTCTGGGGCAAGGATGGCAACACCCTGTACTTCACTTCCGACCGTGGCGGCAAGCCGCAGATCTACAAGCAGTCGGTCAGCGGTGGTGGTGCCGAGCGTGTGACGTTCGTGGGTAACTACAACGCCAACCCGAAACTGTCGGCGGATGAAAAGACCTTGGTGATGATCCATCGCCAGCAGGGTTTCACCAACTTCAAGGTGGCGGCCCAGGACTTGCAGCGCGGAAGTGTAAAGATTCTCACCGAGACCAGTCTTGATGAGTCTCCCACTGTTGCGCCAAACGGCACCATGCTAATCTACGCCACCCGCCAGCAGGGCCGGGGAGTCTTGATGCTCGTGTCGCTTAATGGCCGCGTGAGGCTCCCACTTCCTACCGCTCAAGGTGAAGTCAGAGAACCGTCCTGGTCCCCTTACCTGAACTGATTGCGGCGTAATACTTTTGCTTAACACACTGGGGTTTCATTAGGAGTTTCACGATGGAAATGCTGAAGTTTGGTAAATTCGCTGCGCTGGCTCTGGCCATGGCTGTAGCTGTAGGTTGCTCCTCGAAAGGCGGTGACAACGCTGGTGAAGGCGCTGTTGATCCGAACGCTGGCTACGGTGCCAACACTGGCGCTGTTGACGGTTCCCTGAGCGAAGAAGCCGCCCTGCGCGCAATCACCACCTTCTACTTCGAATACGACAGCTCGGACCTGAAGCCAGAAGCCATGCGCGCTCTGGACGTTCACGCCAAGGACCTGAAGTCCAACGGCAACCGCGTTGTTCTGGAAGGCAACACCGACGAGCGCGGCACCCGCGAGTACAACATGGCTCTGGGTGAGCGTCGTGCCAAGGCCGTTCAACGCTACCTGGTTCTGCAGGGCGTTTCCCCTGCTCAGCTGGAACTGGTTTCCTACGGCGAAGAGCGTCCAGTTGCCACCGGTAACGACGAGCAGTCCTGGGCTCAAAACCGTCGCGTAGAACTGCGTAAGTAAGTTCTTATGCGTATGTGCCGTCGTGCTTTGACCGTCCTCGCACTCAGCCTGCCCTTCTCGGCGTGGGCTGCAGTTCCCGTAGTAGATGACAACGCGGGTGGCTATCCACCTGCGGGTTATGGCACGAGCGGCGCCTATGCCGGGGCAGGGGCTTCGGCCCCTGCTTCTGCAAACGGCCAGCTGTTCATGCAGCTGCAACAGATGCAGGACCAACTTTCCCGCCAGCAAGGCATCATCGAAGAGCTGCAAAACGATGTGTCGCGCATGAAGCAGGAAAACCTCGAGCGCTACCAGGATCTCGACCGCCGCATCGGCAGCGGTGCCGCGCCTGCCGCGACTCCTGACAATTCTTCCACCGGTGGGGCCGTCAACGCCGCCACGGGTGCCGCCGCCGGCGCAAGCGCCGCGCAGCCACCGGCCGCCAGTGGCGAGCCGGGTGATCCGGCGAAAGAGAAGCTGTTCTATGAAGCTGCTTTCGACCTGATCAAGCAGAAGGACTTCGACAAGGCCAGCCAGGCCTTCGCTGCCTTCCTGCGCAAGTACCCCAACAGCCAGTACGCCGGCAACGCCCAGTACTGGCTAGGCGAAGTCAACCTCGCCAAGGGCGACCTGCAGGGTGCCGGCCAGGCCTTCGCCAAGGTCAGCCAGCTGTACCCGCAGCACAGCAAGGTGCCGGACTCGCTCTACAAGCTGGCCGACGTCGAGCGCCGCATGGGCCACACCGACAAGGTCAAGGGCATCCTGCAGCAGGTCATCACCCAGTACCCCGGCACCTCCGCCGCGCAACTGGCACAACGCGACCTGCAAAAGCTCTGAGCAACACGTTTGAAAGAAACCCGCGCCTGTCGCGGGTTTTTTCGTTAGAATCCGTACCCCATTTTTTGTAAACACGCTGCCGCGGATAACGCCATGTCGAGTCCGCGACAGTGCCTGACGGAGGCGGACAGCCTGTTCAGCTGTCACGCCCGTGGCGATCATGCAAGACACATTACGCATCACCGAAGTCTTTTACTCGTTGCAGGGTGAAACGCGAACGGCTGGGCTGCCCACGGTATTCGTGCGCCTCACCGGTTGCCCCCTGCGTTGTCAGTACTGCGACAGCGCCTACGCCTTCAGTGGCGGCACTGTGCGCACCCTCGACTCGATTCTCGAGCAGGTGGCCGGTTTCAAGCCGCGCTACGTCTGTGTCACCGGCGGCGAGCCGCTGGCCCAGCCCAACGCCTTGCCGCTGTTGCAGCGCCTGTGCGACGCGGGCTACGAGGTGTCGCTGGAAACCAGTGGCGCCCTCGACATCGCTGGCACCGATACCCGGGTAAGTCGCGTGGTCGACCTCAAGACCCCGGGCTCCGAGGAGTCTCACCGCAACCGCTACGAGAACATCGAGCTGCTGACCCGCAATGACCAGGTCAAGTTCGTCATCTGTTCCCGCGATGACTACGACTGGGCGGTCTCCAAGCTGATTCAGTTCAACCTGGCCGAGCGGGCGGGCGAAGTGCTGTTCTCGCCCAGCCACCATCAGGTGAGCGCCACTGACCTGGCCGACTGGATCGTCGCCGACAACCTGCCCGTGCGTTTCCAACTGCAGCTGCACAAGCTGTTGTGGAACGACGAACCCGGACGCTGAGAGAAAAGACATGACTGACAAACGCGCGGTAATCCTGCTTTCCGGTGGCCTGGACTCGGCCACCGTGGTGGCTTTGGCCAAGGCCGAAGGCTATGCCTGCTTCACCATGAGCTTCGACTACGGCCAGCGGCATCGTGCCGAGCTCGATGCCGCGGCCCGGGTCGCTCGCGATCTGGGCGTTGTCGAGCACAAGGTGATCGGTTTGAACCTCAATGGCATTGGTGGCTCGGCCCTGACCGACAGCAGCATCGACGTGCCTGAGGCGCCGGGTGAGGGCATTCCGGTGACTTACGTGCCAGCGCGCAATACCGTGTTTCTTTCGCTGGCGTTGGGCTGGGCCGAAGTGCTTGAAGCTCGCGACATCTTCATCGGGGTGAACGCGGTTGACTACTCCGGCTACCCGGACTGTCGCCCCGAGTTCGTCGAGGCCTTCGAGCGCATGGCCAACCTTGCGACCAAAGCCGGTGTCGAGGGGCAGGGCTTCCGTATCCAGGCGCCCTTGCAGAACTTGAGCAAGGCCCAGATCGTCCAGGCCGGCATCGCCCAGGGCGTGGACTACAGCCTCACCGTGTCCTGCTACCAGGCCGATGACGCGGGACGTGCCTGTGGCAAGTGCGACAGTTGCCGCTTGCGTGCCGATGGCTTCAAGGCTGCCGGTGTAGAGGACCCGACCCGGTATTTTTGAAAAATTTCCTGTGGGGTGTTGATTTCCTCTGAGAAATCAGTAATATACGCGCCATCCAACGGGTCGTTAGCTCAGTTGGTAGAGCAGTTGGCTTTTAACCAATTGGTCGTAGGTTCGAATCCTACACGACCCACCATATGCAGTATGAAAAACCCCGCTTCCAGCAATGGAGCGGGGTTTTTCGTTTTCACCGTTCAGCCCGCCCAAGGCTGTCGAACCTCTGGCGATGGCGCTTCAGTCGAATGTCCGCCGGCGACCCGTCACTGCGCGCACAGCTGGAACTCCCTGAAGTTGTAGGAGTTGTCCGAGCCCCAGCTGACATGGAGGATGTCGCCCTGGCCATAGTTCACGACGTCGGCGCCGACATGGTAGCCAAAGGCCTCGACCGAGAAGCCACCGCTGACCTGGTCCAGTTCGTCGGTGCTGAGGGTGCGGAGGTTTTCTTGTTCGGTGTTCATTGAGAGCTTCCTCTTTCTCGTTGGTGTTGTTCCGTCTGGGGCACGCCCTGTGGTCCAGGGCATGACGAAATACTTTCCCGCCCCGCCTGTCTCCGGCAATAGCACGGGTGACCTAATGTCGTGATGCCACTGTCGTGGCGCCCTCCAGCCGACCACCATGAGCTTCGCGCAATAGTCCACCTGTACTAGTGCCGACGGGTTTCTGCCTGTTTAGGCTGGTTGTACAGGTTTGCCGGAATCGTGGTCAGGGAATGCTATTTCGAAAGGAAGCGCTGCACGCAGGCAGGGACAAGGAGCTGGGCAACGTGGTGCTGGTCTCGCCGCCGTCGTTGCGTTTGGCGGGTGCCGGCGCAGTGCTGTTCTGCGTCCTGCTGGCGCTGTTTCTCGGCCTTGCCAGCTACACCCGCCGCGAGGCTGTCACGGGTGTATTGGTGCCTGAAGGGGGGCTGGTCAAGGTATTCGCCCCTCAGGTTGGCGTGGTCCAGGACCTTGCCGTCAGCGAGGGCCAGCAGGTACAGGCGGGGGTGGCATTGCTGACCCTGGTCAGCGACACCCACAACGGCGATGCCGCTGCGAACCAGGTCGCCATCAGCCGCCTGATCCAGCGCCGCAACAGCAGCCTGGCCGACGAAATCACCGAAACCAAGGTGCTGCATCAGCAGGAGCGCGAGGGCAAGCAGCGGCGCCTGGCGATGCTGCAGGGCGAGCAGGACAAGGTTGCCGCGCAGATAGCCCTGACTGCTCAACGGCAAGCCCTGGCCCAGGGCATCGCTGAACGCTACTCGGAACTGCAGCGCCAGGACTTCGTTTCCCGCGATCTGCTGCAAGCCAAGCAGGATGCGGTGCTCGAAGTGCGCTTGCGGGCCGAGGAGCTGAACCGCTCGCTGCTGGCCCTGCGCAACGACAGCGCGGCCTTGCGCGCCGAACTTGCCGAACTGCCCTTCAACCAGACCAAGCAACTGGCGGACCTCGACCGACGATTGCTGGAGAGCCAGAGCAGCCTGCTGGAAAGCGAGGTGAAGCGGCAGATCGTCATCACCGCGCCGGCCGCCGGGGAAGTGACCGCCATCGGCGTGGTCAACGGTGCCCGCGCCGACGTCAGCCGCCCCCTGTTCAGTCTGGTGCCCCGGAACAGCCAACTCTACGCCGAACTGTATGTGCCCAGCCGCTCAGCCGGTTTCGTGCGGCCTGGCCATGCCGTGATGCTGCGTTATCAGGCCTATCCCTATCAGCATTTCGGCTTGGCCCGGGGAACGGTGGTTTCGGTGTCGCGCAGTGCATTGCCCGCCGATGAAATCATGACCGTGGGCGTGGCCTCCGAAGCGTTGCGCGAACAGGGGCCGTTGTACCGGGTGCGAGTCACCCTGGAGCGGCAGAGCCTGTTCGCCCGCGGGCGCGAGGAGCGTTTGCGTTCGGGGATGCAATTGGACGCCGACATCATGCTGGAAAACCTGCCGCTCTATGAATGGCTGCTTGAACCGCTGCGCGGCATAGGGAAACGACTGTGAGCATTGCCCAATCCCTGAATTTCGGCGTCGGCCGCAAGTTGCCGGTCATCCTCCAGGTCGAGGCGGCCGAATGCGGCCAGGCCTGCCTGGCGATGATCGCGGCTTTCCACGGGCAGGTGCACGACCTGCCGTCGCTGCGTCAGAAGCTGTCGCCCTCGATGAAGGGGGCGACCCTCAAGCAACTGATGGCCATGGCGGCGCAACTGGGTTTGGCCAGCCGGCCATTGCGCCTGGAACTGGAGGCGCTGGAGCAGCTCAAGCTGCCCTGCATCCTGCATTGGAATTTCAACCACTTCGTGGTGCTCAAGGAGGTCGGGCCCCGTTGGGTGACGCTGCACGACCCGGCGCGTGGCGTTTGCCGGCTGACCCGCCAGGCGGTGTCGGAGGCCTTTACCGGCGTCGCCCTCGAGCTGTGGCCACACGATGATTTCCAGCCCGGCGAGACGAAGACCCCGTTGCCGCTGCGGCGTTTGCTCGGCCGGGTGCAGGGCTTTGGCGGGGGGCTGGGGCATGTGCTGGCGTTGGGCGTGGCGCTGGAGGTGTGCATGATCCTCACGCCGTTCTTCCTGCAGACGGTGATCGACAAGGTGCTGGTCAGCGCCGACCGCGACCTGCTGGCCGTACTGGCACTCGGTTTCGGCTTGTTGCTGGTGGCCCAGCAGGCCCTGTCGCTGGCGCGGTCCTGGGCATTGATGTATCTCGGCACGCTGTTGGGTAGCCAGTGGCAGATCAATGTGTTCAACCACCTGGTGCGTTTGCCGGTGGCGTACTTCGAGCGCCGCCACCTGGGCGATATCGTCTCGCGCTTCGGCTCGCTCAAGGCGATCCAGCGCACCCTGACCACGTCGTTCATCGAGTCCTTGCTCGACGGGGTGATGACGGTGGTGACCCTGGCCTTGATGTTCCTCTACAGCCCGCCGCTGGCCTTGATCGCGGTCGCCGCCATGCTGCTTTATGCGCTGGCGCGCTGGGCCTGGTTCGGCCCATTGCGGCGGGCCAGCGAGGAAGAGCTGGTGCGTGCCGCCAGGCAACAGAGCTACTTCCTGGAAACCATGCGCGGGGTGCGCACCCTCAAGCTGTTCGCTCGCCAGGAGCAGCGCGCCACCGTCTGGGGCGGCCTGTTGGTGGACGAGATCAACGCCGGGCTGCGCCCGCAGAAACTGCAACTGTTATATCGCGCGTTCAACGGTTTGCTGTTCGGCACGGTGACACTGCTGGTGATCTGGTTGGGCGCCAGGCAGGTGATCGAGGGGGTGTTCAGCGCCGGCATGCTGATCGCCTTCAACGCCTACAAGGACCAGTTCAATGGCCGGGTGGCGGGGCTGATCGACAAGCTGGTGGATGTGGTGATGCTGCGCCTGCATGGCGAGCGCCTGGCAGACATCGTGCTGCAGCAGGCCGAGGGGCGGGGAGGGCTGGTGGATGTACCACCGGATGGCCCGGTGCCGCGGCTGGAAGTGCGTCAGTTGCGGTTTCGCTATTCGGACCTTGAGCCGTGGGTGCTCGATGGTCTGTCGCTGACCGTCGAGCCGGGCGAGTCGCTGGCCATTGTCGGGCCGTCCGGGTGCGGCAAGACCACCTTGCTCAATGTCATGCTTGGCATCCTGCCACCGGTCGAGGGGCAGGTGCTGCTCGACGGTGAACCGGTGGACGCGAACAACCTCGACCGATTGCGGGGCATCAGCGCCACGGTGCTGCAGGACGACGTGCTGTTCGCCGGCTCGATCGGCGACAACATCAGCTTCTTCGCCAGTGACGTCGACCAGGGCTGGGTCGAGCAATGCGCCCGGCTGGCCGCGGTGCATGAGGATATCGTGCGCATGCCGATGGCCTACAACACCCTGGTCGGGGACATGGGCACGGTGCTGTCGGGTGGGCAGAAGCAACGCATCCTGCTGGCGCGTGCGCTCTATCGCAAACCCCGCTTGCTGTTTCTCGACGAAGCCACCAGTCACCTGGACATCCAGCGTGAGAATGCGGTGAACCAGGCCCTGCAAACGTTGAACATCACGCGGGTGATCGTTGCTCACCGACCGGACACCATACGCTCGGCCCGGCGTGTGGTGGCCTTGGTCAACGGTCGGTTGGCCGACAATGGCCCCCGGCAAGACGCGGCGCGATGAACGGGTGGCGCCGCTTGGCCGCGCTGCTTGCGCTGTCGAGCCTGCCGTGTCTGGCCATCGGCGCATTGCAGGCGTGCCCCGGGCCTTTGCGCCCCGGGGAGGCGCTGGGTTTGTCGCGGGCCGTGGCCATGGCCCTGTGCGCCGACCCTGAAATCGAGGCGGCCTGGCGCATGCAACTGAGCAGCCAGGCCAGCATGGAGGCCGAGCAGTCTGCCTACTGGCCGACGCTGCAGGGCGTCGCCAGCACTGGCAGGGCCAACCGCAAGACCCGTTACGAGGGTTTCTCCGACGCAAACTCGACGCTGGATGCGCGTACCAGCAGCTATGGCGTGAACCTCAACTGGGTGCTGTACGACTTCGGCCTGCGCGAAGCCAAGGTGGAAAGTGCCCGGCAACTGCTCAATGCGGCGAGCAGCAGCCGGGTGGCGAAGATCCAGCAGGTGGTACTCGACACCAGCAAGGCGTTCTACCAGGTGCAGGCCAATGATGCGTTGCTCGAAGCGCGTCGCAGTATCGAGGCGCTGGCCGCCGACAGCTTCAAGGTGACGACCGCCAAGCATCAGGCTGGCGCGGGTGAGCAGGCCGACCGCTTGCAGGCACAGACCACCTACGAACAGGCCCGGCTCGAGCGGGTGCTGGCCGAGGGTGACCTGGCCACGGCCCAGGGGGCGCTTGCCAGTGCGCTCAGCCTTTCGCCGTCCACGCCGCTGCGGCTCGAGGCCCTGAATGAGCCCGAGGGACAGGAAGCGGCCTTCATGGCCGGCGTCGATGCCCTGATGGAGCAAGCCAGGCTCAACCACCCGTCCGTGGCGAAGGCTCGCGCCGAATGGTCGTCGAGCCTGGCCAGAGCCGATGCGGAGCGCGCCCAGGGGCGACCGAAGATAGCCTTGTACAGCAGTTATCGGCATGACGACACGCCGGTGGAGCAGGTGGCTTCGCGCCAGCAGATAGAAACCTGGACGGTGGGCCTGCAAGTTACCGTGCCGATTTTCGACGGCTTTCTCGCCCGGCGCCGGACCCGCGCCGCCGAATACGAGGCCGGTGCACGTGAGCAGGACCTGCAGCAAGCCGAGCGCAGCATTGCCCTGAGTGTATGGCGCAGCCGCCAGGCCCTCGCGGCGCGCACCCAGGCCCTGGCCATCAGTCGGCGCCTGGTCGGCAGTGCCAGCCAGTCGTATCGGGTGGCATTGGGGCGCTACAAGGCTGGGGTCGGAAGCATCATCGAGTTGCTGAATGCGCAGAACGACCTGGCGAGTGCGCAACAGCGCCGGGTCAGCTCGGTGGTCGAGTGGTATACCGCGAGGCTGCAGTTGGCGGCGGACCTGGGGCAACTGGGGCAGTGAGGGCCCGTCCTGGCCTGTCGGAAGTCCGTGGGCAGCATTGCATGTGCCAGCTTTGTCGTGTTCACTGTCTGATCGCGTATAATCTCGTTCGCCCGGCGCAACACTGTCATGTTGCCCGTCGGGAGGCCATTCCACCGCGGCCAGAGGCGCCTTAGATCAATGACACATGGAAGCGAGCACCACAGCGAGACCCAGCCCCCGCTGATCTCCGTCGTGGCACCCTGCTACAACGCCGAGAAGTACCTGCAGGAAGCCCTGCAGAGTATCTTTGCTCAGGATTACCCGAACTTCGAAGTCATCATCGTCGATGATGGCTCGAGCGACCGCAGCGTGGAAATGCTGCGCGAGTTGCAGAAAACCTACAACTTCACGCTCCTCACCCAAGCCAACCAGGGCGTCAGCGGCGCACTCAACACCGGGCTTGCCCATGCCCGTGGTGTCTATGTGTCGACGCCGGACCTGGACGACATCATGCTGCCACACTCGCTCAGCGTGCGTGCCCGTTATCTGGACGAGCACCCGCAAGTAGGGTGCGTGGGGGCGCTGATCACCTACATGGACACGGAAGGCCGCGACACCAAGGTGCAGCAACGCAGCGAGATCAAGACCTTCAGCTTCGAGCAGATCCTGCGCGATGCCGTGGTGATCGGTGCACCGGCTTCGTTGTACCGCATGGAAGCGATGCGGGCGGCGAAATTCTATGACCCGGCGATCAAGGTCCAGGACTTCCAGATGACCCTGCGCATCGCCTCGCAGGGTTACGAAATCCATGAGCTTCCGGTCTGCGTCACGCGTTACCGGCGCCACCCCAACAACCTGTCGCGAAAGTTCAAGGTGCTGCTCGAGGCCGACCTCAGGACCATCGCCCCGTATCGCGAGCATCCGGCTTACGCCTGGGGGCGTTCGGTGCTGGTGCACAAGGCCCTGAAGTACGCGGTGGTGTCGGACAAGGGCTACGCCTGGGAACTGCTGCGTGGCATTCCACTGCGTCATTACAACAAGACCACGTTCAGGCGTATCAAGCGCCTGTTGTTCCACCGTTGATGATTCCTTCCAACTTCGCCCCTGGATACCTTTCTTGAATCTCTGGCAGAAACTGATCAATCGCCGCGAGCGCAAGCGTCTGCGCGCCATGGACAAACTCGACCGGGCAGCGGAGAAGATCCGTTTGAGCTACCCCCGCGCCAGCGTGGGCGTGGGCAGCTATGGCACGCCGGTGGTCACCGAATTCGGTGACGATGCGGTGCTGCGTATCGGTAACTACACCTCGATTGCCGCCGGGGTGCAGGTCTTGCTGGGTGGTGAGCATCGCACCGACTGGCTGACCACCTACCCGTTTCCGGCCATGATCAAGGGCCTGGACGATATCAAGGACTATGCCCCGAGCAAGGGCGATGTGGTGATCGGCAGCGACTGCTGGATCTGCACCAATGCAATGATTCTCTCCGGGGTGACCATCGGCCATGGCGCGATCGTTGCCGCCGGTGCCATGGTCACGCGCGACGTGCCGCCCTACGCGGTGGTGGGCGGCAACCCATGCAAGTTCATCCGCTGGCGCTTCGACGAGCCCGTGCGCGAGGCGCTGCTCGAGGCGGCCTGGTGGGATTGGCCGGTCGATGAGGTGAAGGCGGTGGCGCGCATGCTCAGCAGTGGCGACCTGGACGCCTTCCTTGACTATGCGGGCAAACGCCAGGCAATCACCACGGCGTGATTGCCGGCATGGATTCAAACCCGTAGGAGCCAGCCTTGCTGGCGAACACCGGCAAGGCCGGTGCCAGGCTCCTCGTCGCCTGTTTCCTGCTCATATCTTGCCCGGCTTGGGCGTGTCACTGCTGACAGTCTGCTGTTTGTCCGCCTTGCCAGTGGGCAACTTATCGAAGTCATGCAGGCCATTCTTCGCGTAGGGGTTGCCGATCCAGCGCGGTGTGGCGACGAACTGATCGCTGACCACGCTCTTGGCGGGCTGGTAAAGGTCGTAGCTGAGGCCGGCCAGGTCGGACAACGTATGGATCAGGTGCGCGCTGCTGTAAGGGCGTGCGGCCGCCGCCTGCAGGTCGCGTGGGTGGCTGGCCTGCCAGCTCGGTGAAGTCCAGAGCAGGAACGGAATGGTGTACATCGGCCGGGTCGGATCGCCTTCGTTGCGGCCCAGGCGGTCGTGATTGCCGGAGCTGTAGACGTCCTCGCCGTGGTCGGACAGGTACAGCAGGAAGCCGTTCGGGGTGCTCGCCGAGTAGCGCTTGATCAGGCTCGATACCACGAAGTCGTTGTAGCGCACCGCATTGTCGTAGAAGTTGTAGGTTTCCACCTGGTCAGGTGAGAGTGCCGCGGGCGCCCCCTGCTTGTCCTTGAAGTGCTCGTACTGCGCCGGGTAGCGGTAGCGGTAGTCCATGTGCGTGCCGAGCAAGTGGACAATGATGAGCTTCTTCGGCGCCGGGTCCTGCAAGGCCTTTTCAAAGGGAGGCAGCACCACATCGTCGTACTGGCTGGCATTCTGGTTGCGCTGGTTGTTCAGGTACACCGGCTCGTCCGTCTGCTGGGAGAAGGTGGTGAGCATGGTGTTGCGCTTGGTCATGGTCTGCTGGTTGGTGATCCAGAAGGTCTTGTAGCCCGCCTGTTTCATCAGGTTGATCAGCGACGGGTCGGTGAGGAAGCGATCAGGGTGTTCTTCGTCGCCGAAGGTCAGGATCTGCTGCATCACCTCGATGGTGTAGGGGCGCGGCGAGACGACGTTGCGGAACACCGTCAGGCCCTTGTCGCTGGCGGCCAGGGCATCGAGGTTGGGCGTGGTGTCACGGTTGTAGCCGTACACGTGCATGTGTTCGCGGGTGGTGGACTCGCCCAGCACCAGCACCAGGGTGCGTGGCGTGTCGCCGTTGCTGTCCTTGAGCCCTTGCAGCGGAGGCAGCGCGGCGTTCTGGTCAAGCAGTTCCTGCATGTTGTCCAGTTGCTGGCGGTACTGCCGGTAGCCGACCACCAGTTGCCACGGCACGGCGGGTTCCATGCGTTGCTCGACCTTTTCCCGGGCATCGGCGAACGAGCGTTCCTGGGTGACCATCTGTTTGTAGAAGGGGTAGACCAGGATTGCGGCCAGCAACACGACGACCAGTGGCAGGCGCGTGTGCAGGGGCAGGGTGACCGGGCGGATGCGCCTCCACAGCAACACGGCAACGACCGTGTAGAGCAGCAGTGCCAGGCACAGCGTGACACTGAAGTACTGGCTGAAGTATTCGCTGGCTTCGGCGGTGTTCGATTCGAACATCACGAAGATGACGCTCTGCGAAAACTCCTGATGATAGATGCCGAAGTAGCTCAGGCCCACCAGCGACGAAGCCCACAGCACCAACCCGATCAGCGCGGACAGCGGGCGGGTCAGGCGCGGTAGCAGCAGAACCGGGGCGAGCCACAGGCTGCTGAGGATGAAAGCGTCGCGAAAGCCGGCGAAGCCGGTGGTGCCGCTGAACAGCAGCAGGGCCTGGGTCACGCCGGAGAAGTACCAGAAGAACAGCAGCAGCCAACCCAGGCCGGCCCAGTCCATGCGTTTGCGGGTGGAGGTAGAAGAAGTCGACACGTATGCCTCGATGAACCTGAAATTGCCGGATCCGGCGAGCGGCGGGTAAGGGAGGCGACGCTAATGCAGGCAACGTGAAAAGAACGTCAACGGGACATGAAAGTCTTGGGGGGTGTCGACCCTGTAGGAGCGGCTTCAGCCGCGATGCAGGCGACGCGGCGTCTGGCACCCGCTGTGCGGGTGCTCGCGGCTGAAGCCGCTCCTACAGAGGTGTACCTACACCCGGAACTGCTCCATCAGCGCCTGCTGCTGGTTGGCCAGGCGGTTCAAGGCCTGGCTGATCCGCGCCGACTCGTCGGCCTGCCCCGATAGCGACTCGGTCACATCGCGGATCCCGGCCACGTTGCGGTTCACCTCTTCGGCCACCGCGCTCTGCTCCTCGGCCGCCGAAGCGATCTGCAGGTTCATGTCGGTGATCACCGTCACCGCCTCGCCGATACGCTGCAGGGCGGGCAGGGTCTGCTCCATCTGCGTGGCGCTGTCCTGGGCTTGGCGCTGGCCGCCGTGCATGGCCTCGACCACATCCCGGGTTCCCTGCTGCAGGCCTTCGATCACCTGGCGAATTTCTTCCACCGACACCTGGGTGCGCTGCGCCAGGTTGCGCACCTCGTCGGCAACCACGGCAAAACCACGCCCGGCCTCGCCGGCGCGGGCTGCCTCGATGGCCGCATTGAGGGCCAGCAGGTTGGTCTGCTCGGCGATCGCGCGGATTACCTCCAGTACCGAGCCAATCTGCTCGCTGCGGCTTTCCAGTGCGCGTGCTTCCTGCATCGCAGAGTCCATGCCGTTGGCCAGCCGATCGATGGCCTGGCGATTGGCGTCGACCAGCGCCAGCCCTTCACGGGCGGCCTGGTCGGCACCACGGGCGGCCTGGGCAGCCTGCGAGGCGTTGTGAGCAACGTCCTGGGCGGTGGCGCTCATCTCGTTGGCGGCGGTGGCCACCTGTTCGATCTCGCGATGCTGCTGCTGCATGCCGGCGCTGGTCTGGCTGGCGATTAGCGCCGATTGATCGGCGGTGCCACGGGCTTCCAGCAGCGAGCCCTTGACCTGGGCGATCACCGGCTGAAGCTTGTCGAGGAAACGGTTGAACCAGCCGGTCAACTGGCCCAGTTCGTCGTCGCGGGCGTAGTCCAGGCGCCGGGTCAGGTCGCCTTCGCCACTGGCGATATCCTTCAGCCGCGCAGCTACGGCGAGGATTGGCCGGGTCACGCCGCGGGCGGTCAGCCAGACCAGCAGCAGGCCGGCGACCGCCGCCCCCAGGCCGATCAACAGGCTGCTCAGGTTGGCGCTCTGGTTATGGGCGTCCAGGCGCTGGTTGAGGGCCACCGCCGGCGCCTGCAGCACCTGCTCGGGCAGCTCCAGCAGGACCTGCCAGGGCGCGGCGTCGGGGATCGGGGTGAATGGTCGGGCGACGCGCAGCAGGCCGTCGGCCACGGTCTGCTCCAGGGGCTTGGCCAGCTTGCTGGCGTCACGGCTGTTGCCGGCCAGCAACCCGGCAGGGCTGACGATACTGACCTGGCCCTGACCGTCGAACAATTCCTGGCGGCCATCCAGGCTCAGTTGCTGCAAGTTGTCCAGGCCAATGTCCAGGCCGAGCACGCCGACCACCTTGCCGCCCTCGATCAGTGGCAGGGCGATGCTGGTCATCAGTACCTGGCGGCCATCGACCTCGTCGAAGTACGGGTCGAGCACGCAAGCCTTGGCGGTCTGCTGCGGGCAGGTCAGCCAGCGATTGTAGGGCGAGCCGTTGGCGCCGAGCGTGGCGTCGGCCAGCATCGACTCGGGCATGGCTTCGGCTTGCAGCGCGCCTGGGCTCGATTGCGACCAGTACAGCGAGAAGCGGCCGCTGTCGTTGCTGCCCAGGTTGGCCTGGGCGACGAAGCGGTTGTCCTGGTGGTCCAGGGCATTGGCTTCGAAGACCAGGTACAGGCCGGTCAGGTTCGGGTTGCCCGCCAAGGCGCTGCGAGCCTGGGCCGTCAGTACCGCGCGCAGGTCGCTGTCGCCGCGCGCCTTGAGCACCTGCACCAGCCGGGCGAAGCCGTTGCCGTACTGGTAGGCATCCATGAAATAGCGCTGGATGCGCAGGGCCTGGGTCTCGGCGTGGGCCTGCAGGCGCAGGCGCGCACTGTGCTCGAGCATCTCGGCGTTGGCCTGGCTGACCAGCGCCGCGCTGCGCCTGGCCTGGGTGAGCGAGGTGGCGACCAGCAGGGCGACGATGGCCAGCAGGCACAGGCCGGCCAGCAAGGTGATCTTCCACTGGATGGAGAGGCGACGCAGCGGCATGGTGACGTTCCTTTTGGTTCAAGCACAACGCCCGCGGTCAGGCGCGGGCGTTGTTGTGGGCCGGTGTCATTCAGCGACGTAATTGGGCGGTGCGACCCGGAAGGCCTTGGTCAGCCAGGCCAGGTACAGCACCCCGAGCGCGGCCCAGATCCCGCCGAACAGCAGCGAGTTCTGGTTCAGGTCCAGCCACAGCGAGACGATGATGCAGAAGCCTATCGTCGGCGCCACCAGATACTTGAGGTTGTTCGTCAGGCCCTTGTTCTGGCCTTCGCGGATATAGCAGTGGTTGATCACCGACAGGTTGACGAAGCTGAAGGCCACCAGGGCGCCAAAGTTGATGATCGAGGTGGCGGTGACCAGGTCGAAGAAGATCGCCGACAGCGAGATCAGGCCAACCACCGCGATGTTCATCACCGGGGTCTTGTAGCGGGTGTGCAGGCGGGCGAACACGCTGGCCGGGATCACGTTGTCGCGGCCCATCACGTACAACAGGCGCGAGACGCTGGTCTGCGAGGCCAGCCCCGAGGCGATGGTGTTGATCACCGTGCAGGCGATGAACACCGACTGGAACAGCTTGCCACCGACGTACAGGGCGATTTCCGGCAGGGCCGCTTCCTGGTCGTGGAAGCGCGCCATGGTCGGGAAGTAGGCCTGGATGAAGTACGACACCAGGATGAACACCGCGCCGCCGATCAGGGCGGTGAGGAAGATCGCCCGGGGGATGGTCTTGCCCGGGTTGCGGGTCTCTTCCGACAGGCAGGTCACTGCGTCGAAGCCCAGGAACGAGAAGCACAGGATGGTCGCGCCGGCGGCCAGCGCGGCGAACTGGGTCTGGTCGTCGGCGAACGGCACCAGGCTCCAGGCGGTACCCAGCCCTTCGCCGTGGCCCAGGCCACGCCAGCAGAGGTAGAGGAACACGGCAATGATTGCCACCTGCACGACGACGAACAGCAGGTTGAAATGCGCCACCAGGTTGACGCTGCGCATGTTGATCAGGCTGATCAGGGTGACGAACCCGGTCACCCATACCCAACCCGGGACCTCGGGGAACATCGCCGACAGGTAGAGCTTGGCCAGCAGCGCATTGACCATGGGCAGCAGCAAGTAGTCCAGCAGCGACGACCAGCCGACCAGGAAGCCCACGTGCGGGTTGATGGCGCGCTGGGTGTAGGTGTAGGCCGAACCGGATTGCGGGAAACGCCGCACCAGGGTGCCGTAGCTCACAGCGGTGAACAGGATGCCCAGCAGGGCCAGGATGTAGGCGCTGGGCACATGCCCGGCGGTGATGCCCGAGACGATGCCGAAGGTATCGAACACGGTCATCGGCGTGAGGTAGGCCAGGCCGATGATCACCACGTGCCAGAGGCGCAGGGATTTGCGGAATTGGCCATTGCCGGGTGCGCTGTGGTCAGGCTGCATGCGGGCGGCTCTCCTGATCCTGGGCAACGGGCACGGCGTGCGGCAGGCACGGCAAGGTCGAGCGGACAGGCTCCATGTTGTTCACCTTTTATGTTGGAGCGAGGGAGTGCGCGGGGTGGGCGCGGGTATCAGGGCAGGCAGCGCCAGGACGAGGAAGGCGGCGCTTGGGGGCTGGGGCGATTGGGCATCATGGCGGCGCTTTTTTCTTCTTCGTGAGTGGGGCGCGTGCAAGGTGGGGGAAATAAAAACGATGGGAGATCGAGTGTCAAGTTAAACATGACAAGGGGATAGGTGACCCTTATTGGTATCGGGATTTTGGTCGTTTTTTACTTTGTTTTTGTCGTTTCATGAAGCGTAAGTCGATTTCGGTGTTCGTAAAAATTGACAATCTCTTGGTCGTGCTTGCTCCCTGAAGGAGCGGCTTTGCGCCGCGAAAGGGCTGCATGGCAGCCCCTGGCGTTCAGCGTTGCCGCAAAGATCGCCGGGGCCGCTTTGCGGCCCTTTCGCGGCACAAGACCGCTCCTACAAGGATCAGACAAGGCTCGGACAGATAGAAAACCCCGCGAAAGCGCCGCGTTCCCGGGCCTTCGGTGATATTCTTGCACCCTTGCGTGGCCACCTCCCTGGGCTGCGTATTCGCCCTCCTATGGACAGCAATCGGTTCTATTCATGAAGAAATCAGTAGGCATCCTCTGCGGCCTGGCCGTCGCCATCGCCGCCGCAACCACCGCAGGCGCCTGGTACACCGGCAAGCAGCTGCCGGCGGAGCTGGAGCGCTCCGTCGCGCGTGGTAACGAAGAACTGAAGAAGGCCCTGGTCGGCAACGGTGGCAGCATGACCATCGAGCTGGCTTCGCTGGAGCAGCACTTCTTCACCAGCACCGCGCACTACCGCCTCAAGGCTCAGAACGTGCAGCTCGGCGAAGCCGAGGCGCTGAACTTCGACGTTGGCGTGGTCGACCAGATCGAGCACGGTCCGTTCCCCTGGTCGCGGGTCAAGGCATTCAAGCTGATGCCGGTGATGGCCACCAGCAACAGCGCGCTGGAGAAGGATGACTTCACCGCTGGCTGGTTCACCGCCGCCGGCGACAAGGCGCCGGTCACTGCGCAAGTCAGCCTGGGCTATGACGGCGGCATCGACAGCGACATCCGCCTGGCACCTGTCAAGCTCGAGCAGGACGGCGACAAGGTCCTGGACTTTTCCGGCCTGCAACTGCTGATGGGCAGCGATCGCGATGGCAAGGCGGTCACGATCCACGGCAACGCCGAGCGCCTGGAACTGAACTTCGCCGACGGGCAGCAGACACCGGTCAAGATCCTGCTCAATGGCTTCAAGATCGGTGGCAAGCTCACCGAGACCGACCATGACATGATCTACGTCGGCAACTTCGACATGGCCCTGGGCGACGCCCAGATCACCAGCGGGCCGAAGCAGGAAGTGCTGGTACTCAAGGGGCTGCAGCAGAACAACCTGTACAGCGCCGAGGGCGAAGCGAAGGACAAGCTGTCCGGCCGCCTGGAGTACAAGGTCGCCGACATCAGCTATGCCGGGCGCAAGGTGGGCAGCGGTGAGATGGTCTTCACCATGAAGTCGATCGACATCCCGGCCATGCAGGCGCTCATGGAGTGGTACCAGACCAAGCTGCCGGAGGTCCAGCAGGCCGCCGCCGAGGGTGAGGCCATGCCGTCCTTCGACATGACCCCTGAAGAACAGGCCAAGGTCCAGGGCGACGTGCAGAAGATGCTCGCCGGCAAGCCACAGCTGGCGCTGGAGAACCTGGCATTCAAGACCGCCAATGGCGAAAGCCGCTTCAGCCTGTCGATGGACTTCGCCAACCCAAGCTCCTTCGACCTGCCGCCGGACCAGTTGGGCAAGCAGCTGATTTCGCAGTTGCATGGCAAGCTGAGCGTGTCCAAGCCGATGATCGGTGACCTGGCTACGTTGCAGGCACTGCTCGAAGGCGAGACCGATGCCCAGGCCATCGCCCAGCAGTCCGGTCAGGCCGGTGAAATGGTCGGCATGATGGCCGTACAGAGCGGCATGGCCACGGTGCAAGGCAGCGATGTGGTGGCCAGCCTGCAGTACGCCGATGGCATGGTCGACTTCAACGGCAAGAAGATGACCGTCGAAGAGTTCGCCATGCTGATCAGCGCTCACCTGGCAGCGCTGTCGCCGCAAGGCTGATCTCGCAGGTGCAGCCCGCTCACCCGCCGTGGGAGCGGGCTTGCCCCGCGATCGGCGCAACGCCGGTCGCCCTGCTGGCCTGCGCAAAAACCCCTTTTGCATCGCCCCGATTGCCTGTAGCCTTCGCGTCCGATAATAATCCGCGCCCGCAGAGGGGCCGTGACGCTGGCCGTCCGGCACCATTAGCCGATCTGCCAGGGCCGGGTGATACACTCGACTGACGCGCCCACGCGCCCCGCAGGTCCAGCGATCATGACCCAGATTTCCGAACGCCTGTTGGTTCAGGCCCATCTTGATGCCAAACAGCCCAATCCGCTGACGCCAGAGCAGGAAGCCGAGTACCGCTCGGCCATCGCCGCGGAACTGAAACGGCAGAATGCCGTGCTGGTCGCCCACTACTACTGCGATCCGGTGATCCAGGCGCTGGCCGAGGAAACGGGCGGCTGCGTGTCCGACTCGCTGGAAATGGCCCGTTTCGGCAAGAACCATCCGGCCGAAATCGTGGTGGTGGCCGGTGTGCGTTTCATGGGCGAGACCGCGAAGATCCTCACCCCGGAAAAGCGCGTGCTGATGCCCACCCTCGAGGCGACCTGCTCCCTCGACCTGGGCTGCCCGGTGGAAGCCTTCTCCGCCTTCTGCGACCAGCACCCCGAGCGCACCGTGGTGGTCTACGCCAACACCTCCGCCGCGGTGAAGGCACGGGCCGACTGGGTGGTGACCTCCAGTTGCGCGCTGGAGATCGTCGAAAGCCTGATGGACAACGGCGAGACCATCATCTGGGGCCCGGACCAGCACCTGGGCCGCTACATCCAGAAGCAGACCGGTGCCGACATGCTGTTGTGGGACGGTGCCTGCATCGTCCACGAAGAGTTCAAGTCGCGCCAACTGGCCGACATGAAGGCGCTGTACCCGGACGCGGCGATCCTGGTTCACCCGGAGTCGCCGGAAGCGGTGATCGACCTGGCCGATGCGGTGGGCTCCACCAGCCAGTTGATCAAGGCGGCGCAAACGCTTCCTAACAAGACCTTCATCGTCGCCACCGACCGCGGCATCTTCTACAAGATGCAGCAGCTGTGCCCGGACAAGGAATTCGTCGAAGCCCCCACCGCCGGCAACGGCGCGGCATGCCGTAGCTGTGCGCACTGCCCGTGGATGGCCATGAATACGCTGGAGCGGGTGCTGGATTGCCTGCGCCAGGGCAGCAACGAGATTTTCGTCGAGCCGGCGCTGATTCCCAAGGCGATCAAGCCGCTGAACCGCATGCTGGATTTCACCCAGGCGGCGC
Source organism: Pseudomonas entomophila (assembly GCF_029478665.1). Lineage (GTDB taxonomy): Bacteria > Pseudomonadota > Gammaproteobacteria > Pseudomonadales > Pseudomonadaceae > Aquipseudomonas > Aquipseudomonas entomophila_F. Next base: position 225,269 of record NZ_JARPQB010000001.1, read on the forward strand.
GTCTGAAGTTGTCCGGTAACGCCTGACGAGATTTGCCGGCGCTCGCTGGACTGTTGCTTCCGTAGGAGCGGCTTTAGCCGCGATGCAGGCACCGTGGTGTCTGTTGGTGACCGCGGCTGAAGCCGCTCCTACAGGACGCTCGGTGCCGGAACCTAGCGCCCCATCATCTCCTTGACCATCCGCTGCTGCTCCATGATCTCGCGCTGGCGCTGGTCGATCTGCGAGGCCAGCGGGAAGTTGTTGCCTGCGCGGCGTTTGGCGTAGTCAAGCTGCTGGATCGCCTGGTCGAAGTCGCCGACCAGGGTGAAGTACTCGGCACGGGCGCGGTGCAGGCCGATGGTGTTGCCCGACAGGCCACGCACTTCAGCCACGTCGTACCACACATCCGGATCGTCCGGCCGGCTCTTGACCAGGTCGTCCAGCACCTTTTCCGCCTCGGCCGGCTTGCCCTGCTTGATCAGCAGGTCGGCGCGTACCTGTTTCAACGGATAGTTGCCCGGATACAGCCCCTGCAGGCGCTGGGCGCGCTGCTGGGCGTCGGCCAGGCGGTTGTTGGTGATGTCCAGGTCGATCTGCGCCAGGTTGTAAGTGATGTCGTTGGGCGCCTTTACCAGCAGCGGCTTGAGGTTTTCCCGCGCTTCGTTGAGTTGGCCGCCCTTGATCTGCGCCAGGGCCAGGCCATAGCGCGCGGCGTCCATCTGCGGGTTCTCGTCAAGCTGGGCGCGGAAGCGCTTGGCGGCAAGGCCCGGGGTGCCTTCATACGTCAGTGCCACGCGAGCGCGGATCAACTGGTAGCGCAAGGTGTCCTCGGTGCCATCCTTGCGGGCTTGTTCGGCGCGGTTGCGGGTGTCGGCGATACGCGATTCGGTGACCGGGTGGGTCAGCAGGAATTCCGGCGGCTTGGCGTCATAGCGGTACTGGCGGGCCAGGCGCTCGAACATGTTGGGCATGTTGCGCGGATCGTAGCCTGCCTTCTCCAGGTTGAGGATGCCGATGCGGTCGGCCTCCTGTTCGTTCTGCCGGGAGAAGCGCCGTTGTTCCTGGATCGCCGCAGCCTGGGTGCCTGCGATCACGCCGATACCGGCATCGCCACCGCCGCCCGCGGCCAGCACGATGCCGGCCAGCAGCGCGGCCATCATGGGTAGTTGCATGCGTTGCTGGGCTTCGACACCCCGGGCGAAGTGGCGTTGCGACAAGTGCGCCAGTTCGTGGGCCAGTACCGAGGCATATTCGCCCTCGGTCTGGGCGTTGAGGAACAGGCCGCCGTTGACCCCGATGATGCCGCCGGGCGCGGCGAAGGCGTTGAGTTCCTTGCTGTCGATAAGGATGAACTCGAGGCGGCGGTCCTGTACCTGGCTGGTTTCGGCCAGCTTGTACACGGTGGTTTCGACGTAGTCCTTGAGCTGCGGGTCGTTCAACTGGTTGACCTGGCCCCGCAACAGGCTCAGCCAGGCGCGGCCGAGCTGGTGTTCCTGCTGCGGCGAAACGATCGCGGAGCTGGCATCGCCCAGTGACGGCAGGTCGTCGGCGTGGCCGGGCAGGGCCATCAGGCAGGCCAGCGTCAACAGGGTGGGGCGCAGTAGATTCATGCAGAAGCTCGCGTCGATCAAAAGGCTTACTGTAGCCGGGTCGCGCGATGCCGACCAGTGGCGCTATCCTACGGGACTTTTCCGCACCGCCCTGGAGATGTACCTGATGAGCGACACCCCGACCTGCGACGCCGAACTCGACGCCAGCGGGCTGAACTGCCCCTTGCCGCTGCTCAAGGCCAAGATGGAGCTCAACCGCCTGGCCAGCGGCGCGGTGCTCAAGGTGATCGCCACCGATGCCGGCTCGCAGCGCGACTTCCGCACTTTCGCCCAGCTTGCCGGTCATACGCTGCTGCGTGAAACGGCCGAAGCCGGGGTCTACACCTACTGGCTACGCAAGGCCTGAGTCTTTTTTCCAAGGATCGTCAATGTTCAAAGTGCTACGCGACTGGATGCAGCGCTACTTCTCCGATGAGGAGGCGGTGGTGCTGGCGGTCCTGCTGTTCCTGGCCTTCACCGTGGTGCTGACGCTGGGCGGCATGCTTGCGCCGGTGCTGGCGGGCATGGTGCTGGCGTTCCTGATGCAAGGGCTGGTCAACGCCCTGGAGCGGCTGAAGGTGCCGAGCCGGTTGGCGGTTTGGCTGGTGTTCACCCTGTTCATGGGCGCCCTGGCGGTGTTCATGCTGGTGCTGGTGCCGCTGCTCTGGCATCAGTTGATCACATTGTTCAACGAGCTGCCGGGCATGCTCGGCAAATGGCAGTCGCTGTTGCTGTTGCTGCCGGAGCGCTACCCGCACCTGGTGTCCGACGAGCAGGTGCTGCGGGCCATCGAGTCAGTGCGTGGCGAAATCGGCAAATTCGGCCAGTGGGCGCTGACCTTCTCGTTGTCGAGCCTGCCGCTGCTGGTCAACGCCATGATCTACCTGGTGCTGGTGCCGATCCTGGTGTTCTTCTTCCTCAAAGACCGCGAGTTGATCGGCCGCTGGGTCAGTGGCTACCTGCCGCGCCAGCGCACGCTGCTCAATCGGGTGGGGGTGGAAATGAACCGGCAGATCGCCAACTACATCCGTGGCAAGGGCATCGAGATCCTGATCTGTGGCATCGCCACCTACATCGCCTTCATCAGCCTGGGGCTCAACTATGCGGCCTTGCTGGCGCTGCTGGTGGGGTTGTCGGTGGTGGTGCCCTACGTGGGGGCGGTAGTGGTGACCGTGCCGGTGACGCTGATCGCGCTGTTCCAGTGGGGCTGGGGCGACCAGTTCATCTACCTGATGGCGGTGTACGCAATCATCCAGGCGCTCGACGGCAACGTGCTGGTGCCGTTGCTGTTCTCCGAGGCGGTGAGCCTGCACCCGGTGGCGATCATTTGCGCAGTACTTTTGTTTGGTGGGTTGTGGGGCTTCTGGGGGATCTTCTTCGCGATCCCGCTGGCGACGCTGTTCAAGGCCGTGCTGGATGCCTGGCCGCGGCAGGAAACGTCAGTCGCGCCGATGTTGTGAGGCTTTCGCCGGCAAGCCGGCTCCTACCTTGATCGCGGTGATCTTGAACCTGTAGGAGCCGGCTTGCCGGCGAATGGACTGCCTCAGGCCTTGTTCAGGGCCTCGGCCGCCGCCAGCACGGCATCCACATGCCCGGGCACCTTCACCCCGCGCCATTCCTGGCGCAGCACGCCGTTCTTGTCGATCAGGAAGGTGCTGCGGTCGACGCCCATGTACTCCTTGCCATACAGCTTCTTCAGCTTGATCACGTCGAACAGCTGGCACAGCGCCTCGTCCTTGTCGCTGATCAGCTCGAAGGGGAAGGCCTGCTTGGCCTTGAAGTTCTCGTGCGACTTGATGCCATCGCGCGACACACCGAATACCACGGTGTTGGCCGCCTGGAACGCCGCGTGCTGGTCGCGGAAACCCTGGCCCTCGGTGGTGCAGCCCGGGGTGCTGTCCTTGGGATAGAAGTACAGCACCACCTGCTGGCCCTTGAGGCCGGCGAGGCTGACGGCCTGGCCGCTGGTGGCCTGGGCCTGGAAATCGGCAACGGGTTGGTCGAGTGCTACGGCCATGGGAGCTTCCTTACACGGGGTTCTGTGGGCGCCACGGTTCGATCAGCGCATCCAGGTTCAGGGCGTCGGCGAAATCGAGGAACTGGTCGCGCAGCCAGCTGATCTGGGTGCCGGCCGGCAGGATCACGGTGAACTGGGCGTTGAGCATGCTGCTGCCGGTCTGCGGGGCGAGGTAGGTATCGCAGGTCATCGCTTCCAGCTCGACGCGGTGGTCGAGGAAGAACTGGCACAGCTCGTTGATGATGTCCGGGCGATAGGCGGCGCTGACGTAGGCGACGTACGGCAGGGCCTGCGGGCGTACCTCCTGGTCGGCGCTGCGCACCACGTCCAGTGTGAGGCCGTGCTTCTTGCCCAGGCCGGGCAGGGTGGCCTCCAGGCGCGCCAGGGCATCCCAGCTGCCGCCGACCTGCAGTACCAGGGCGCTGGTTTCGCCGTGACGGGTCAGGCGCGAGGTGACCACCGCGCAGCGGTTGTCGAAGGCAGCGCGGCTCAGGACGTTGGCCAGCTCCATGGGGTTGGGGCCCAGGGCGCTGATGACGAGGAATTGTTCGCGAACGGTGGGGGTGGACATGCAGCATTCCTAAAGCGATGAGCGGTCGATGCAGGACGGGGGCAAGCCTCCAGTATCAGCGGGCCCCGGCCGGATTTACGGGCGGTGGACGCAGGCGAGGCGCACTGTCGACGGCCCGGCGGGCCGCGCTGCAACGATCAAAGGATCAAGGGTAGCGAAAAGCGGCGCGAAGGGGAATGCTCCGCCCGCCTGCTTCGCTTGTGCAAGGCCGATGGCGCCAGTACCATTACCGCTCTCTTTTTCCGGCAGGAGCAATTACATGATTGCGGGCAGTATGGTGGCGTTGGTCACACCCATGGATGCACAAGGGCGTCTTGATTGGGACAGCCTCGACAAACTTGTAGACTTCCACCTGGAAAACGGCACCCACGCGATCGTAGCTGTTGGCACCACCGGCGAGTCCGCCACGCTGGATGTCGAAGAGCACATCCTGGTCATCAAGCACGTGGTCGAGCGCGTCAAGCACAGCAACAAGCGGATCCCGGTGATCGCCGGTACCGGTGCCAACTCCACCGCCGAAGCCGTGCACCTGACCAAGAACGCCAAGAATGCCGGCGCCGACGCCTGCCTGCTGGTCGTGCCGTACTACAACAAGCCGACGCAAGAAGGCCTGTACCAGCACTTCAAGCACATTGCCGAAGCCGTCGACATCCCGCAGATCCTCTATAACGTGCCCGGCCGCACCTCCTGCGACATGCAGGCCGACACCGTGATTCGCCTGTCGAAGGTCAAGAACATCATCGGTATCAAGGAAGCCACTGGCGACCTGCAGCGTGCCAAGGCCATCCTGGAAGGCGTCGACAAGGACTTCATCGTCCTGTCCGGCGACGATCCGACTGCCGTCGAGCTCATTCTGATGGGCGGCAAGGGCAATATCTCCGTCACGGCCAACGTCGCCCCGCGCGAAATGGCCGACCTGTGCGATGCCGCCCTTGCGGGCAATGCCGAGAAGGCCCGCGCAATCAACGAAAAACTCATGCCGCTGCACAAGGACCTGTTCTGCGAGGCCAACCCGATCCCGGTGAAATGGGCGCTCGTGGAAATGGGCCTGATGCACAAGGGTATCCGCCTGCCGCTGACCTGGCTGAGCGAAGGCTGTCACGAAAAAGTCCGTACTGCCTTGCGCCAGTCCGGCGTACTGGTTTAATCGAGGAAGTACACCGCATGAAGCGACTGGCTGGTCTTTCCACGCTCGCCCTGATCATTTCCAGCACCAGTGGGTGTGGCTGGCTGTGGGGTGAGGATGGCTATTTCCGCGACCGCGGCAGCGATTACCTGCAGGCGCACCCCACCGCGCCAATGCAGCTGCCACCGGACGCCAGCAACGTCAAACGCATGGACCCGCTGCTGCCGATCCCGCGCAACGTTGCCGACGATCGCGCCACCGGCGAGTTCGAAGTGCCGCGCCCACAACCGCTGTCGGCCACCGCCGAGGTCAGCGATTTCAGCCTGCAGCGCAGCGGCAGCAGCCGTTGGGTGCTGGCCCAGCGCTCGCCGGCCGAAGTCTGGCCCGTGACCCGCCAGTTCTTCGAGGACAACGGCTTCCGCATTGCCGAAGAGCGTCCGCAGACCGGTGAGTTCAGCACCACCTGGCAGCGTTTCGACGAACTGTCCGCTTCCCTCGGCCAGCGTCTGGCCAGCGCCTCCAGCAGCTCGGACAGCGAAGTCCGTGTGCGTGTGCGCATGGAGCCGGGCGTGCAGCGCAACACCTCCGAAGTGTATGTGGTCAGCGTCGAGCGCCCGGCCGGCAGCACCGCTGAACCAAGCTTCCCGTCCACCTCCAGCAATACCGGCGCCGACGCGCTGCTGGTCGACGAAATGCTTGCCAGCATGAACCGCAACGCCGAGAAAGGCGGTTCGGTGTCGCTGCTCGCCGCGCGCGACTTCGACGCCCCGAGCCAGGTCAGCCTGAGCGAGGACGGCAGCGGCAACCCGGTGCTGTACCTGGGCTCCGACCTCGACCGTGCCTGGTCCGGCGTGGGCCGTGCACTGGAGCAGGGCGAGTGGCGTGTCGAGGACATCAACCGCAGCCTGGGCCTGTACTACATCAACCTGTCCGAGAAGCCCGACGACAAGCAGAAGGAGCCTGGCTTCTTCAGCCGCCTGTTCGGCAGCGAACCAAGCAAGGAAGAGCGTGAAGCCCGTGCCGAGCGTTACCAGGTGCGCCTGAGCAAGGTGGGTGAGAACGTCCAGGTGACTGTCGAGAAGAACATCAACACCGTAGCCCCGGCTGATGTCGCCCGCCGCGTGCTGAGCGCGATCCAGGATCACCTGGGCTAAGTGCGCTTCGCGGTTCTTGGAAGCGGTAGCCAGGGAAACGGCACGCTGATCGCCAGTGGTGACACGTTCATCCTGGTCGACTGCGGCTTCTCGCTACGGGAAACCGAGCGGCGCCTGGCGCTGCTCGGGGTGTCGGCCTCGCAGCTGAGCGCGGTGCTGGTGACCCACGAACATGCCGACCACGTGCATGGGGTAGGGTTGCTGTCACGCCGCTACAATGTACCGGTCTACATGAGCCAAGGCACATTGCGCGGCCTGCGCAAGCCGGTGGACGTGGCCGGTTTCCTCGGTTGTGGCGATGTGCTGCCGGTCGGTGACCTGCAGGTCAGCGCCACCCGGGTCGAGCACGACGCCTACGAACCGTTGCAGTATGTGATCAGCGATGGCCGTCGGCGTTTCGGCATGCTCACCGACCTGGGCAGCTACGACTACCACCTGTTGTCGCGCTATCAAGGGCTGGATGCACTGCTGATCGAGGCCAACCATTGCCGTGACCTGCTGGCCCGCGGTCATTACCCGAACTTTCTCAAGCTACGGGTCGGCGGCAGCCAGGGACATTTGAACAACCACCAGGCCGCCAGCCTGGTGGCCGAGCTGGGCTGGCAGCACCTGCAGCACCTGGTGCTGGCCCATCTCAGCAGCAAGAACAACCTGCCACATCTGGCCCGCCAGTGCTTTGTCGACACCCTCGGGTGCGACCCGGACTGGCTCCAGGTGGCCAACCAGGACCATGGGCTCGACTGGCGCCAGATCGCCTAGCCCACCTACTCAAGCAAGCGGAGCCCATCATGGAAAAACGCGACGAACTCTACCGCGGCAAGGCCAAATCGGTTTACAAGACCGACGACGCCGACCGCTTGATCCTGCTGTTCCGTAACGACACCTCGGCGTTCGACGGCAAGCGCATCGAGCAGCTGGACCGCAAGGGCATGGTGAACAACAAGTTCAACGCCTTCATCATGCAGAAGCTCGAAGAGGCCGGCGTGCCGACACAGTTCGACAAGCTGCTGGGCGACAACGAGTGCCTGGTGAAGAAGCTCGACATGATCCCGGTCGAATGCGTGGTGCGTAACTATGCCGCCGGCAGCCTGGTCAAGCGCCTGGGCGTGGAGGAGGGCATCAAGCTGGAGCCGTCCACCTTCGAGCTGTTCCTGAAGAACGACGAGAAGGGCGACCCCTTCATCAACGAATCCCACGTCGTCGCTTTCGGCTGGGGCACCGCCGAGCAACTGGTCGAGATGAAGAAGCTGTCGCTGAAGGTCAACGAAGTGCTGAGCAAGCTGTTCGACGACGCTGGCCTGCTGCTGGTCGACTTCAAGCTGGAGTTCGGCGTGTTCCACGGCCAGATCGTCCTGGGTGACGAATTCAGCCCGGACGGCTGCCGCCTGTGGGACAAAGAGACCCGCAAGAAGATGGACAAGGACCGCTTCCGCCAGGGCCTGGGCGACGTGATCGAAGCCTATGAAGAAGTTGCCAAACGCCTGGGCGTGCCGCTGTAAGCGGCGCGTTCACGCAAGCGCCTGATACCACGCGAATTTTTTTCAAAAAAGGTTTGCCAGAAACGAAAACGCTGGTATGATGCGCGCCATTGGAGAGATGCCGGAGTGGTCGAACGGGACGGATTCGAAATCCGTTGTACTGGCAACAGTACCTAGGGTTCAAATCCCTATCTCTCCGCCATACGCGAAGTAGTCGAAGCCCCCGAAAACGTTGAGTTTTCGGGGGCTTCGTCGTTATGGAGGCGGGTAAGCTCAGGGAGAAGCTCGCTGCGACGTGTTTCTACGCGTCGGGTGTAGCGTGGCCCAAGGCGGGGGGCTGTATCGTGGGTGACGACTGGGGCAGGATGGCGATGTCGCCTTTACCTGTTTGATAGAGCGTCACGCTCAATGCTGCCACCGCTACACCAAGTGCAACAGCGGTCAGCGTGGCGCCCCAGATATTCAGCTTCAGGTTCCCTAGTCGAACAATGTCTCGACGCACATCTGCGATCGAGTCATCCAGACGCTTGTCGCGCTCTGTCTGTGCGCCGAGAAAGCCGTCGATTTTCGAAGCGATGGCTTCTACCCGAGCATCCATCTTGATCTCGATGGTCTCGAACTTGGCATTGAGTTCTTCGCGGCTCAGGTCATTTATGGTTGCAGCATCAACCCGCTCTGCTGGCATGTCACGTCCACCCAAGCCCAAGCCTGCTGCATGAAGCCGCTGAAGATGGTTGACCCAAGGTTTTCGCGGCCCACCGCCTGGTGTGTCTTTTTTAGCCATCTGCGGCCTCCACTACGAATAGCTCCTGAAGCACCATGATCTGTTCGTCCAGGGCTTCGACGAGGGAGAGCCTAGAGCAGCACCCAGCCAGCGGCAATACATTGGCGGGCCTGAACGCTCGATTCGGAAATGGACTACCGGTTATTAGGCAAGGTGTTGATATGGCCAGATGCTATTACTTGTGTGTCTGTCGCGCCTTGAAGAGATCGCCCCTTTTGCTCGAAAAAATGCATGCAATGAAGTTCGAAACGACTTCAATACCGGGGGCACATTAAATAGCGGGGTTGTTCGTAACTGCGTGGGAGAAATCTTGCGACAGTGTTTTGGCCATGCCGGTGAGATAGTGTGCGGCGGCCAATAATGTGGGGGCGTTCTTCGGTGGATCAGGGGCGATTCACTATTAGGGCGTCCACCACCAGCTGTCAAACCAATGGAGGCAGCTGTACGTAGGTTGACAGACCGAGGCTCAGGATCCCGGCACACACGAATGTGCCCCACGCACAGCTGCCATAAAGCAGCCATTGCGTTCTGAGATTCGGCCTGTCAAAGCCGGTCGTTGAGTGGGCAACGACGGACTGAGACAAGGCCGCGCATCGTGCGGCTGCAATGGCTTGAAAGGGGTAAAAGTGTGCTTCGGAAATGGACTACATGGAATCAGGAAAGTCTGATGTGAGACTTGTAGGAATGTGGAGGAGTGGTCGGTTTAGTTGCTCTCCATATGCCTCGACAGGCATCAAAAATTTGCGGTGTCTGCTTCGCGGATAAATCCGCTCCTACAGGAGGGCGAGTAGCACCGAATCATGCTGAACAAGATTGCCTGTAACGATTTAGCAAGCTTAGTCGTGGCTCCAAAAATGGATGGGCTTCCGGTCGGCAACTAGTGCACGTGTACTAGCGGCGTTCACACTCCCGCCCTTTTCCCGTATGATTCGCGCGCCATCAGCATGATGGTGGATCATGGACTTAAAGGATTTTTATGAAAAAGCTGATCAAAGCTACTGTTGCTGTCGCTGTTGTTTCGGGCGTTGCCCTGCTGTCCGGTTGCACTGGCCAAGTCTACAACCAGCCGAAGAACTGCTCGTACGACTACCTGTTCCACCCATCGGTTTCCATCTCCAAGATGATCGGCGGCTGCGGCCCGATCGATAAACTGCCTCAGCAGCAGTAATCCTGGGATACCCCTGATCAGGCCATAGGTGGCTTGATCCAAGACCCCCGGCCAAGGACTTGGCCGGGGGTTTTTGTTTTCTGGCGACGGGATTCGTCATCGGCCTGCGTGGCGGCTTGTCGCGTGGCAACCTGTCGTATTGACGCCCCGGCCCGCGTTTGTTTGTGCTGGCAATTCGGTTACAATCCGTAAATCGTTTCAGCCTTGTCGGTCAATCCGACCAAAGGCTGCCGCGTCCAATGTCTCTCTGGCTGCTGAACAATGATCACAACAAGCCTGCGCTGAAGAACATGGAAACCAGGGCCAGCCACAGGCCCACCCTCCGTTCTACTGACTGGAATCGATCAATGTTCAAGAAAGCTGGCAAGACCTTGCTGGGTCTGGCAGTCGCGGCGAGCTTCATGCAAGCGCACGCCGCAGACACCAAGAAAGTCGACGTGCTGCTGGTCGGCGGCGGCATCATGAGTTCCACCCTGGCTGTCTGGCTCAACGAGCTGGAACCAAGCTGGTCGATGGAAATGGTCGAGCGCATGGACGGCGTCGCCGAAGAAAGCTCCAACGGCTGGAACAACGCCGGTACCGGCCACTCCGCGCTGGCCGAGCTCAACTACACCCCGCTGGACAAAGACGGCAAGGTCAACATCACCAAGGCCATCGAGATCAACGAGTCGTTCCAGATCTCCCGCCAGTTCTGGGCCTGGCAGGTACGCCAGGGCGTGCTGCAGAACCCGCACTCGTTCATCAACACCACCCCGCACATGAGCTTCGTCTGGGGCGATGACAACATCAAGTTCCTGAAGCAGCGCTACGAGGCCCTGCAGGCCAGCCCGCTGTTCCGTTCGATGCAGTACTCGGAAGACCACGCGCAGATCGCCAAGTGGGTACCGCTGATGATGGAAGGGCGCGACCCGAGCCAGAAGCTGGCCGTGACCTGGACCCCGATCGGCACCGACGTCAACTTCGGTGAGATCACCCGCCAGTTCGTGGGTCACCTGAAGACCAAAGAGAACTTCGACCTGAAGCTGTCCAGCGAAGTGCAGGACATCACCCGCAACGAAGACGGCTCCTGGCACGTCGAGTACAAGAACCTGAAGGACGGTACCGAATCGGCCACCGACGCCAAGTTCCTGTTCATCGGTGCCGGCGGCGGCGCGCTGAAGCTGCTGCAGAAGTCGGGCATCCCGGAAGCTAAAGAGTACGCAGGCTTCCCGGTAGGCGGCTCGTTCCTGGTAACCGAGAACCCGACCGTGGCCATGCAGCACATGGCCAAGGCCTACGGCATCGCCTCGACCGGCGCGCCACCCATGTCGGTTCCGCACCTGGACACCCGCGTGCTCGATGGCAAGCGCGTGATCCTGTTCGGGCCATTCGCCACCTTCTCGACCAAGTTCCTCAAGAACGGCTCGTACCTGGACCTGCTGAGCAGCACCACCACCCACAACATGTGGCCGATGGCGCGCGTCGGTATCGACCAGTACCCGCTGGTGGAGTACCTCGCCGGCCAGCTGATGCAGTCTGACGACGACCGTTTCGCTGCCCTGCAGACCTACTTCCCGAACGCCAAGAAGGAAGACTGGAAACTGTGGCAGGCCGGCCAGCGCGTGCAGATCATCAAGCGTGACGAAGAGAAGGGCGGCGTGCTGAAGCTGGGCACCGAAGTCGTCGCTTCCCAGGACCGCACCATCGCCGGCCTGCTGGGCGCCTCGCCAGGTGCCTCGACCGCCGCGCCGATCATGCTCAACGTGCTGGAAACCGTGTTCAAGGAGAAGGTCGCCACCCCTGAGTGGCAGGCCAAGATCAAGGAGATCGTCCCAAGCTACGGTACCAAGCTGAACGATTCGGCCGCCGCCACCCAGAAAGAGTGGAACTACACTGCCGAAGTACTGCAGCTGGAAAAACCGCCGGTGATCGACCAGAGCGTGGGCACCACCGTTGTGCCAAGCGCCCCGGTCGAGAGCAAGCCTGCGAACGACATGGCGCTGTAAGGCCAGACGGTTTGCCGGGCCTGCCCGGCAACACCCACCACGAGCGTCGCCCCTGGCGGCCTCGTGGTTTTTTTATGCCCGAGAATCGGGCAAGGGATTTACGCCTACCCCTGTAGGAGCGGCCTTGCGCCGCGAAAGGGCTGCGTAGCGGCCCCAGCATTTCGATGTTGAGCAACGATCGCCGGGGCCGCAATGCGGCCCTTTCGCGGCGCAAGGCCGCTCCTACAGGGATCGCGCAAGGCTTGAGATTGGTGTGGCCGGGTGTGCCTCAGCGCTGCCCTAGAATGCTGCCAAGCAAACCAGGAAAGCGCGTCTCCAGCTCTTCGCCACGCAACGAATTCATATGCGTGGTGCCGATGTTGCGGGTATACACCAGCCCCGCCTCACGCAGCACGCGGAAGTGGTGGGACATGCTGGACTTCGGCCGACCGCCGTCGAGTTCGCCGCAACTGGCTTCAGGCACGCTGGCCAGGTGGCGGACGATTTCCATGCGCACAGGGTCGCTCAGGGCGTAGAGCAGGCGCTCGAGGGTGAGGTCTTCGGGGTTGGGGTGGGAGTAGGCTCGCATGCTCGACATGATAACGGGGGTTTCATAAATTGCCATAGTTCGAATATGATCGAACTACCGTAATTGAATCTCCCCGGAGAATTGCCATGTCTGCACTGTTCCAGCCTTACACCCTCAAGGACGTTACCCTACGCAACCGCATCGCCATTCCGCCGATGTGCCAGTACATGGCCGAGGACGGCGTGCTCAACGATTGGCATCAGGTGCATTATGCGAGCATGGCCCGTGGTGGTGCCGGCCTGCTGGTGGTCGAGGCCACTGCCGTGGCGCCGGAAGGGCGCATTACCCCCGGTTGCGCGGGCATCTGGAGCGACGCCCATGCCCAGGCCTTCGTGCCGGTGGTGAAGGCCATCAAAGCCGCGGGTTCGGTGCCCGGTATCCAGATTGCCCACGCCGGGCGCAAGGCCAGCGCCAACCGCCCGTGGGAAGGTGACGATCACATCGCAGCCGACGACGCCCGTGGCTGGGACACCATCGCCCCATCGGCCATCGCCTTTGGCGCCCATTTGCCGAAAATGCCGCGCGAAATGACCCTGGACGACATCGCCCGGGTCAAACAGGACTTCGTCGATGCCGCACGCCGTGCGCGGGACGCGGGTTTCGAGTGGATTGAACTGCATTTCGCCCACGGTTACCTGGGGCAGAGCTTCTTCTCCGAGCATTCCAACAAGCGTACCGACGCCTACGGTGGCAGCTTCGAGAACCGCACCCGCTTCCTGATGGAAACCCTGGCCGCCGTGCGTGAGGTGTGGCCGGAGAACCTGCCGCTGACGGCGCGTTTCGGTGTGCTGGAATATGACGGGCGCGATGAGCAGACCCTCGACGAGTCCATCGAGCTGGCGCGCATGTTCAAGGCCGGTGGCCTGGACCTGCTGAGCGTCAGCGTTGGTTTCACCGTTCCGCAGACCAATATCCCGTGGGGTCCGGCGTTCATGGGGCCGATCGCCGAGCGCGTGCGGCGTGAGGCTGGCATTCCAGTGACCTCGGCATGGGGCTTCGGCACGCCGGAGCTGGCCGAAGCTGCCCTGAAGGCCGACCAGCTCGACCTGGTGTCGGTGGGGCGTGCGCACCTGGCCGATCCGCACTGGCCGTACTTTGCCGCCAAGGCATTGGGGGTGGACAAAGCGTCCTGGACCTTGCCGGCGCCTTACGCGCACTGGCTTGAGCGTTATCGCTGAGTGATCTGTTCGTGGCCTGATGATTTGGCACAACCTCTGTAGGAGCGGCTTCAGCCGCGATCACCCGCAATGCGGGTGCCAGAGACCACGCGGCCTGCATCGCGGCTAAAGCCGCTCCTACGGGAAAAATGTCGCCCTCGTAGGAGCCGGCTGTCAAAACCGGTCCACCTTGTACGCGTCCAGATGCGCATCCCGAGGGCCCTGCGCCAACCGCCCAATCCATTCCGCCGTCACCGCCGCCTGGGTCAACCCCAGGTGCTGATGCCCGAACGCCAACAGCACCCGGCCATTCGCCACCCGGTCGATCACCGGCAGGGAATCAGGTAGCGATGGCCTGAAGCCCATCCATGGCGTCGCCCCTTCGGCATCCAGGTCACGCTGGAACAAGCCTTGGCTCAAACGGTGCAACTGCCACGCCCGCTGCATGCTCGGCGGCGCGTCCAGCCCCGCGAACTCCACCGTGCCGGCCAGGCGCAGGCCATCGGCCATGGGCGTCATGATGAACTTGCGCTCCAGGGAGGTGACCGCGAACGGCAGCCGCTGCGGTTCGTTGGGCAGCATCAGGTGGTAGCCGCGCTCGGTATCCAGGGGCACCCGGGTGCCGGTCAGGCCTTCAACCAGTTTTGCCGAATGGGCACCACAGGCGATCAGCACCTGTCGGGCCTGTAGCTCGCCTTGGCTGCTGTGCAGGGCGATGCCATCACTGTGCAGCCGACCGCCGTGAATGTCCCGGTTGGCGAAGCGTACGCCCGCCGCCTGTGCTGCATCGAACAACGTGTTGACCACTTGGTACGGATCGATGAAGTGTCCGGTGCGGGGGAAGAACAGGCCACCCTGGATCTGTGTGCTCAACTGCGGCGCCGCATGCCGCACCGCCCGGGCCGCCCAGAAGTCGACCGGCACTGCCTGCTGTTGCAGGCGCGCCTGCAAGGCCTCGAGTGCCGGGCGTGACGCCGGGCGTTCGAATACCAGCAGCGAGCCGTCCTCCCGGAGCAGGTTGCCGTGCCCGAGGCTGCCAAGCAGGCGCTGCCAGGCGCCGAGGCTGGCCTCGTTCAGGGCGCGCAGGCCTGCCACGCTACGCTGGAACGGCGTCGGGCGCAGGTTGAGCAGCAGCCGGGTGAACCAAGGGATGGCCTGGGGCAGGTACTTCCAGTCCAGGCGCAACGGCCCCATCGGGTCCATCAGCATGGCCGGCAGGCGCTTGAGGATCGACAGGTCGGCGATGGGGAAAACCTGCTCGCTGGCCAGGTGCCCGGCGTTGCCATAGGAGGCGCCGTGGCCGGGGGCTTGGCGGTCGATCAGCAGCACTCGCTTACCTTGGCGGGCCAGCTGCAGGGCGCAGGCGACGCCGATGATGCCGGCGCCGATCACGGCGATGTCGGTATCGGTGCTGCTCATGCGCCTTCCCGCTTGCCGTCGAGCAACCGGCGCAGGTGCAGGGGGTTATCGTGTTTCAAGGCCTCGGGCAGCAGCGCGTCGGGAAAGTCCTGGTAGCACACCGGGCGCAGGAAACGCAGGATCGCCGCAGTGCCCACCGAAGTGCCGCGGGTATCGGACGTGGCCGGGAACGGCCCACCGTGGACCATCGCATCGCACACCTCGACCCCGGTCGGCCAACCGTTGACCAGGATGCGCCCGGCCTTGCGTTCGAGGGTGGGCAGCAGTTGGCGTGCGTTGGGCAGGTCGGCGGCGTCCAGGTGCAGCGTGGCCGTCAACTGGCCCTCCAGGTGCTCGGCGACCTGGCGTATTTCCTCGTCGCTGTCGCAGGCCACCACCAGCGAGGCGGCGCCGAACACTTCGGCTTGCAGCGCCGGGTCCGCAAGAAACGCTTGAGCTTGGGTGACGAAAACGTAAGCCTGGCATTGGTTCGGGCCTTGCTGGGGCAGGCCGCTGGCAACGGCATGGGCATTGCCGTTTTCACTCAGCGCCGCGACACCGTTTGCATAGGCGCTGGCGATGCCGGGGGTGAGCATGGTTTGCGCCGCCACGGGTTGAATGTGATCGCCGGTGGCGGTGATGAACCGTTCAAGCGCGGGCCCTTGGCGGGCGATCACCAGCCCCGGGTTGGTACAGAACTGGCCGGCCCCCTGGGTCAGCGAAGTGACGAAGCCCTGGGCCAATGCCTCGACGCGGGCCTGCAAGGCGGCGTCGAAGAGGAACACCGGGTTGATCGAGCTCATTTCGGCATACACCGGGATCGGCTCGGGACGTGCCTGGGCCGCCTGGCACAGGGCGATGCCGCCACTGCGCGACCCGGTGAAACCGACTGCCTTGATGCGTGGGTCGCTGACCAGGGCGATGCCGATTTCGCGGCCGGCGCCGTACAGCAGGGAGAACACGCCTTCGGGCAGTTCGCACAGCTTGGCCGCCCGGGCCACGGCCTGGCCGACCAGTTCGCTGGTGCCGGGGTGGGCGCCATGGGCCTTGACCACCACCGGGCAGCCGGCGGCCAGTGCCGAGGCGGTGTCGCCGCCGGCCACCGAGAAGGCCAGTGGGAAGTTGCTGGCGCCGAACACCGCTACCGGGCCAAGGGCCACCTGGCGCTGGCGCAGGTCCGGGCGTGGCAGCGGTTGGCGCTCGGGCAGAGCGTGGTCGACGCGCACATCGAGCCATTCGCCGGCTCGCACCACGCGGGCGAAGGTGCGCAGCTGAGTGCAGGTGCGGGCGCGCTCGCCTTGCAGGCGAGCCTTGGGCAGGCCGGTTTCGGCGTTGGCGCGGTCGATCAGCAGGTCGCCCAGGGCTTCGATCTGCTCGGCGATCGTTTCGAGAAAGCGAGCGCGTTGTTCGAGCGAGGTTTCGCGATATTCATCGAACGCTGCCCAGGCCAGGGTACAGGCCAGAGTCACGTGTTCATGGGTGGCGCCAGCATAGGCGGGTTCGAGTGCCTGGTTGGTGGCCGGGTCGATGGCGCGGACTGCTTCATGGCTACCGGGGACGCGGGTCTGGCCGATCAGCAGGTTGCCTGTCAGGGTCATGGGGGCTTCCTTCGCAGTTTCGTGGATGCGTTGTGGCGCTTGTAGGAGCGGCTTTAGCCGCGATGCAGGCACCGCGGTGTGTGGCACCCGCGTCGCGGGTGATCGCGGCTGAAGCCGCTCCTACAGGGGGCACGCCAAATCAATGGGGTATGCGTCAGGCCAGGTTCTGCTCGGCCGACCAGCTGGCGTACCAGGTGCGGAACAGCGCGTACTGCTGCTCGGCGTAGTGGCGCTGGGCATCGGTCAGGGCGTCGGTTTCGTTGAAATGCAGGCTGTACTCGCGGTCGCCGTTGAGCACCATCAGATGCTTGTAGTACAGCACCAGGTCGCAGCCCTCATCGAACGACGACAGTACCGCCAGCGCCGACTCCAGCTCCCGGGCCAGGCGCCGGGCCTTGGCGTCACCCTTGGCGGCGCGCTTGCTCAGGCTGACCAGTTGCAGCACTTCGCGGGGCAGGGCGTTGCCGATGCCGGTGATGGCGCCGGTGGCGTTGCAGTTGACGAAACCGTGCACTACCTGGGTGTCGACGCCGACCATCAGGGTCACGGCGTCATCCTGGGAGGTGATGTGCTCGGCGGCGTAGCGCAGGTCGGCGCCGCCGCCGAACTCCTTGAAGCCGATCAGGTTGGGGTAGGCGCGACGCAGTTCGAAGAACAGGTCGGCGCGGGTGGCGAAACCGTAGTAGGGGCTGTTGTAGATCACTGCCGGCAGCTTCGGCGCGGCCGCGAGGATTGCCGAGAAATGATGCTTCTGGGCGATCAGCGAGGCGCCGCGCGACAGCACCCGGGGGATGACCATCAGGCCGGCGGCGCCGACCTTGGCGGCGTGGGCGGCATGGGACACCGCTTCACGGGTGTTCACCGCGCCGGTGCCGACGATGGTTGGGATACCGGCGGCCACCAGGCGCGCGACCCCTTCCTGGCGCTCGGCCTCGGTCAGCAGCGGCCAGTCGCCCATCGAGCCGCAATACACCACCGCGCTCATGCCGGCGTCGATCAGTTCGCGGCCCTTGCGTACCAGGGCGTCGAAGTCCGGCTTGCGCTCGGCGGTGCAGGGGGTCATCAGGGCGGGCATGGTGCCGGTGAAGATGTTGTCGGTCATTGTTGTCACTCCAGGCGGTATTCAGTGGGAAATGAACGGGGTCAGATGCCCCAGGCGAACGGATCCTGCTCGTCGATCAGCAGGGTGCTGTCGGCGGTCATGTAGGCGCGGCCGGTGATGAACGGGCGGATGTGATCGCCCTCGCGTTCGTAACGGCCCTGGAACTGGCTGCCGGTGATGCTGGCCTGGGTCCAGACCTGTCCTTCGGCGAGCTTGCCGTCGGCGGCCAGGCACGCCAGCTTGGCGCTGGTGCCGGTGCCGCAGGGCGAGCGGTCGTAGGCCTTGCCGGGGCACATGACGAAGTTGCGGCTGTCGGCATGGGCGTCGTCGGCGAACAGTTCGACATGGTCGATCGGGGCGCCGTGTTCACCAGTGATGCCCTGGGCCTCGAGGGCCTTGAGCAGGGCCCAGGTGTAGTCGGTGAGGGCTTCGCGGTTGTCCAGCTCGATGCGCTGGTCGTGGTCGGAAACCAGGAAGAACCAGTTGCCGCCCCAGGCGATGTCGCCGCGCACCAGGCCATGCTCCGGTACGTCCACCGCCACCTGCCGGCGGTAGCGGTAGGACGGCACGTTGCCGACGGTCACTGCGCCATCGTCATGCAGGGTGGCGCTGACCTGGCCGACCGGCGTGTCGATCTTGTGCGCGCCGGGCTCGATCAGCCCCAGGTGCCGGAGCGAGGCGACCAGCCCGATGGTGCCGTGGCCGCACATGTTCAGGTAGCCGGCGTTGTTGAAGAAGATCACCCCACAGGTGGCGTCGGCCGAGACCGGCGGGCAGTACAGCGCGCCGACCAGCACATCGTTGCCGCGCGGCTCCAGCAGGCAGGCGCGGCGCCAGTGGTCGTGCAGTTCGCGCAACTCGTCGCGCTGCTCGGCCATGCTGCGGCCGGTGAGGGCCGGGAACCCTTTCATCACCAGGCGGGTGGGTTCGCCGCCGGTGTGGGAGTCGATGACATGAACCTGTTTCATGAGTGTGTCCATTTGGAGTTGAGCAATGTCTTGTGCTGTCTGTTCGGGCCCTTTCGCGGCTAAAGCCGCTCCTACAGGCGAACAGGGCCGACACGTTTCAAGAAGCAATGGCTGCGGGGCGATGGGCTGCTTGAGGCTGTGTACTGGCCTCGCTCTCATCCTCGCCATCCAGCCGCACCAGCCGCGCTGGCACGCCAGTGGCCGCGCCCCAGTAGTAGATCCCCAGCGCGCTGGCAGCCACGACCAAGGTGTCGAACGGGTGCCCGATCACCCCCAGGCCACCGAAGCTGCCCAGCCAGGACAGGAAAATGGTCACGGCGTAGAAGCCGATCAGCCAGGCCGACGAGCGCACCTGCTGGCCCAGCGACAAGTGCTCGGTGGGCACGAACCGGCGGCACAGCAGGTACAGCACGAACATCACGATCTGCAGGGCCAGCAGCCAGGACACGGTGTTCCAGCCCGACCAGTAGACGATCAGCGCGGCGATGATGAACGACAGTGGCCCGAGCACACCCATGCCCTTGACCCGGAACGGCCGAGGCATGTTCGGGGCGCTGCGCCGCAGGGCGGCGACCGACACCGGGGCCACGGCGTAGCTCAGCACCAGGGCGGCCGACACCACATTGATCAGGGCTTCCCAGGACGGGAACGGCAAGGTCCAGAACACCGCCAGGCCAAAGGTCAGCCACAGCGCCGGGCGTGGGATGCCGGACTGCTCGTCGATGCGGGTGAAGTACTTGAAGAAGGTGCCGGTCTGCGCCCAGCCATAGACCACGCGCGGGGTGGCGTTCATATAGATGTTGCCGCAGCCGCTGGGCGAGATCACCGCGTCCGCCACCACCAGGTAGGCCAGCCAGCCGACACCCAGGGCCAGCGCGATGTCGCGGTAGGGCAGGGCCAGTTCCTTGGTCACCCCGGCCCAGCCGTTTGCCAGCATTTCGGTCGGGATGCTACCGAGGAAGGCCAGTTGCAGCAGCGCGTAGATGGCGGTGGACAACAGCACCGAGAGGATCAGCGCGATGGGGATGGTGCGCTGCGGGTTCTTCACTTCGCTGGCCACCGAGATGATCGGCGTGAGCCCCAGGTAGGCGAAGATGATACCGCCGGCCGACACGGCCATTTCCACGCCGGACAGGCCGAACGGGGCGAAGCCCTGGACCGAGAAGTTCTCCGGTTTGAAGAAGCTGAACAGCACGCCGATCACCAGCAACGGCACGATGAACTTGAACACGCTGACCAGGTTGTTGGCCTTGGCGAAGGTCTTCACGCTGCGGTAGTTGAGCACGAAGAACAGCAACAGCAGGGCGAACTGCACCAGCCAGCCGAGCACTGTCGGGTCGCTGGAGCCGGCCTTGGTCAGCCCGGGAAACCAGGCCGCGGCGTATTGGCGCGAGGCGACCACTTCGATGGCGATCAGGCTGGAGAAGGCGATAAGGGTGATGAAACCCATCAGGTAGCCCAGCAGCGGGCCGTGGGAGTACACCGGGTAGCGCACCACGCCACCGGCGCGGGGCAGGGCGGCGCCCAGTTCGCAGTAGACGATACCCAGCAACAGCACGGCGAAGCCGCCGAGGAACCAGGAGAGGATGCCGGCCGGGCCGGCGATGGCCGAGACGTGGCTGGCGGCGAAGAGCCAGCCGGAGCCGAAGATGGCGCCGAGGCCGATGAAGGTGAGGTCCAGCAATGACAGCTGTTTCTTGAATTTGCCTGACATGGGGTCGCCTTTTTGTAGGTTTTGGATAGGCAGGTCTGATGTCACGATGCGGCTTGGTCGGCCGCGCTCTTGTAGGTCATGGGGCGGCTTGCGTGGGGCATAGAGTGGGCTGATCGGGGCGTTGGTTCTTGATGGTTTTCTGCAGAGAGAGTGACGAAATCGGCACAGTTGAAGAAAAGGCTGGCGGATTGGGGGGGCGGCTGGATAGGCTGGATTGCATGCCCGGCAAGGGCTGGAGAGATGCAGTGGCAGCGCTGGCCCTTTCGCGGGGCAAGCCCGCTCCTACAGGTGCGGCGCTTGCCTCGAGATCGCCGCGATCCCTGTAGGAGCGGGCTCGCCCCGCGAATAGGCCGGTACCGTCACCGGAGAACCGATTCAATGTCACGCGACTCACTGGCAACCCTGTACCAGACCCTCGACCAGCACCGCCCCGAATCCCTGGAGGCTTTGCTCAATGGTGTGGTCTGGCTGTTGCCGATGCTCGATGTGATCACCAACGCGGCGATCTTCATCAAGGATGACCAGGCCCGCTACGTGCTGGCCAACCGCACGCTGGTCCAGCGCTGCGGCCTCAAGCAGTTGCAACCCTTGCTGGGCAAGACCAGCGCCGAGGTGTTCCCGGCACGGCTGGGCCCTGGCTACACCGAGCAGGATCGTCGAGTGCTGGAGCAGGGCCTGGTGCTGGAGGATCAACTGGAACTGCACTTGTACGGCAGCCGCGAGCCGGGCTGGTGCCTGACCCACAAACGCCCGTTGCATGACCCGAGCGGCAGGATCATTGGATTGGTGGGCATTTCCCTAGACCTGCAATCAGCCGCCGACACTCACCCCGCCTACCAGCGCCTGGCCGCCGTGGATGCGCATATCCGCGCGCACTTCCACCAGCCGATCAGCATGGGCGAGTTGACCCGTCTCGCCGGGATCTCGGTGGCGCAGTTGGAGCGCTACTGCAAGCGGGTTTTCCACCTCACGCCCCGGCAGATGATCCACAAGGCTCGCCTGGAACACGCCCACCAACTGCTGCACAGCGACTTGCCGATCATCGAAGTGGCGCTGCGTTGCGGCTATACCGACCACAGCGCGTTCAGCCGACAGTTCAAGCAACTGACCGGCTTCACCCCCAGGCAGTACCGGCAGGCCACGACAGGTCAGGAAGCCTGAAAGAGTGCGCGAGCTTCGTCGAAGCACTGCTCGGCAATCGCCGACCGAGGTTCGCTGCGGCGCAGCAACAGGCCGACCGGGCTGTGGATGCTGGCGTCGGCCACGGGGATGATACGCATGTGCGCGCTGAGCGCTTCCAGCCCGCAATCCAGTGGCATGATCGCGCAGCACACGCCGGCGTTGATGGCCTGGATCAGTTGGAAGGTCGAGTCGCTTTCCAGCACTGCGTTGGGCTCCAGGCCGCGGCTGCGGAAACTCAGGTCCAGGGACTGGCGGTAGTGCATGCCCTTGCTCAGCAGGCCCAGCGGGATCTCGCCGAGTTCATCCCAGCGCAGCGTGTCGGTGTCGAAACCGAAGTGCCGGGTGTCGTGCAGCAGGCCCATGGTGGTGGTGCTCAACTCGATCACTTCGAAGAAGCTGGCATTGACCTGGTCGAGGTAGCAGATGCCCAGGTCGAGCTGGTTGCGGCTCAGGCCGTCGATGATCTGTTCGGAGCTCAGCGACGAGAGCTGGAAGTTCAGCTCGGGGTATTTTGCGCGCAGGGGCATCAGCAGTTGCATGGGGTTGAAGCTGGCCAGCGGCACGGTGCCCAGGCGCAGGCTGCCGACCACCTGGCCGCGGCAGCTGGCGGCCTCGGCCTGCAGCCCGTCATGGGCGGCGAGCAGGGTGCGGGCCCAGGCCAGGATACGTTCGCCGGCTTCGGTGAAGCCCTCGAAGCGCTGGCCGCGCTTGACCAGCACCAGGTCGAGCTCATCCTCCAGGTTGCGCAGGCGCATGGACAGCGTGGGCTGGGTGATGTGGCACAGCGCCGCGGCCTGGCCGAAGTGGCGGGTCTGGTCGAGGGCGATGAGGAACTTGAGCTGCTTGATGTCCATGGGGCGGCCTGGCGAGCGGGGTGGGCGGGTTCCGCGACCTTAACCAACTCCGCGCGGGCTGGCCAATCTTTAATGGTGACCGCTTGATAGAGGGCGTTGATCATGCGGTGATAGAGCCCCTTGATCATGTGGTTCGTCCTATCGATTGGACGCTGCCGGGGCTTGGTTCTAACGTGGTGCGTTGACCATCCTGGAGCAGACCCATGAGTGTGAAACCGGATGCGGTGTTCGTGCCGCTCAACATTGCCGTGCTGACCGTCAGCGATACCCGCACGTTTGACAACGACACTTCCGGCGAGCTGCTGGCCACGCGTTCAGTGCAGATCGGCCACCGCCTGGTCGACCGGGTGCTGCTCAAGGACGACCTGTACAAGATCCGCGCCCAGGTCGCCACCTGGATCGCCGACGAGCAGGTGCAGGTGGTGCTGATCACCGGCGGCACCGGCTTTACCGGGCGCGACAGCACGCCCGAGGCGGTGGGTTGCCTGCTGGACAAGCGTATCGATGGCTTTGGCGAGCTGTTCCGCGCGCTGTCGATTCTTGATATCGGCACTTCGACCGTGCAGAGCCGGGCGTTGGCTGGGTTGGCCAACGGCACCCTGGTGTGCTGCCTGCCGGGTTCGACCGGCGCTTGTCGCACGGCCTGGGAGGGGATCCTGGCCGAGCAGCTGGATGCGCGGCACCGGCCGTGCAATTTCGTGGCGCACCTGAAGCCGATCGCGGCCTGCGAGAGCCGCGGCTGACCTCTGTAGGAGCGGCTTTAGCCGCGATGCAGACACCGCAGCGTGTGGCACCCGCGTCGCGGGTGATCGCGGCTGAAGCCGCTCCTACAGAGGCCTGCCAAGGCCTGGCTGCATCAACTCAGCACATGATCCACCGGCTCCAGCGCCGGTGGCAGCGGCTCATGCCCCAGCGCCGCCAGCACATCGCGCTCGATGGTGCGCACCATGGCGTCGGTCGGCAGGTCGTTCTCATCGCGCCCGAACGGGTCTTCCAGTTCGTTGCCGATCGCATCCAGGCCGAAGAACGTGTAGCTGACGATGGTGGTGAACAGCGGTGCCAACCAGCCCAGCGGCTCGGCCAGGGCGAACGGCAGCAGCAGGCAGAAGATGTAGATGGTGCGGTGCAGCAGCAGGGTATAGGGGAACGGCAGCGGCGTGCCCTTGATCCGCTCGCAGGTGGCCTGGACCTCCGACAGGCCGGTCAGGCGCTGTTCCAGCACGGTGTAGCGGAACTCGCTGATCGCGCCCTCCTTTGCCAGCCCTGAACATTGCGCGCCGATTTCGCGCAGGATGCCATCGCAGACATTGTGCGCCGTGACCTGTGCCTCTTCAGCCAGCCAGGTGCGGGCCAGGGGCAGTTCTTCCTCGTTGCGCAGCCGGGCGTTGAGGGCATGGGCAAAGCCACACAGGCTGCGCAACATCCGCGCGCGCAACTGTTCGTCCTCGATCACCACGCTCTCGCGTACGAACGAGCGCACCTCGATGATCATCCTGCCCCAGGCCTTGCGCCCCTCCCACCAGCGGTCGTAGCAGGCGTTGTTGCGAAAGCTCATGAAGATTGACAGCGACAGCCCGAGCAGGGTGAAGGGGGTGGCGCTGACCGGATAGAACAACGCCGGGTAGTGGCGCTCGATGAGCACGATCAGTGCCGCCAGCAGGGTCACCCCCAGGCAGCGCAAGGCAATGCGCTGGACGATCGAACCTTTGAGGGTGAACAGCACACGCAGCATGTCGGGGCGTGGGTGGACGATCAAGGCGGTTCCAGAGGCGGCCGATCAGCCGCCGGTCATGTTCATGAAACGCAGGATCTGCACCTCGCCGCCCACTTCGAAATGGTGGCGGTAGGGCTTGAGCTGCATGGCGTCGCGGATGGCCTTTTCCAGGCGCGCAGTGTCGCCGGGGTGCTGGCGCAGGACCTGCTTGAGGTCCACGGAATGCTCGTTGCCCAGGCACAGCAGCAGGCGGCCTTCGACGGTCAGGCGCACGCGGTTGCAGGTGGCGCAGAAGTTGTGGCTGTGGGGCGAAATGAAGCCGACCCGGGTGGTGGGGGCTTCGGCCAGGCGCCAGTAACGGGCCGGGCCCTGGGAGGATTCGGCCGACTCGACCAGGGTGAAGTGCTCGGCCAGGCGGTTGCGCACATCGTCGCTGGAGCAGAAGGATTCCCCACGCTCATGCTCGCTGATCACGCCCAGTGGCATTTCCTCGATGAAAGAAATGTCCAGTTCACGGTCGATGGCGAAACGCACCAGGTCGACGATCTCGTCGTCGTTGCGGCCCTTGAGCACCACCGCGTTGAGTTTGGTGCGGCGGAAACCGGCGGCACGCGCGGCGTCGATGCCGGCGATCACCTGCTTGAGGTCGCCGGTGCGGGTGAGGGCGCGGAAGCGGTCGGGGTCAAGGCTGTCGAGGCTGATGTTCAGCCTGGAGACGCCGGCATCGAACAGCGGTTGTGCCAGGCGTGGCAGTTGCGAGCCGTTGCTGGTCAGGCACAGTTCGCGCAGACCGGGCAGGGCGGCGATACGCCCGCACAGCTCGACGATGCCCTGGCGCACCAGCGGCTCGCCACCGGTCAGGCGGATCTTGCGGGTACCCAGGGCCACGAAACGCTCGGCGACCTGATACAGCTCTTCGAGCGAGAGGATCTGCTGGCGCGGCAGGAACTGCATGTCCTCGGCCATGCAATAGACGCAGCGGAAGTCACAGCGGTCGGTGACCGACATCCGCAGGTAATCGACTTTGCGGTTGAAACCGTCGACCAGGGCCTGGGGGTTCTTTTCCACGTTCGCGCTCGGCTGTGAAGGGAGTTGGGGCGGCGAAAAGCCGCAGACAAGGTTCAAGCTATTACTTGCGTCCCCTGGCGTCAAATTGCTTTCCCCGACCATTCGATCAGTCTCCTCTATCACGGCCCCAGGCCCTGCAAGCCGTGGCTTTGGCGCCATGATCGAGACGGTTTATCACGCCTTCACTTATTTCGATTGGACGCACCCGGGGCCGGTTCTTAGGCTGGAAAAAACACCGCGCGGAACATACAGAACATGAGCCAGGACGAACACATCAGGGACTACAAGGGGCCGGCCGCCGGCTGGGGCGCGCTCAAGAGCGTGACCAAGAGCTGGCTGGGCAGCGAGAACGCCTTCAAGAACCTGCGGGCCATGCTCAAGACCAACCAGAACGGCGGCTTCGACTGCCCCGGCTGCGCCTGGGGCGAGTCGCCGGAAAGCGACATGGTCAAGTTCTGCGAGAACGGTGCCAAGGCGGTCAACTGGGA
Organism: Pseudomonas entomophila; assembly: GCF_029478665.1. Lineage (GTDB taxonomy): Bacteria > Pseudomonadota > Gammaproteobacteria > Pseudomonadales > Pseudomonadaceae > Aquipseudomonas > Aquipseudomonas entomophila_F. The sequence goes on from NZ_JARPQB010000001.1 coordinate 250,931, forward strand.
AGCCACCGGGCGCTCGGTGGACCCGGCGTTCTTCGCCAAGTACAGCGTCAGCGCGCTGCTCGAGCAGACCGACTACTGGCTGGAGTACCAGGGCCGCCTGACCCACCCGATGCGCTACGACGCGGCCACCGACCATTACGTCGAGACCAGCTGGGACGAGGCCTTCGCCCTGGTCGCCAAACACCTGAACGGCCTCGCGTCGCCCGACCAGGCCGAATTCTACACCTCTGGCCGGGCCAGCAACGAGGCGGCGTTCCTCTACCAGCTGTTCGTGCGTGCCTACGGCACCAACAACTTCCCCGACTGCTCGAACATGTGCCATGAGGCCAGTGGCGTGGGCATGGCCGAGACCCTGGGCGTGGGCAAGGGCACCGTGGTGTTCCATGACCTGGAACTGGCCGACGCGATCTTCGTCATCGGCCAGAACCCCGGCACCAACCACCCACGCATGCTCGAACCGCTGCGCGAGGCGGTCAAGCGCGGTGCCCAGGTGGTCTGCTTCAACCCGCTCAAGGAGCGTGGCCTGGAGCGTTTCCAGCACCCGCAGCACCCGTTCGAGATGCTCAGCAACGGCTCCGAACCGACCAACACCGCCTACTTCCGCCCAGCCCTGGGCGGCGACATGGCGGCCATGCGCGGGATCGCCAAGTATCTCCTGCAATGGGAGCGCGAGGCACAGTTGAACGATGAGCCGCCCGTGTTCGATCACGCCTTCATCGCTGAACACACCAGCGATGTCGAGGCCTACCTGGCCGTGGTCGACGCCACGCCCTGGGAACACATCGTCGAGCAGTCCGGCCTGAGCAAGGCCGAGATCGAGCTGGCCGCGCGCATGTACCGCAAGGCTGAGCGGGTAATCATGTGCTGGGCCATGGGCGTCACCCAGCATCGCCACTCGGTGCCGACCGTGCAGGAGATCGTCAACCTGCAACTGCTGCGCGGCAACGTCGGCAAGCCGGGTGCCGGCCTGTCACCGGTGCGTGGCCACAGCAACGTGCAGGGCGACCGCACCATGGGCATCGACGAGAAACCCAGGACACAACTGCTTGATGCCATCGAAAAGCGTTTCCAGTTCAAGGTGCCGCGCGGGCATGGCCATAACGCCGTGCTGGCGATCAAGGCCATGGAGGAGGGGCGGGCCAAGGTGTTCATCGGGCTGGGCGGCAACTTCGCCCAGGCCACTCCGGATACTCCGCGCACCCACGCGGCGCTGCGCAACTGTGAGTTGACCGTGCAGATTTCCACCAAGCTCAACCGTTCGCACCTGGTCACTGGGCGAGATGCTCTGATCCTGCCGTGCCTGGGGCGCACCGAGATCGATATCCAGGGCGAAGGCCCGCAAGGCGTGACGGTGGAGGACACCTTCAGCATGGTGCACATCTCCCACGGCCAGTTGAAACCGCGCTCGGCGCACCTGCGTTCGGAGCCGGCGATCGTCGCCGGCATGGCCAAGGCGACCCTGGGCAACAAACCGATCGACTGGGAATATGCCATTGCCGACTACGGTCGCATCCGCAGCATGATCGCCGACGTCATTCCGGGCTTCAGCGAGTTCAACGAGCGCCTGCAACACCCCGGCGGTTTCCACCTGGGCAACAACGCCGCCGATCGCAACTTCCGCACCGCCACCGGCAAGGCACGTTTCACGCCCAGCCCGTTGCCGGAGCAACTGGTCAACGCCCAGGTGCTGGCCCGTGGCGACAAACCCGACCTGATCCTGCAGACCCTGCGTTCCCACGACCAGTACAACACTACGTTGTACGGGCTGGATGACCGCTATCGCGGTGTGTTCGGCCTGCGCGAGGTGGTGTTCGTCAACGAGGCGGACATCCGCCGGCTGGGCTTCGAGCCGGGCGAGCAGGTGGACTTGGTATCGCTGTGGGAGGATGGCCGCGAGCGGCGGGTGTCGGGGTTCCGCCTGGTGGCCTATGACGTGCCGCAAGGGCAGGCGGCGGCCTACTACCCGGAGACCAACCCGCTGGTGCCGTTGGAGAGCTATGGCGAGGGGACCTACACGCCGACCTCGAAGTTCGTCGCGATCAAGCTGGAAAAGGCCAAGGCCGGCAACCTGATCCAGGCGTCATCCACGGATTGATCGCCGTCTCTGTAGGAGCGGCTTTAGCCGCGATGCAGGCACCGCGGTGCCTGCCACCCGCTTTGCGGGTGATCGCGGCTGAAGCCGCTCCTACACGTCAGGGTGAATGATTCGATCACCAGGATCAGCGATACACCGGATATGCCGTGGTGTATTTCATCTGCTCCATGGCAAAGCTCGAGGTGATGTTCGACAGCCCGTCGGTACTGGTGATCAGCTTCTTGTAGAAGCGGTCGTATGCCGCGATGTCGCCCACCACCACCCGCAGCATGTAGTCCCAGTCACCGGACATCCGGTACACCTCCATCACTTCCTCGAACGCCGTCACCGTCGCCGCGAACTGTTCCAGCCAGGCACTGTCGTGGCGCTGGGTCTTGAGCTGGACGAACACGGTCAGGCCCAGCCCCAGGCGCTCGGGGTCGAGCAGGACGACACGGCCACGGATGTAGCCTTCCTCTTCCAGGCGCTTGACTCGCTTCCAGCAGGGGGTGGTCGACAGGTTGACCGCCTCGGCCAGGTCCTTGAGCGAGATCGAGGCGTCGCGCTGCAGCAGGGTGAGGATGTGCTGGTCGAAACTGTCCATGGCGTGGCGGGGCTCGAATCGGGAAAAAGTTTCCAGAGATTAGCGATTGCGCAGCGTTAATGGAATCTGACTGTCGCCCTTGGAGAAATGACCGTTCTCAACGGCGCTTGCCCGCCACGGATATGAGATAGTTGCGGTTTTCCACCTTCAGTCAATGGACCCGACCATGTCCGACAAGCCGCGCAATTTCGCCACCCGCACCATCCACGCTGGCGAGCAGTCCAGCGTTGCCGACAATGCCATCTTCCCGGCCATCGTCACCTCCAGTTCGTTCATCAAGCGCGGCCTGGACGACAACCCGGAGTACGCCTACAGCCGCGTCAGCAACCCGACCCGACACGCCTATGAAACCTGTGTCGCCGCACTCGAGGAGGGCGTCGGCGCGGTCGCCTGCGCCTCGGGCGTCAGCGCCACCGCCACGGTGCTGGAGCTACTGTCCAAGGACGCCCACGTGGTGGTGATGAACGGGGTCTACGGCGGCACCTTCCGCCTGCTGGAAGACTACCGCGGGCGCACCTCCGGCCTGACCACCACCTACGTCGACCTCAACGACATCGACGCCGTGGCCGCGGCGATCCGCCCCGACACGCAACTGATCTGGATCGAGTCGCCGACCAACCCGCTGCTGCACCTGGTGGATATCAAGGCGGTGTGCGACCTGGCCCGTGCCCGTGGCGTGATGACGTGCATCGACAACACCTTCTGCTCGCCGTGGAACCAGCAGCCGATCACCCTGGGCGTGGACCTGGTGATGCACTCGGCGAGCAAGTACATCGGCGGCCACTCCGACCTCACCGGTGGCGTGGTGGTGGCGGCCAACCATGAACTGCTGGCGCGGTTGCGCAAGATCAGCATGGCGGTCGGCGCGATCCAGGGGCCGTTCGACTGCTACCTGGCCTTGCGCGGGCTCAAGACCCTCGACGTGCGCATGGAGCGCCAGAGCGCCAATGCCCTGCGTGTGGCGCAGTTCCTCGAGCATCACCCCCAGGTCGAGCAGGTGTACTACCCCGGCCTGGAAAGCCACCCGCAGCATGCGCTGAGCAAGCGCCAGATGCGTACCGGCGGTGCGGTGGTGGCGATGCGCATCAAGGGTGACCGGGCGGCGGTCAATCGCCTGGTCGAGGCGCTGTCGATCTTCGTCCTGGCCGACTCGCTGGGCGGCGTGGAGAGCATGATCAACCATTCCTGGAGCATGTCGCACAACTCGCTCAGCCCGGAGCAGAAGGGCGTGATGGGCATCAGCGAGAACCTGGTGCGGCTGTCGATGGGGATCGAGGACTACCGCGACCTGATCGAGGACCTGGATACGGGGTTGAAGGCGTCGGCTTCTGTGTGATGGCTGCCAGCCCCTTCGCAGGTGAACCCGCGAAGGGGCTGGCAAATGTTCTGAGTCTTGGTCAGGACTTGGGCGGATGGACGATCCGTTCGATCTTGTCCTTGAGCAGCAGGCGCTCCTTGCGCAGCAGGTTGACGGTGTCGTCGTTGGTGCCGTTGCCTTCGGCGGCCACCACTTCCTTGTCCTTGGCGTTGTATTCCTTGTGCAGCTTGTGCAGGTCGTGGTTCTTGTCGATGAGGGCCTGGAACTGGTCGGCGGTCACGTGCAGGTCTGCGAGCAAATCATGCGGAACTGGCATTTGTTCACCTCTTTCAGGGGTTGGTAGACGAGCCTGAACCATGAGGATAGCCGCCTTTGCCACTTTGCGTGACTGGGGTAGGCTGTCGCACATCCTCCCGCGACCGGAACCCGCGCCATGCCTCACCTTAACCTGGAATACAGCGACAACCTGCGCCAGCTGAATGTCGATCAGTTGCTCCTGCGCCTGAACCACGCCCTGGTCGGCAGCGGCCAGTTCGCCGACGAGCTGGACATCAAGAGCCGCGCCCAGGCCTTTGCCCAGTACCGTGTCGGCACTGCGCCGGGTGAACGCGCTTTCGCCCATGTGCGCCTGGCGATCCTCAGCGGGCGCTCGGAACAGGTCAAGAAGCAGCTCTCCGGCAGCCTGCTGGAGGTACTCCACGAAGCCATTCCCGCCGAAGCCGGGCTGGACATCCAGCTGTGCGTCGAGGTGCTCGACATCGATCGCGAGCCCTACGCCAAGCTTCACCTGGCTGGCTGAACAAACGCTGAATGAAACTTGTTTAATCGATAAAAGACGCCTTCCCACCAATTGTTGGCGTCTTTTTCACAAAAAATTGATGCTACGCTTTCTAGAGTTCGGCCAACTTCCCAGAGTGCCTTCCCGGTGCGCTGGCCGCTGACAACTCTCATTGCGAACACCATGCTGAAATTCAAATCCCTGCGGACTGAATGGGTCACGCTGCTGGCCAGCCTTTACCTGTTGATCGGCCTGAACACCTTTCTCTGGGAACACCTCGAATCCATCGTGCCGCCCGGCATGGTGGGGCTGTGGCTGAGCCTGGCGTTCGCCGTGCTGATGTTGTTCGCGTTCAACCTCGTGTTGACGTTGTTGGCCTTCCGTTATGTATTGAAACCGGTATTGATCCTGTTGTTCATGAGCGGCGCGGGCGTGGCTTACTTCATGAATCAATATGGCGTGCTTATCGACGCGGGCATGTTCCGCAATATCGCCGAAACCAATGTCGCGGAAGTTCGCGACCTGCTGTCGATCAAGTTTGCGCTGTATATCCTGTTGCTCGGTGCCGTACCCTCCCTGCTGGTCTGGAAAGCGCCCATTGCCTACCGCCCCTGGCACCGTGAGCTGCTCGGCAAGCTGGTGGTCAGCGGCGCGTGCGTGGCGGCGCTGGGGTCGGTGGCGCTGGTCAACTACCAGGGCCTGTCCTCGTTGTTTCGCAATCACCACGAACTGCGCCTGATGCTCACCCCTAGCAATATCGTCGGCGCCTCGATCGGTTATGTCCGCGAGCAGATCGGCACGGCCGCGCACCCGTTCCAGGCCTATGGCGAGGATGCCCGGCGCGACGCCGCCTGGCAGCACCATGAGCGCAAGTCGCTGACCGTGCTGGTGGTGGGCGAAAGTGCTCGGGCGGAGAACTTCGGCCTGCTTGGCTATGCCCGCGATACCACGCCCAGCCTGGCGAAGGAGCAGGGGCTGCTGAGCTTCACCGATGTCCACTCCTGCGGCACCGAGACCGCCGTGTCGGTGCCGTGCATGTTCTCCGGCATGGGGCGCAAGGACTACGTCGCCAGCGTGGCCAAGAACCGCGAGGGCCTGCTCGACATCCTCCAGCGCGCCGGCCTGGCCGTGCAGTGGCGCGACAACCAGTCCGGCTGCAAGGGCACCTGCGATCGCGTGCAGTTCATCGATGTCAGCAACCTCAAGGACCCGGCCCTGTGCGCCGATGGCGAATGCCATGACGAGATCCTGCTGCAGGGCCTGGGCGAGCTGATCGACAACCTCGACAAGGACACCGTGCTGGTGCTGCACCAGATGGGCAGCCACGGCCCGGAATACTTCAAGCGCTACCCCGGCGGTGCCGAGCCGTTCACCCCGGTGTGCCGCAGCAATGCCCTGAACCAGTGCAGCCGTGAAGAGATCATCAACGGCTACGACAACACCCTGGCCTACACCGACAAGGTCCTGTCCTCGCTGATCGACACCCTGCGCAGCAAGCAGGACAAGGTCGACACCGCGATGATCTACCTTTCCGACCATGGCGAGTCACTGGGCGAGTACAACCTGTTCCTGCACGGCACCCCCTACGTGATGGCGCCGGATCAACAGAAGCACGTGCCGCTGCTGGCCTGGTTCTCCGACAGCTACACCCAGGACTTCGGCCTGGACACCGACTGCATGGCCAAGCTGCGCGACGCACCGCTGTCGCAGGACAACCTGTTCCATTCCATGCTCGGCCTGCTGCAGGTGCATACCGAGGTCTACCAGCAATCGCTGGACATGTTCGCCAGCTGCCGCCCATGGCTGGCAGCCGGCCGCTGACCGTACCAACGGTCGGCACCAAGGATGGCGTGGCTTGCGAGGTTTCACCCAGAGCGTCCGCGCCGTATATACTGCGCGCCAATGTAAGTGGGAGAGCCTCGTGGCCATCGAAATTCACTGGATCCGTGACGACCAGACCCTGGCCGAGCATTGCCAACGCTGGCACAAGCTGCCTTTTGTCGCGCTCGACACCGAATTCATGCGGGTCGACACCTTCTACCCGAAAGCCGGCCTGGTGCAGATCGGCGACGGTAATCAGGCTTTCCTCATCGACCCGTTGCTGATCAGTGACTGGCAGCCGTTGGCCGACCTGCTCGACGACAGCCGCGTGGTCAAGGTGCTGCATGCCTGCAGCGAAGACCTCGAAGTGCTGTTGCGCCTGACCGGCAAGCTGCCCCAGCCGCTGTTCGACACGCAATTGGCCGCCGGCTACCTGAACATCGGTTTCTCGATGGGCTACTCGCGCCTGGTGCAAGAGGTGTTGGGCCTTGAGCTGCCGAAGGGCGAAACGCGCTCCGACTGGTTGCAGCGCCCGCTGTCGGAAACCCAGGTCAGCTATGCCGCGGAAGATGCCGTGCACCTGGCCGAGCTATTCAGCGCCTTGCGCCCGCGGCTGTCGGACGACAAGTACGCCTGGGTGCTGGATGACGGCGCCGAACTGGTCGCCGCGCTGCGCCGCGAAGTCGAGCCCGAGACGCTGTACCGCGACGTCAAGCTGGCCTGGAAACTCGGCCGCCAGCAACTGGCCGTACTGCGTGAGCTGTGCGCCTGGCGCGAGCGCGAGGCCCGCAGCCGCGATGTGCCGCGCAACCGCATTCTCAAGGAGCACTCGTTGTGGCCCATGGCCAAGAGCCAGCCCGACAGCCTGCCGGCGCTGGGTCGAATCGACGAGATGCACCCGCGCACCATCCGCCAGGATGGCGAGTTCCTCATCCAGCTGATCAAGCGCGCCGCCGCCCTGCCACAGGATCAATGGCCGGCGCCGCTGCCCGAGCCGCTGCCGATCGAAGCCTCCGGCATCCTCAAGCGCCTGCGCGCCATCGGCCAGGCCGAAGGCGAGCGCCTGCAGATTGCCCCGGAGCTGATGCTGCGCAAGAAGACCCTCGAAGCCCTGCTCAAGAGCGGCTTCCCCAATGGCCCCTATCAATTGCCCGAGTCGCTGCGCGGCTGGCGTCGCGAGCGCATGGGCCAGGCCCTGCTGGACGACCTGGCGGGCGCCGGAGACAAGCAATGAAACGAATCTGTTCGATCTACAAGAGCCCGCGCAAGAACGAGATGTACCTCTACGTGCTCAAGGCCGATGGCCTGGAGCGCGTGCCAGAGGGGCTGCTGCCGTTCTTCGGCACGCCGGTGCATGCCTTCGACCTGGTGCTCAGCCCCGAGCGCAAGCTGGCCCGCGAAGACATCGCGAAAGTGCTGTCGAACCTCGACAGCCAGGGCTACCACCTGCAGATGCCACCGCCGGACGACGACTACATCGAGCACCTGCCCGAAGAGTTGCTGCGCCGCAACGACCCGGCCTGATCCGCAGCGCCTTTCTTTGTCGTGGCCCGCTTGCCGGGCCACATTTCGTTGTCTGCCAAGGTTGTGTTTCACATGCGTGTTCTGATCGCTGAACAGGATCATGCCAACTACGCTCGCCTGCTGGGCGAGGCGGCACCGGACCTGGAGGTCCTGACCAGTGGCGATTCCGCCGAGCTGGCGCGCCTGGCCTGCGACTGCCCGGTGTGGCTGGGCCAGCCGGACCTGCTGGCGAGCCTGTTGCGCCAGGGCCACAAGCCGCAGTGGCTGCAGTCGACCTGGGCCGGTATCACGCCGCTGCTGGCCAAAGGGCTGCCGCGCGATTATCGGTTGACCCGGGCGGTGGGCATCTTCGGCCAGGTGATGGCCGAGTACATGCTCACCTACATGCTGGTGCACGAGCGCGAGGTGCTGTCGCGCCTGGTCAGCCAGGTCGAGCGCCGCTGGGATGACCGGCCGGGTCGTACCCTGGAAGGGCGCCGGGTGCTGATCGTGGGTACCGGAGACATTGGCCAGCGCGTCGCCGAGTTCCTCGTGCCATTCGGCGTGACGTTGCATGGCGTGGCCAGCAGCGCCCGCGAGCAGGCGCCGTTCGTCGAGGTGGTGGGGCTGGACCAGTTGCCACGCATGGTCGGCCAGGCCGACTACGTGCTCAACCTGCTTCCCGATACGCCATCCACCCATGACTTGTATGACGCGACGCTGTTCAAGTGCTTCCAGCCCAGCGCACTGTTCATCAACGCCGGGCGTGGCGTGGCGGTGGTCGATGCCGACCTGGTCGAGGCGCTCAAGCAAGGCCACCTGGCCGGCGCGGTGATCGACGTGTGCCGCCAGGAGCCGTTGCCCCAGCGCCACCCGTTCTGGACCGCCTGGGGGTTGCTGCTGACCGGGCACAGCTCGGCACCGACCTCGCCGGCGGCGATGGCGCGCTTGTTCGTCGAGAATGTGCGGGCGTACCAGGCAGGGCAGGGATTGCGTGGCGAGGTGGATTTCGCGCGCGGGTATTGAGTGTTCGCCGGCAAGCCGGCCCCTACGCAAGCCGGTAGGAACCGGCTTGCCGGCGAACCCCCTCGTTACAGGCTGAACTCACCTTCCGCGGCCAGCTCGCTCAGTGGTCGGCGCGGGCTCGGTACTTCACGGGCCTGCAGCCCTTCGGCCAGGGTCGCCTTGTCGCCCAGCTTGCCGATCGCCACCATCGCGTGCAGCACGTAACCTTCGGGGATCTTCAGCTCACGGCGTGCCAGTTCCTGGTCGAAACCGGCCATGCCATGGGTGTGCCAGCCGCTGATGCTGGCTTGCAGCGCCAGGTGGCCCCAGGCGGAGCCGGTATCGAAGGTGTGCCAGAGAGCGGGCTTTTCCTCATCGGAGCCTGGGGCGGCAAAGGTGGTCTTGGAGATGATCAGCACCAGCGCCGAAGCGTGCTGCGCCCAGCTGCGGTTGAACTCGTTGAGGATACTCAGGTGGCGCTCCCAGTTCGGCGTGTCGCGGCGGGCGTAGAGGAAGCGCCAGGGCTGCGAGTTGTAGGCCGAAGGCGCCCAGCGTGCGGCCTCGAGGAAGCTCAGCAGGATCTCCTGGCTGATCGGCTCGCCGGTGAAGGCGCGTGGCGACCAGCGGTTGATGAACTGCTCGTTGATGGCGTAGTCGGCGATGCGAGGGTTGGCGCTCATGGGTGCTCCTGCGAGAGGCGGGGGGAAACTCCGCACGCTACTGCGTCCGGCGAGCACTGACAAGCGGTCTGGCGTTGCCGCCGGACAGCCTCTAGACTGGCGCCGCCGCGCGCCGCGGATTCAAGTTGACTGCAGGAACATGTGTGATGAACGCTGACACCGCGCCCTTCTGGCGGCGCAAGACCCTCGACCAGCTCGACAGCAAGGAGTGGGAATCGCTCTGCGATGGCTGCGGCCTGTGCTGCCTGCAGAAGCTCGAGGACGAAGAAGACAACAGCGTCTACTACACCAGCATCGCCTGCAAGCTGCTGGACCTGCAGACCTGTCAGTGCAGCGACTACCCCAACCGCTTCAAGCACGTGCCCGACTGCATCCAGCTCACCCCGGGCAAGGCCGACCAGTTCAAATGGCTGCCGCCGACCTGCGGCTACCGCCTGGTCAGCGAAGGGCAGGACCTGCCGGCCTGGCACCACCTGGTCAGCGGCGACCGCTCGCAGGTCCATGAGCAGCGGATCTCCCGTTCGGGGCGCATGCTCAGCGAGAACGATGTGGATGAGGATGACTGGGAAGACCATCTGATTTTCCGCGCCGGTTGAGGCGCCCAGCCTAGCCGCCATCCGCCTCTGGGGAACAAGGAGTTTCTGTATGCGTCACCCGCTGTTGTTGGTTCTTGGCCTGCTGGCCAGTACTCAGGTCTGGGCGAAGAAAGTCGACCTCGATTACCAGGTTCGCCTGCTGCCGCAGAGTGGCCAGGCCGAAGTGCGCCTGACCCTGGCGGATGGCGCGGTGGTGCGCAGCCTGGATTTCGACCTGGGCAATGGCGGTGCCTACAGTGATTTCCTGGCCGACGGCCAGTGGCAGGTGCAGGGCGGTCGTGGCGTCTGGCATCCGACGGCGGGCAAGACCAGCCTGAGCTACCGGGTGCTGCTCGACCAGCAGCCCCGAGGTGCGGCCCATGAAACGCGCATCACCCCGCACTGGGCCTTGTTCCGTGGTGACCAGCTGGTGCCACCGGCGCGGCTCGATCAGCACGACGGAACCGAACTGGTGGCGCGCCTGGCGTTCGACCTTCCGCCTGGCTGGAAGAGTGTCGAGACGGCCTGGCCGCGGATCGGCCGGCAGAAGTTTCGCATCGACGACGTCTCGCGCCTGTTCGACCGCCCCACCGGCTGGATGCTCGCCGGCAACCTCGGCAGCCGCCGCGCGCGTCTGGGCGAAACCGAAGTGACTGTCGCCGCGCCGCAAGGGCAGGGCATGCGGCGCATGGATACGCTGACCTTGCTCACCTTCGTCTGGCCGCAACTGCAAGCGGTGTTCCCACGCAATCCCCCCAAGCTGCTGCTGGTCGGTGCCCGTGACGAGATGTGGCGTGGCGCGCTGGGGGGCAACAACTCGCTGTACCTGCACAGCGGCCGCCCGTTGATCAACGAGAATGGCACCAGCCCGGTATTGCGCGAGCTGGTGCAGTTGTTCGCCCAGATCAACGACCGCGAGGGCAGCGACTGGCTGGGTGAAAGCCTCACCGACTATTACGCCACCGAGTTGCTGCGCAGGGCTGGCGGCATCAGCGATGACCGCTACGAGGCGTTGCAGGCCCGCCTGCACAAGCAGGGGGCGAAGGTCACCCAGCTCAAGGGCGCCAAAGCCGACGCCGCGCAGGTCGCCCGGGGCGTGTTGCTGCTCCAGGCGCTGGACCGCGAAATTCGTCTTCATAGCCAGAACAAGCGCTCGCTGGACGATGTCGCCCGGGCGCTGATGCGCCTGTCCAGTGTCAGCACCGAGGAGTTCGTGCAGATCGCCGAGAACGTGCTGGGGCGGCAGTCCGAGGTGTTGCAGAGCAAGCTGCTGCACTGACTCAGTGCTTCACACAACCCCGTAGGAGCCGGCTTGCCGGCGAACACCGGCGCAGCCGGTGCCACCCCCGCCAATTACTTGAACTTGGGCCCCGAACGGGTATTCAAGCCCTTGGCCATGCGGTCATAGAGCACCACGTTGACCGTCGCCGCCAGGTTCATGCAGCCCTCGGTGGGAATGTAGATGGTCTCTTCACACCAGGCGCGCACGTCGGCATCAAGCGAACCGTCCTCGGGGCCGAAGATGTAGATGGCGCGGTCGGGGTGGGTGTACTCCGGCAGCGGCCGGGCACCTTCGACCAGTTCCACGGCCACTGGCGTGCAACCCAGGGGGATGATGCGCTGCAGGTCGTCGATGCCGATCAGCGGAATGTCGTAGTGCACCCGCTTGGTGTCGGTGACGAAGTCGCGGGCGCGCTCGTAGCGCTTGCCGGTGTAGAACACCGAGTTGACGCCATAGCAGCCTGCGGCGCGCATCACCGAGCCGACGTTCTCCGCCGATTTGGGGTTGAACAAGCCAATGCAGCTGTACCGTTTGTTCGCCACCTGTGGGGCCCTTCGCAAAAAAGAGCGCGATTATACGGGCTCACCGAGGTGGCGGGGGCGGGAATCGACAGTCAGTCCTTCTTCATCAGCGCGCCCAGCCCGGCAAACGGGTTATGGGTTGCCACGGAGGTCTTGGGTGAGCTCAGCGAACCTTCGCCGAAGTACTGCTGGTCGGTATAGCGCGAGTGCTCGTTGTCGTGGCAGTACAGGCACAGCAACTCCCAGTTCGAACCGTCCTGGGGGTTGTTGTCGTGGTTGTGGTCGCGGTGGTGCACGGTCAGCTCGGACAGGCGCTTGCCAGAGAACTCACGGGCGCAGCGGCCGCAGACATGGGGATACATCTTCAGGGCCTTGTCGCGGTAGCCCATTTCCTTGTCGCGCTTGGCGTCGGCGAGGATGCGGTCGAGGCGGGCGGTGGCGTCGGAGGTGGAGCTCATGGTGTTACCTTTTTCTGATTCAGGCGAATGACGGTTATGCCATCGAGTCTAGCGCGCCTGTGGGGCGGGCGGACAGGCAATTACCTGGCATTGGGCTTAGTCTGTAGGAAGGTTCAGACAGGAGGCTGCAGATGTTGCATGCGATCTTCGCCGCACTGCTGCTCGGCGCAGTGCCCACGGTCGACGCCGCCGGCCTGCAGCAGCGGCCCTTGACGCCGGTGCCGGGCGCGCCCGGCACGCCGACCCCCACCCCCTACCCGCAGATCACGCCCAGCGCGCCGCCCAAGGCGGGTGACAATCAGCCGGGGGCGCCGCTGTTGCCGCCCATGCCGCTGCCGGGGCCGCCCAAGGATCAACCCTTGCCGGGCTTGCAGCCGACGCCGCCGAAGGTGCCGGACAACGACGACTAGACCTGCTGCGCCAGGCGCTGGCCGTCCTGCATGCGCAGGCGCCTGGACAAGGCCACGGCCAGGGCGCGGATGATGCGCGCGGCGATGCGCGGCGCTTCGTTGAGCATCTTGTCCAGCGAGTCGCGGCCCAGGGTCAGCAACTGGCAGTCGCTGGCCGCCACGCAGGTGGCCGAGCGCCGCTCGCCGTCGAGCACGGCCATCTCGCCGAAGGCCCGGCCCTTGCGCAGGGTGGCGATTTCCACCTGAACGCCGTTGGCGTCGCGCTTGCGCACCGAGACCACGCCACGGTGCAGGATGCACATGAAGGTGCCGGCATCACCTTCGTTGAAGATAGCCTGGCCTTCATCGATGGCGGTGAGGCTGAAGTAGCCGGCGGCGGCAAGAAAGTCGCCGGGCTGCAGGGTGTCGAACAGGCCGCAGTCCATGAGCATGTCGCGGATCTCGGCGTTCAGGTGCTGGGTGTCGGGCATGTGTTGTTCTTCTTCGCATGTCGGGAAAGCGCCGCCGTACCCTGTGGGAGCGTCTTGTGCTGGCCGCACTGGCCGATTCGCCGGCAAGCCGGCTCCTACAGGTATGGCGATGAACCCGTAGGAGCCGGCTTGCCGGCGAATCGGCCAGTGCAGGCAACGCAACACAGTTTCTCCCGCAGGGACCGCGTCACCTTCAGGTTGGGTCACCGATCCCTATGACAACGAAAAACGCGTTTTACACCACGCCCAGTTCATTGAAGACGAACGCGTACTCCAGCGCCACGTCGCGCAGCCCCTGGTAGCGCCCGCTCATGCCGCCGTGACCGGCGCCCATCTCGGTCTTGAGCAGCAGCAGGTTGTGGTCGGTCTTGAGCGTGCGCAGGCGTGCCACCCACTTGGCCGCCTCCCAGTACTGCACGCGGCTGTCGTTGTAGCCGGCAACCACCAGCATGGCCGGGTAGTTTTGCGCGCGGACGTTCTCATAGGGGGCGTAGGCCTTGATCCGCGCGTACACCTCCGGCGCCTCCGGGTTGCCCCATTCGTCGTACTCGGTGACGGTCAGCGGCAGGTCCGGGTCGAGCATGGTGTTGAGCACGTCGACGAACGGTACCTCGGCGATGGCGCAGCGGAACAGCTCCGGGCGCAGGTTGAGCACCGCGCCCATCAGCAGGCCGCCGGCGCTGCCGCCGCTGATGGCCAGGTGCTCGCGGGCGGTGATGCCCTCGGCGATCAGGTGTTCGGCGCAGGCGATGAAATCGCCGAAACTATTGTGCTTGTGCTCCTGCTTGCCGGCGCGGTACCAGGCCTCGCCCAGTTCGCCACCGCCGCGCACATGGGCGATGGCGAAGGCCACGCCGCGCTCCAGCAGGCTCAAGCGGGCGTGGGAGAACCATGGGTCGAGGCTTTCGCCATAGGCGCCGTAGCCGTACAGGTACAGCGGCATGGTCTTGCCCAGGTCGACGCGACGGCGCACCAGGCTGATCGGCACCCGCGTGCCGTCCTTGGCTACCGCCCAGAGGCGCTGGCTGACGTAGTCGTCGGCGTCGAACGGGCCCAGCACCGGGGTCTGCTTGAGCACCTGTTGGGCGCCTGTGGCCAGTTCCAGCTGGCGCACCTGGGCCGGACGGTTGAGCGCTTCGTAGCGCAAGCGGATGCGCGTGCTGACGAACTCCAGGCTGTCCTGCACATACAGGCTGTAGGCGGCGTCCGGCAGCTCGACGCGGTAGGCCGGCAGCCCTTGCGGGTGCACTTCGATGATCGGCAGGCCACCTTCGCGCAGGCTCAGGGACAGCGCCGCAGCGTTAAGGCTGACGCCTTCGAGCATGACGTCGTCGCGGTGCGGCACCAGCACCTGCCATTGCTCGCGGGTCGGCACGTTGTCCGCTGGCGCCTGGAACAGGGCGAAGTTGATGCCGTCCTGGTTGCTGCGGATGAACCAGCGCCATTGGCCGTCAAGTTGGCCGTGGTCGGGGTAGTACTCATGGCCTTCGACCCGTGGCGCCAGGCAGGTGAACGTGGCCTGCGGCGTGGCGGCATCGAGCACCCAGGCCTCGCTGGTGGTCTTGCTGTTGAGCAGCAGCACCAGCTGGCGCTCGGAGCTGGCGCGGTAGCAGTGCAGGAAGAAGCGTCCGTCGGGTTCTTCGAACACGGTCGTTGCACCCTGTTCGCCCAAGGTGTGGCGGCGCAGGCGCCAAGGGCGGTGGGTATCGTCCAGCTCGGTGAAGAACAGCGTCTGGCTGTCGTTGGCCCAGGTCATGCTGCCGTCGCAGTCGTCGAAGGGCAGGGTGGTCAACGCGCCGCTGGCCAGGTCCTTGACGTACAGGGTGTAGACCTCGTCGCCACTGGTGTCGAGGCTGTAGGCCAGCAGGCGGTGGTCGGGGCTGACATTGAACGCGCCGAGGGCGAGGAAACCACCGTTGGCCAGGGCGTTGGGGTCGAGCAGCAGCTCTTCGCGGCTTTCGTCGACCGTGTTGCTGTCGTCAGCCGGGCGTGGGCAGCGGTAGTGGCGCGGGTATTCGTCGCCGGCGGTGGTGCGGGTGTAGTAGAGGTAGGGGCCCCAAGGGGAAGGCAGCGACAGGTCGGTTTCCTGGATGCGGCCCTTGATCTCTTCGAACAGCTGTTCGCGCAGCGGAGCCTGGTCGGCCAGGCAGGCTTCCTGGTAGGCGTTTTCTTCGTTCAGGTAGGCCAGCACTTCAGGGGTGTCGCGGTCCTGCAGCCAGGCGTAGGGGTCGGCGCCTTCGGCCGGGCGGGCAATGGGGGGGCGGGGGGCGTTGGGCATCGGAGATCTCTTGGTTGGGGCTGCTGGCCTCTTTCGCGGATAAATCCGCACCCATTCAGGTGCAGCGATATCCCTGTGGGAGCGGGTTTGCCCGCATAGAGGCCCTGACAGGCTCACTGCGCCGCTCGGGGGCAGCCTGCGCCGGTAAAAGTGTTTATCATAGGCGTCTCTTTGCCTGGCATGCACCAACACCATGACCGAACACGACTATACGCTGGCCTGGGGCCTGTACGCCGTTGCCGCCCTGGGCTGCCTGCTGGTGGCCTTCAAGCTCACCGGCTGGATGTGGCGCTGGCTGCGCGAGCCGCTGCGGGTGCTGGTCGCCGTCCTGCTGTTCACCCCCACCATCGTCGACCCGGTCAAGGACAGCTTCGCCCCGGCCATCGCCATCGGCGCGCTGGACGTGGCGTTCAAGGTGGGTAACAACGAACTGCGCGCCGCCGCCGACCTGGCCATGTACGGCATGTTCGCCTTCGCCCTGTACATCGTCTTCGTGCTGATCCGCTGGCCACTGGAGAAGCGCGCTCGCGAGCGTCGCGCCGCCCAGGAGGCCGCCGCCCAGCGTCAGGCGAAAGAGGATGACGAGGTGAGCGTCGAGGCCCCGGTGGCCGCCGATCGCCGTGACCGTTACCGCGACGACCCGGCCCCCGCGCCGGTGCGCCGCTCCGGCCCGGGGCAGGGCCGCGTAGAACCCCGTCTGTAAGCCAGGAGCCGCGAACATGTGCGAACTGCTGGGCATGAGCGCCAACGTCCCCACCGACATCGTCTTCAGCTTCACCGGCCTGATGCAGCGCGGCGGGCGTACCGGTCCGCACCGCGACGGCTGGGGCATTGGCTTCTACGAAGGGCGCGGCTTGCGTCTGTTCCAGGACCCGGCCGCGAGCAGCGAGTCGGAGGTGGCGAACCTGGTGCAGCGCTACCCGATCAAGAGCGAAGTGGTCATCGGCCATATCCGCCAGGCCAACGTCGGCAAGGTCTGCCTGTCCAACACCCACCCATTCGTGCGCGAACTGTGGGGGCGCAACTGGTGCTTCGCGCACAACGGCCAGCTGGGTGAGTTCAGCGGCCAGCGCACGTTCTACTGGCCGGTGGGCGACACCGACAGCGAAGCGGCGTTCTGCGACTTGCTCAACCGCGTGCGCGCCACCTTCCCCGAACCGGTCGAGATCGAACAGTTGCTGCCGGTGCTGGTCGAGGCCTGCGCCGAGTACCGCGGCAAGGGCGTGTTCAACTGCCTGCTCAGCGACGGCGACTGGCTGTTCTGCTTCTGCTCCACCAAGCTGGTGCACATCACCCGCCGCGCGCCGTTCGGCGCCGCCCGGTTGAAGGATGTCGACCTGATCGTCGACTTCCACACCGAGACCACCCCCAACGATGTGGTCACGGTGATCGCCACCGAGGCCCTCACCGAAAACGAGACCTGGCACCGTTACGAGCCGGGCCAATGGGCCCTGTGGCGCCACGGCGAGTGCGTCGACCACGGGCAGAGCTAAGGACGCCCCGCATGTTCAGAAGCTATTTGCGCCTGCTGTTGTTCACTTTCGGGCTGCTGGCCGGGATCCAGGTCCCGGGGCTGGTCAAGGACTACAGCCAGCGCGTCGAGGCACACCTGTTCGAATCGCGCCAGGCGCTCGACGGTTTCCGCCAGACCGCCCAACGGTTTTTCAATGGCGATCTGCAAGCACTGCTGCGGCACTACCGCAGCAGTGACGATCCGGTGTTCAACAGCGATGCCAACAGCATCGAGAGCCTGCTGATCCGCAACCAACTGCTCGAGCATGAATGGCAGGCCCTGCAAGGCTCGTGGGTGAGCCGCACCTGGCATGTGCTGGTGCAGCCGGAACCTGCGCTGCGCGAGGAGACGCTCAAGGGCTACAGCTATCAGATCCTGCTGGTGCCCGAGGCGATCGGCTGGGGGATCGGTGCCGGGTTCGTGTTGGCGTTGGTGGTCGAGAGCTTGTTGTTGCTGGTGGGCTGGGTGATTCTCGGTGGGCGGCGCAAGGTGGTGAAAGAGAGCTGGCGCTAGGGGCTGCTTCGCGCCCATTCGCCAGCAAGGCTGGCTCCTACAAGGGCCGCGCCGAACCTGTAGGAGCCGGCTTTGCCGGCGAATGGGCCGTTCAGACCAGCACGATCCGTTGCCCACCCACATCCCGCGCATAGCGCTCCAGCACCTGCCGGCACACCGCCACCACCTCGTCCACCAACGCCACCCCGGTCTGCCAGGCCACCACCAGCTCCAGGCTCGGCGGTGGTTGCAAGCCTTCCAGCAACACCAGCTCGCCCCGGTTCAACTCGCCATCGACCAGCGCCGGCGGCAGGGCGCCGATACCAAAGCCGTCACGCAGCAGCCGGGTGATGGCCGCCACCGAGTTCACGCAGTTCAACCGCGGCGCCTCGGCCCCGGCGCCTTGCAACAGGCTGAGCACCTCCTGGTGCGGTCGCGAGTTCTTGGAAAAAGTGACGACCCTTTCGCGAGCCAACTCCGCCAGCGACGCGTAAGTGCGATGGTGCGCCGAGCCAGCGGCGACGATCCAGCCCATCGGGTAGCGCGCCAGGTCCAGGCTGCGGATGGACTGTTCGCGCAGCAGGTCGGTTTGCAGGATCACGTCGAGAAAGCCCTTCTGCAGCTGCTCGCGCAGGTTCAGCGCGGTGTCGGCCACCAGTTCGATCTCCACTTGCGGGTAGCGCTCGGTCAGCTCCGCCACCAGGGCGCTCATCCAGGTGTGGATCACCGTGTCCATCACCCCCAGGCGGATGCGCCCGGTCTTGGCCCGGTCGCTGTCCAGCGACTGCTTCATCGCCTTGGCCGTCTCCAGCATGCGCTCGGCGTATTCCAGCACTTTGCCGCCCTCGGGCGTCAGGCTGACCCCGCGCGAGTCGCGCAGCAGCAGTTTCACCCCCAGGTCGGCCTCCAGCGCGGCGATGCGGCTGGACACCGAGGCCTGGGTGGTGAACAGCTTCTCGGCGGTGAGGCGAAAGCTCTTGAGCCGGGCGACCCAGACGAAGGTTTCGAGGAAACGTAGGTTCATGATCAGTTTTTCTTGTTCCAGACCGGCGGTTTTTCTCGTTGGACGCAGGTGGCGCGGCCTTCGAACATGATACGCAGGCCGCGACGCCCGACGTCGCCCATAGAACAATACCAACAAGCCGAGGCATCCATGAACCCGACCGGCGTGCAGCAGCAGGCCCCCGCCCGTTCTTCGAGCGGCCCCTTCGCCTGGTACCGCGACATCGACTCCCAGCAACGACGCACCTTCTGGAGCTGCAAGATCGGCTACGGCCTGGACGGCATGGACACCCAGATGCTCAGCTTCGTCATCCCCACGTTGATCATGCTCTGGGGCATCACCACCGCCGAGGCCGGGCTGATCCACACCAGCACCCTGATCGCCTCGGCCCTGGGCGGCTGGGTCGCCGGTATCCTCTCCGACCGCATTGGCCGGGTGCGCACCCTGCAGCTGACGGTGCTGTGGTTCGCCTTCTTCACCTTCCTCTGCGGTTTTGCCCAGAGCTACGAACAACTGCTGATCGCCCGCACCCTGATGGGCTTCGGTTTCGGCGGCGAGTGGACCGCCGGCGCGGTGCTGATCGGCGAGGTGATCCGCGCCCAGGACCGTGGCAAGGCGGTGGGCATGGTGCAATCGGGCTGGGCTATCGGTTGGGGCCTGACGGCGATCCTCTACGCCTTGTTGTTCTCCTGGCTGCCGGCCGAACAGGCCTGGCGCGCGCTGTTCCTGCTGGGCTTGCTGCCGGCGATCTTCGTGATCTTCGTCCGCCGCCTGGTCAAGGACCCGGAGGTCTACCGCGAAGCCAAGGCCGCCGAAACCCCGTCGCACTTCTACGAGATCTTCGCCCCGGGCATGCTCTGGATCACCGTGCGCGCCTCGCTGCTGACCACCGGTGCGCTGGGCGGCTACTACGCCATCACCTCGTGGCTACCCACCTTCCTCAAGAACGAGCGTGGCCTGAGCGTGTTGGGTACCGGCGGCTACTTGGCCATGGTGATCGTCGGTTCCTACATCGGCTATGTGGTCAGCGCCTACCTCAGCGACCTGCTGGGGCGGCGCAAGAATTTCATCCTGTTCGCCGTGGGCTCGTTCGTCATCGTGCTGCTGTACACGCAGGTGCCGGTCAGCGATGGCGTGATGCTGTGGCTGGGGTTCCCGTTGGGCTTCTTCGCCTCGGGCATCTTCAGTGGCATGGGGTCGTTTCTCACCGAACTGTTCCCCACCCGCATCCGCGGTTCGGGACAGGGCTTCTGCTACAACATCGGCAAAGTCATCGCGGCGCTGTTCCCGCTGCTGATCGGCCTGATGGGCGAGAAAGTGCCGCTGGGGCTGGGTATCGGCGCGTTTGCCGCAGTCTCCTACGGCGTGGTGATCCTGGCGGCGCTGAGCCTGCCGGAAACCTGCGGCAAAGAACTCCAGGCGCGTTAAGGTAGGCCACATGAACATCGATAGGGGAATCCGCCAGGTGAAACGCCTGCTACTCAATTGCGACATGGGTGAAAGCTTCGGCAGCTGGCGCATGGGCCTGGATGCCGAGGTGATGCCCTACATCGACTGCGCCAACATCGCCTGTGGCTACCATGCCGGCGATCCCGGCACCATGCGCCGCACCGTGGCCCTGGCGCTGGAGCACGGCGTGACCATCGGCGCTCACCCGGCCTACCCGGACCTGGTCGGCTTCGGGCGCCGCTCCATGGCATGCAGCAACGACGAGATCCGCGACCTGCTGCACTACCAGATCGGCGCGCTGGACGGCATCTGCAAGGTGCTCGGGAGCCGGGTGGCCTACATCAAGCCCCATGGCGCGTTGTACAACGACATGATGGCCGACCCGCAGAAGCTGCGTACGGTGCTCGAGGCCGTGGCGGCCTACGATGCCAGCCTGCCGTTGATGCTGATGGCCACCGCCGATGACCGTGCGGCCCAGGCCCTGGGCGACGAGATTGGAGTACCGCTGTGGTTCGAAGCGTTCGCCGACCGTGCCTATACCGCCAGCGGCCACCTGGTATCCCGGCGTCTGCCCGGCGCGGTGCATCACGACCCGGCCTTGGTGGTCGAGCAGGCCGTGCGCCTGGCCCGTGGCGAAACGCTGGTGGCCGACGATGGCAGTGCCGTGCGTCTGCAGGCTCGCACGTTGTGTGTCCACGGTGACAACGACAGCTCCGTGGCCGCGGTGCGCCAGATTCGCCAGGCGCTCGATGCCCTGGGGCAGCCATGAAAGCACGCCTCGAAGTGGTCGCCATCGACAGCGTGATGGTGCGGCTGTTCGACACCATCGACGAAGCCAACATGCCGTGGATCCTTGCCGCCAGCCAGCGCCTGCGGGCGGTGTTCGGCGAGCGCTTGATCGACCTGGTGCCGTCCTACACCACATTGATGGTGCAGTTCGAGCTGGCGCCGAGTGAGGCGCGCCAATTGATCTTGCAAGCGCTTGAAGGTTTGCGACCGGATACCGGCGAGGGTGGGCGCCGGCATGAGATTCCGGTGTGGTACCACGCCAGCGTCGGCCCCGAACTGCCGCTGCTGGCCGCCCGCGAAGGCCTGAGCGAAGCCGAGGTGATCCGCCTGCACAGTGGGCGTGACTACCCCGTGTTCGCCTTGGGTTTCGCACCTGGTTTCGGCTTCATGGGCCTGGTCGACGAACGCCTCGCCACGCCGCGCCTGAGCACGCCACGCAAGCGCGTGGCGGCGGGCAGCATTGGTATTGCCGAGCGCCAGACCGCCGCCTACCCGGCAGTGTCGCCGGGTGGCTGGAACCTGATCGGCCGTACCCCGGTGCGCCTGTTCGACAGGAAGGGGCACAGCCTGTTGCAGCCGGGCGACCGGGTGCGTTTCGTGGCGGTCGAGCATGCGCAGTTCATCAACCTGGGCGGTGACGACAGCCCGCTGGAGGCCCAGGCATGAGCCAGTTGAGGATCCAGGCCAGCACCGCGCTGTGCCTGTTGCAGGATGCCGGACGTTTTGGTGTGCGGCACCTGGGAGTGACCCAGGGCGGCGCGCTGGATTGGGTGGCGATGGGGTGGGCCAATGGGTTGCTGGGCAACGACCAGGGCTGCCCTGTGGTCGAAATCACCCTGGGTGGGTTCAGTGTGATCGCCGAACAGGATTGTGTGCTGGCGCTGGCCGGTGCCGACCTGGACGCACGCATCGATGACCAGCCACTGGCGCCATGGCGCAGTTTCCGCCTGGGCAAGGGCCAATGCCTGAGCCTGCGCCAGCCACGGCACGGCGTGCGCGCCTACCTGGCGGCGCCGGGCGGCTTCCAGGGCGAGGCAGTGCTGGGCAGTTGCGCAACGGTGGTACGCGAAGAACTGGGAGGCATCGATGGGCAGGGCAGGGCGTTGGCCAAGGAGCAGGTGCTGGCCTTCGGCGCAGCTTTGCCAGCGCTGCGGGAAGTGCCTGAAGCGCTACGCCCGGTGTATGCAGACAAGCCACTGCTGGACCTGGTGATGGGCGCGCAGATCGGCGACTTCAGCGGCACCAGCCTGTTCGAGGCGTTCAACAGTGACTGGACGCTGGACAGCCGGGGCGACCGCATGGGCATTCGCCTGCTCGGGCCACGGCTGGTGTACCAGGGTGCGCCGATGATCTCCGAGGGCATCCCGTTGGGGGCGGTGCAGGTGCCGCCAGACGGGCAGCCGATCGTATTGCTCAATGACCGGCAGACTATTGGTGGCTATCCACGGCTGGGAGCATTGACGCCGTTGGCCTTGGCTAGGCTGGCGCAGTGCATGCCGGGGGCGGTGGTGCGGTTCAGGGCGGTGGTGCAGGAGGCGGCGTGGCGGGAGCAGCAGGTCTTTCTGCAACGTTGGCGNGGCGAAGAGGCCATTACAGGCACTGTCACTTGGACAGGTAACGCATCCCGTCTTCCAGGCCCTGCAAGGTCAGTGGAAACATCCTGTCCTCGATCAGGTCCCGCACCAGGTGGGTCGAGGCGGTATAGTCCCAGGCCTGCTTCGGGTACGGGTTGATCCAGATGATCTTCCTGAACTTCTCCATGAAGCGCTGCATCCACACGTACCCGGCTTCTTCGTTCCAGTGCTCGACGCTGCCACCCGGCTGGGTGATCTCGTAGGGCGCCATGGCCGCGTCGCCGACGAACACCACCTTGTAGTCGTCGCCGTACTTGTGCAGCAGGTCGAAGGTGGCGAAGCGCTCCGAGGTGCGGCGCATGTTGTTCTTCCACACCGACTCGTAGATGAAGTTGTGGAAGTAGTAGTACTCCAGGTGCTTGAACTCGGTCTTGCAGGCCGAGAACAGCTCCTCGCACACCTTGATGTGGGCATCCATCGAGCCGCCGATGTCGAACAGCAACAGCAGTTTCACCGTATTGCGCCGCTCGGGGCGCATCTGGATGTTCAGTAGCCCGGCATCGCGCGCGGTGTGGTCGATGGTGCCGTCGATGTCGAGCTCTTCGGCGGCACCCTCGCGGGCAAACTTGCGCAGGCGGCGCAGCGCCAGCTTGATGTTGCGGGTGCCCAGCTCGACCTGGTCGTCGAGGTTCTTGTACTCGCGCTGGTCCCATACCTTCACGGCCTTGCCCTGGCGCTTGCCGGCCTCGCCGACGCGGATGCCTTCGGGGTTGAAACCCCCGGAGCCGAACGGGCTGGTGCCACCGGTGCCGATCCACTTGTTGCCGCCAGCGTGGCGTTCCTTCTGCTCCTCAAGGCGTTTCTTGAACTCTTCGATCAGCTTGTCCAGGCCACCGAGGGATTGGATCTGCGCGCGCTCCTCGTCGGTCAGCGAGCGTTCGAACTCCTTGCGCAGCCACTCGTCGGGGATCAAGGCCTCGATATGCCGGTCGAGGTTCTCCAGGCCCTTGAAGTAGGCGGCGAACGCCCGGTCGAACTTGTCGAAATGGCGTTCGTCCTTCACCAGGATGGCCCGGGCGAGGTAGTAGAACGCGTCCATGTCAGCGAACACCACGCCCTTCTGCAGGGCATGGTGCAGGTCGAGCAGCTCGCGCACCGACACCGGCACCTTGGCCGCGCGCATTTCATTGAACAGGTTGAGCAGCATGGCCCGGCTCCTGTCAGCGGTTGCCGCGCCGGCTCATGAAGGCCAGGCGCTCGAGCAGTTGCACGTCCTGCTCGTTCTTGACCAGGGCGCCGGCCAGCGGCGGGATGGCCTTGGTCGGGTCGCGTTCGCGCAGCACCGCCTCGCCGATGTTGTCGGCCATCAGCAGCTTGAGCCAGTCGACCAGCTCGGAGGTGGAGGGCTTTTTCTTCAGGCCCGGGACCTTGCGCACGTCGAAGAACACGTCCAGCGCCTCGCTGACCAGCGACTGGCTGATGTTCGGGTAGTGCACGTCGACGATCTGCTGCAGCGTGGCGCGGTCGGGGAAGGCGATGTAGTGGAAGAAGCAGCGGCGCAGGAAGGCGTCGGGCAGTTCTTTCTCGTTGTTGGAGGTGATGATGATGATCGGGCGCTGCTTGGCCTTGATGGTTTCATCGATCTCGTAGACGTAGAACTCCATCTTGTCGAGCTCTTGCAACAGGTCGTTGGGGAACTCGATGTCGGCCTTGTCGATCTCGTCGATCAGCAGGATCACCCGCTCGTCGGCCTCGAAGGCTTCCCACAGCTTGCCTTTCTTCAGGTAGTTGCGCACGTCGTGGACCTTGTCCACGCCCAACTGCGAATCGCGCAGGCGGCTGACCGCGTCATACTCGTACAGGCCCTGGTGGGCCTTGGTGGTCGACTTGATGTGCCAGGTGATCAGGCGCGCACCGAAGGAGGCGGCAAGCTGCTCGGCGAGCATCGTTTTGCCAGTGCCCGGCTCGCCCTTGACCAGCAGCGGGCGCTCCAGGGTGATGGCCGCGTTGACCGCCAGCTTCAGGTCGTCTGTGGCGACGTAGTCGCGGGTGCCTTCGAACTTCATGAACCGATCCTCTGCGGGGGCTGCGCGGGCCCTTTCGCCGGCAAGCCGGCTCCTACCTGGAGTCGGCTTGCCGGCGAAAGAACCGGTGCGGGCAACACATGTTGGTAATTTGTCAGCGACTATAACCCCGCGCCCGGCGCCTGCAAACGCAGACTGGGTATTCAGTCCCTGAATGGTCCGTCACCGCTCGCTCAGTCGGATTTGGGTGGCGGCTGTTCGTAGCGTGCGTTGAACGCCTGGATGAAACCGTTGCGCAGGATCTGCAGGAACGCCTCGAATGCGCTGATGTCCTGCTGGTGCACGCTGCCGCTGATCTCCACGCGGGTGGCGAACTGGTTCTTCGGCTGGTTCTTCAGAACGGTCTCGGTGGCGCCAACCAGCGCCTCCCACACCGAACGCAGGAAGCCCTTATCCTTGTCTTGCACATCCTGTTGCCAGCTGAACACGTCGACATCGTGCAGCAGCGGCTTGATATAGCCGTGCAGCCGACCCTTCTGCGCTTCAGCCTCGATCACCAGGTCGCCGTGCCCGGCATTGAAGTCGAACTTGCCATAGGCGCCGGCGAAGTCGTTGAGCCGGCGCAGTTCGATGCCGGTGGCGCGCAGGCGAAACTGGAAATCATCGAAGTCGCTGAACGGGTCGAAGGTGGCGAGGCTCTCCACCCTGGCGTTGCCCAGCAGCAACGCCGTCCCTTCGAAGCGCGCGTCGCGCCTGCCCTTTTCATCGCGCACGTTGGTCAGGTTGCGGATGCTGGCGTCGAGCCGGGTGGCCTTGAGGTCGACCGGTGGTTTGGCGTTGAAGTTGCGAAAAGAGAGAGTGCCCTGTTCGATGCGTACGTCGTTGAGGGTGATGGGCAGCAGTTTCTCCAGCTGTTGACGCCAGTTGGTACCCCGGCCAGTTTGCGAGTTCTGCTTGTTGCCGCCATCGACGAAGTTCAGTTCGGGGCGCACGAAGGTCACTTCGGCGACCACGGCACGGTCGTACCACAGCGCATGCCAGCTCACCGACAGGTCGATCAGCGGCGCATCGAGCAGGGGTACCGGCACCTTGCCGCTGACCTTGACGATCTTCAGGTCGTTGATCTGGTAGGCGCCACGCCACCAGGCCAGGTCGACGTCGGCCACCTGGCCGCGGTATTCACCCATGTCGGCCAGTTTGTCGTTGAGGTAGTCGCGTACCAGGTAGGGCAGCGCCAGGTGCAGGGCCACCAGCAGTGTGAGCAAGCTGATCAGCATGACCAACGGCCAACGGTAGCGGGCTCTCATCGACGCTGCTCCAGGGCGGGTTGTGCGGTTGACCACGGCGGCGCCGGGCGAGTTCGAACGGGCTTTACGCTCCCGCGTGTCAGGCTTACCCTTTTAGGTCCATCTGTCCGCCCAAGCATTCAAGGACCCCCGCCATGAGCCGTATCTACGCCGACAATGCCCACTCCATCGGCAACACGCCGCTGGTGCAGATCAACCGCATCGCCCCGCGTGGGGTGACCATCCTGGCCAAGATCGAGGGGCGCAACCCGGGTTATTCGGTCAAGTGCCGGATCGGCGCCAGCATGATCTGGGACGCCGAGAGCAGCGGCAAGCTCAAGCCGGGCATGACCATCGTCGAACCCACCTCGGGCAACACCGGCATCGGCCTGGCCTTCGTCGCCGCCGCCCGTGGCTACCGGCTGGTGCTGACCATGCCGGACTCGATGAGCCTGGAGCGACGCAAGGTATTGAAAGCGCTGGGTGCCGAGCTGGTCCTGACGGACAAGGCCAAGGGCATGAAAGGCGCCATCGAGAAGGCCAACGAGATCGTCGCCTCTGACCCGGCCCAGCATTTCCTGCCAGGCCAGTTCGACAACCCGGCCAACCCCGCCATCCACGAAAAGACCACCGGCCCGGAAATCTGGAACGACACCGATGGCGCGGTCGACGTGCTGGTGGCCGGTGTCGGCACTGGCGGTACCATCACCGGTGTGTCGCGCTACATCAAGCACACCCAGGGCAAGTCGATCCTGTCGGTGGCGGTGGAGCCGGTGAACTCGCCGCTGATCAGCCAGACCCTGGCCGGCGAGGAACTCAAGCCCAGCCCGCACAAGATCCAGGGCATCGGTGCCGGTTTCGTGCCGAAGAACCTCGACCTGTCGATCGTCGACCAGGTCGAGACCGTCACCGAGGAAGAGTCCAAGGCCATGGCCCTCCGCCTGATGCAGGAGGAGGGCATCCTCTGCGGCATCTCCTGCGGCGCGGCCATGGCGGCGGCGGTGCGCCTGGCCGAGAAGCCCGAGATGCAGGGCAAGACCATCGTGGTGATCCTGCCGGACTCGGGCGAGCGCTACCTGTCGAGCATGTTGTTCAGCGACCTGTTCACCGAACAGGAAAACCAGCAGTAAGCCTGGGGCTGCTGCGCAACCCATCGCGGCACAAGGCCTCTCCTACAGGGAGGTCGCGATCACCTGTAGGAGCGGCCTTGCGCCGCGAAAGGGGCGCAAGGCGCCCCTGGGATTTCCGCGTCACCGATGATCCGGCGCAATACCGGATCCAGACCTTTGTTGCACAATCCTTAACACTGCGATCCTGCCCCGGTTGTTTTTACCCGGGCAGGATGGGTTTATGATGTCCGGCTATCCGGGGATGGCCAGATTTCCCCTCCAAGGAGTGTTGCATGACCTTTTCCTTTGTCGCCAAGGCAGGTGTCCTGCTGGTGTTCTTCGGCAGTGTGCTGTTCGTGCACCTGCGCGGCAAGGCGCGCCTGCCGGTGCTGCGCCAGTTCGTCAACCACTCGGCGCTGTTCGCCCCCTACAACAGCCTGATGTACCTGTTCTCCGGCGTGCCCTCCAAACCCTACCTGGACCGCCAGCGCTTCCCGGAGCTGGACGTGCTCAAGGACAACTGGGAGGTGATCCGCGAGGAGGCCATGCGCCTGTTCGACGAGGGTTACATCCGCGCCGCGGAGAAAGACAACGACGCCGGTTTCGGCTCCTTCTTCAAGAAGGGCTGGAAGCGTTTCTACCTGAAGTGGTACGACAAGCCGCTACCATCGGCGGAGGCGCTCTGCCCCAAGACCGTCGAACTGGTCAGCGGCATCCCCAACGTCAAGGGCGCGATGTTCGCCCTGCTGCCCGGTGGCAGCCACCTGAACCCGCATCGCGACCCGTTCGCAGGCTCGCTGCGCTACCACCTGGGCCTGTCCACCCCCAACTCGGATAATTGCCGCATCTACGTCGACGGTCAGCCGTACGCCTGGCGTGACGGCGAGGACGTGATGTTCGACGAAACGTTCGTGCATTGGGTCAAGAACGAGACCGAGGTCACCCGCGTGATCCTGTTCTGCGACGTCGAGCGCCCGCTCAACAGCCCGCTGATGACCCGCATCAACCGCAAGGTCAGCGCCTTCCTCGGCCGCGCTACCGCGCCGCAGAACACCGATGACGAACGCGTCGGCGGGATCAACCAGGCCTACGCCTGGAGCAAACGCTTCAGCAATGTCATCAGCACCCGCGTCAAGCAGTTCAAGCGCGCCAACCCCAAGGCCTACCGCGTGCTGCGGCCGGTGTTGGCGGTGGTGGTCGCCTACGCGCTGTACCGCTGGTTGTTCTGATATTTCGCCGGCAAGCCGGCTCCTACGGATATGCGCTACCCCTGTAGGAGCCGGCTTGCCGGCGAATAAGGTCGACAAGGCGTATTGCCCAGCCCTCGATTCACCGCTATATTCCGAAACACTCACTTCCCAGAAGACCTGTTCATGCCAGCCATCCCTTCCACCACCGCTTACGTTCTCGCGCCTGTCGCGGGCGTGGTCGTGCGTGGCAGCCAGCAGCCGGCCATGATCAGTCACTACCCACCACCTGTCAGTGGCGTCGTAGGCGGCGTAGCTCCGCCCGCTCGCGCAGTCGTGGTGCTGGGCTGACCGGCCGCTGGCCGTCTCCCCACCGCACGCGCACCCTACTGAACACGGTCGGCCATCCCCTCGCTACGCGATAGGCCCTCCGTACGGCTCATTTGCCCGTATACAGGTGGCAATACATGTCTGTCTTATCCAAAGCATCCGTGGCCTCGGCGGCCACTACCAGCCTGTTCGTCCTGCTGTGGAGCAGCGGGGCGATCGTCTCCAAACTTGGCCTGGCCCAGGCCAGCCCGTCTGCCTTCCTGCTGTTGCGCTCGGCGCTGGCGCTGTGCGGCCTGCTGCTGATCAGCCCGATGCTCGGGTTGCGCTGGCCGCGCAGCCGTGGCGCGATCCTGCGGGCCCTGGGCACCGGGGGCGTGCTGCTCGGCGCCTACCAGATCTTCTACCTGCTGGCGTTGAACACCCATGTCACCCCTGGCGTGATGGCCACGGTCATGGGCGTGCAGCCGATCCTCACCGTGGTCCTGATGGAGCGCCAGCGTTCCTTCAGCCGCCTGTTCGGCCTGGGGCTCGGGCTGGCCGGGTTGGTGATGGTGGTCTACCAGGGCATCAACCTGGGCGGGGTTTCGCTCGGCGGCATGCTGTTCGCCCTGCTGGCGCTGGCCAGCATGACCCTGGGCTCGATCCTGCAGAAGCGCATCACCGACAACCCCATGGGGACCTTGCCGTTGCAGTACCTGGCCGGGTTTGCCCTGTGCGCGGTGTTCGCGCCGTTCCAGGCGTTGCACGTCGAGTGGAACATGAGCTTCATCGGCGCCCTGTTGTGGATGGGGCTGGTGGTGTCGCTGCTGGCGACCCTGCTGTTGTACCGGTTGATCGCCAAGGGCAACCTGGTCAACGTCACCAGCCTGTTCTACCTGGTGCCGGCGGTGACCGCGGTGATGGACTTCATCATCTTCGGTAACCGCCTGGCACCCTTGAGCCTGCTGGGCATGGGGCTGATCGTGGTCGGGCTGCTGTTCGTGTTCCGCAAGCCGGCGCTACGCGCAGCCGAAGCGTAAACCTGTAGGAGCCAGCCTTGCTGGCGAATGCGGCCGCCTTCGCCAGCAAGGCTGGCTCCTACAAGGACGTGTCATGCTCTGGCAGGTTTGAGTACCAGCCAGAGCGCCGCGCCAATCAACACCCCGCCATACAGATGCGCCATCGACAGTGGCTCATCCAGCAGCCACGCCCCCCACAGCACCCCGAACACCGGAATCAGGAAGGTTACCGTACTGGCTTTGATCGGCCCGATCTCGGTCAGCAGGCGGAAGTACAGGATGTAGGCGAAGGCGGTGCACAGCAGCCCCAGGCCCAGCAACGACAACCACACCTCCCAGCCGCCCCAGCTGGCCGGTGGCTGGGTCAGTGCGCTCCAGGCGAACAGCGGGCTGAGCAGCAGCGTGGCCCCCAGCATGCTGCCCAGCGCCGACAGCCGGCTGTCCAGCCCGGCGACCCAGCGCCGCGCGAGAAAGCCCGCGAACCCATAGCAGGTGGTTGCCGCCAGGCACGCCAGGCACGCCAGGGCGCCCTGCACCAGGGCCATGTCCAGCGCCACCGGGCCGGCGCCGCTGAGGATGCCGACACCGAACAGGCCAAGGAAGATCCCGCACAGTTTGGGCAGGGTCATCGCCTCGCGGAAGAACAAGGCCCCGATCAGCACCCCCATCAATGGCGTGGTGGCGTTGAAGATCGCCGAGTAGCCGGCCGGCAGCACCTGTGCGGCCACCGAATAGAAGGTCGCCGGGATACCGGAGTTGATCATCCCCAGCACCAGGCAGGCCCCCAGCTTTCCCTGGAAGTCCCAGCGCACCCGTGCCGCGGCGAGGATCGCCACCAGCCCCAGGCAGGCGATGGACACGCGGAAAAACGCCGTCGGCACCGTGCCGAGCTCGGGGGCGATGATGCGCATGAACAGGAAACTCGCCCCCCAGACGGCGGCGAGGGTCAGCAGGCGGGCTAGGGCGGTGGGGCTCACGGTGTTCTCCGGCGGTAGGGCAGGGGCGCGAGTGTACGTCAGGGGATGGCGTGATTCTTGTGCTTTCTTGCTGTGTAAACGGGTGAGGCGGTTCGCCGGCAAGCCGGCGCCTACCGGATTGCGGGGGCTGGCTTGCCGGTGAGTGGAATGGGCTAAGCTCAGCGCTGCACCCTGCACCGGAGGCTCCGCATGACCCAACCCTGGCCCGCCGCCGAGATCGCCCGTGTGATCCTCGACGGTTTCGACGACTACCGCGAGCATTTCCGCCGCATCACCCTCGGTGCCCGTGAGCGCTTCGAGCAGGCGCAATGGCAGGACATCCAGCGTGCGGCGGCGGCGCGCATCAACCTGTACGAAGAGAAGGTCGCCGAGGCCAACGGCTGGCTACGCAAGGAATTCGCGGCGCAGACGCTGCTGGACGTCGAGCAGTGGCCGCTGGTCAAGAACGCCTATATCCGCCTGATCGACCCGCGCCTGGACGATGAGTTGTCGGAGACCTGGTACAACTCGCTGTTCTGCAGCCTGTTCAGCCATGACCAGATCAGCGACGGCTGCATGTTCATCCACACCACCCGGCCTTCGATGCGCAGCCACGAGCGCGCGGCGCAGACCCGCACCTATGGGCTGGCGGATGGGCTCAAGGGGTTGTTGCGGGCGATCTTCGCCGACTATGCGTTCAACGTGCCCTATGGCGACCTGGAATCCGACCTGTCGCGCCTTGAGGAGCAGTTGCGCGAGTGCCTGCCCGACTGGGTCTGCAAGGACCCGCAGCTCAAGGTCGAGCTGTTCACCCCGGTGCTCTACCGCAACAAGGGCGCCTACCTGGTCGGGCGCCTGTACACCCCCGACGAACAATGGCCGCTGGTGATCCCGCTGCTGCACCGCGAGGGGCACGGGATCGAGGCGGATGCGCTGATCACCGACGAAGCCGAAGTGTCGATCATCTTCTCCTTCACCCGCTCGTACTTCATGGTCGACGTGCCGGTGCCAGGCGAGTTCGTCAACTTCCTCAAGCGCATCCTGCCGGGCAAGCACATCGCCGAGCTGTACACCTCGATCGGCTTCTACAAGCACGGCAAGTCGGAGTTCTACCGTGCCCTGATCAACCACCTGGCCGGCAGCGACGACCGCTTCGTCATGGCCCCGGGGGTGCGTGGCATGGTCATGAGCGTGTTCACCCTGCCGGGCTTCAACACCGTGTTCAAGATCATCAAGGACCGCTTCTCGCCGTCGAAGACCGTCGACCGCGCCACGGTGATCGAGAAGTACCGCCTGGTGAAGAGTGTCGACCGTGTCGGGCGCATGGCCGATACCCAGGAGTTCGCCGATTTTCGCTTCCCGCAGGGCAAGTTCGACCCAGAATGCCTGGCCGAGTTGCTGGAGGTGGCGCCCTCCACCGTGAGCCTGGAAGGCGACACGGTGCTGATCCGCCACTGCTGGACCGAACGGCGCATGATCCCGCTCAACCTGTACCTGGAGCACGCCAGCGAGGGCCAGGTGCTGGAGGCGCTGGAGGACTACGGGCTGGCCATCAAGCAACTGGCGGCGGCGAACATCTTCCCTGGCGACATGCTGCTGAAGAACTTTGGTGTCACCCGCCATGGCCGGGTGGTGTTCTACGACTACGACGAGATCAGCTTTCTTACGGAGGTCAACTTCCGGCATATCCCGCCGCCGCGCTACCCCGAGGACGAGATGTCCGGGGAACCGTGGTATTCGATCGGGCCCCACGACGTGTTTCCGGAGGAGTTCCCGCCGTTCCTGTTCGCCGATATCGGCCAGCGCCGGTTGTTCAGCGGGTTGCATGGGGAGCTGTATGACGCTGATTACTGGAAGGGGTTGCAGGAGGCCATTCGCGGCGGGAAAGTGATCGATGTGTTTCCGTATCGGCGCAGGGGGCGCTGAAAGCGTGGGACTCCCTGTAGGAGCGGCTTCAGCCGCGATGCAGGCAGCGCGGTGCCTGGCACCCGCTTCGCAGGTGATCGCGGCTTAAGCCGCTCCTACAGAGGCCTTACTCAACGCTTCAGGCACTTCATTTCACTGAAATCCCCCCGCACCTTGCCCAACTGCTGTTGCAGGTACTGACGCTGCGCCGGGCTGCTCTGTTTCATCAGGTCCACCAGCAGGCTGCGCGCCTCGTGTTCGCTGCTCTGGAACGCCTGGCGATACTCCGGCGTCCACAGGCTTTCCTTGCGCTGCAGCAACTGCGCCAGGCGCGGCTCGAAACTGGCGTCGCCACGCTGGTTGAGCGCCAGCACCAGTTGTTGCTGCCAGTGGGCGCGGTTGGCGATCCACTGGCGGTTCTGGTCGCCCAGGGCCTGGGACCAGCGCATCACCCGCTGATGCTGCTCGGTGCTGAGCTCGCCCAGCCAGGGCTCCAGGCGCTTCTGCATGCGCGTGGCGCGCTGCTCGATCTGCTTGACCAGCGGCGTGTCGGCGTAGGTTTTCTGGCGCTTGGCGATATCGGCGCGAAACGCCTGGCGCATTTCGGCGACCTGCTCGTCGCTCATGCCGCGCAGCAGTTCGGTGGCCGAGGGGGTAATGGCGGCGGCAACCCGGCCAATGGCCTGGCGCGCTTCCCGGGCACGCTGTTGCAAAGCGTCATCGGTCACCGCGTCGTTGGCGACCATCGAGCGCACCTGGTCGAGCCAGTCGAGGTAGCCGGGCAGTTGCGTGCGGCAGTGCCAGGCCAGTTGCTCCTTGAGCCGTTCGTCGAGCAAACGCTTCTGCTCGCGGTTCATGTCCAGGTAATCACCCAGCGACCAGGGCACCAGGTGGTCGAGGTTGCGGTAGGCCACGTCGATGCGGTTGCAGGCCGCCAGGGCGAGGGCGACGGCAACGGCGATGAACAGGTGCTTGAGCATGGGCGGATCCTTGCAGGGCTGGGACGCAAGGACGCGCGGCGGTTCCGGCGATTGGACGCTCGGGCAGCCGGGCGGGTCAGGTGTTAGAATAGCCGCCTTGTCTTGAGGATCTTCGGAAATGGCTCTGCTTGGGCGTTACAACAGTTTGCAAATCGTGAAGCACGTGGAATTCGGCCTGTACCTGGACGGCGGCGCCGACGGGGAAATCCTGCTGCCACGGCGTTACTTCCCCAAGGACGCCGAGCTTGAACTCGACGACTGGCTCAACGTGTTCATCTACCTCGACAGCGAAGACCAGCTGATCGCCACCACCGAGAAGCCGAAAATGCAGGTGGGCGAGTTCGCCAGCCTCAAGGTCAAGGACATCAACGGCGCGGGCATCTTCCTCGACTGGGGCCTCTCGAAGGACCTGCTGATGCCGTACTCGGAGGAGTCCAGGCCGCTGAAGATCGGCGACTACTGCGTGGTCCACGCCTACCTCGACAAGCGCACCCGGCGCATCACCGCCACCGCCAAGCTGGACCGCTACCTGGACCGCACCCCGGTGGACTACAAGGCCGGCCAGCCGGTCGAGCTGCTGGTGGCCGGCGAGACGCCCATGGGCTTCAAGGCGATCATCAACAACCGCCACTGGGGCCTGATCCACAAGAACGAGGTGTTCAAGTTCCTGCGTTCGGGCATGCACGAGAAGGGCTTCATCAAGGAAGTGCGCCACGACGGCAAGATTGCCCTGAGCCTGCAACCGGTCGGCGAGGCGCTCACCGACGCCCTGCACGAGCAGATCATGCAGCGCCTGGAAGCCGCTGGTGGCGTGCTGCCGGTATGCGACAAGAGCGACCCGGCGGTAATCAGCCAGATGTTCAACGTCAGCAAGGGCAACTTCAAGAAGGCGATCGGCGCGCTGTTCAAGCAGGGCCGGATCGTCATCCATGACGATCGCATCGAGCGGGCCTGATCAGGCCTGCACGAAGGTCCGGAAGTCCAGCTGCTCGCCGCCCGGGCGGGTGTCGCGCAGCAGCGAGTCGCGGTCGGCGCTCAAGGCCAGGCTGATGGTGGAGCGGCGCTTGCCGGGGTGGCGCACTTCCATCTGCTCCTGATGCGCGCGCAGGAAGTTGACCGGCACCTTCAGGTGCTGCAATTCGTCGGTTTCCGGGGTGTGCAGCAGCAGGTTGACCCAGTCGGGCTGGCCCTTGCGCAGCAGTGCCACCGGCACTTCGAACCACCACAGGTTGCGCTTCTTGTCGAGGATGGCGAACAGGGTGTTGTCGCGGTCGAGCACCGGCCGGGTCAGCGCCGCGTTGCGGCGGGCGATGGCGGTGGGTTTGTCGAGTTTCATGCAGGTTCCTGCGGGTTGACGCTAGAAAGGCCTGACATTGTGCTAGGTGGCGCGGGGCACGGCAAGCGCCGAACCTGTCATCTCGGGTGTAGCCGTTTTCTTGCAATTGGCGTTGAGTAGTCACAGCTCGGGCGCGGTCTATTAGACTTGTCCGTATTGCCACGACGATCAAGCGGCGAAAGGAGACGCTATGATTTTCCCCGAGCTGCGCGGCTTGCCCCTGCACCGCGTGCTGGTGCGCACCGTCAAGGAGTTCCTCGACGACGAGATGTCCACCTATGCCAGCGCGCTGGCCTACCAGATGCTGTTCTCGCTGTTCCCCTTCCTGTTGTTCCTGATCGCCCTGATCGGTTTCCTGCACCTGCCGGACTTCTTCTCCTGGCTGCGCCTGCAATCCGAACTGGTGCTGCCACCCCAGGCCCTGGAGCAGGTCAACCCGGTGATCGACCAGTTGCAGCAATCGAAGGGTGGCTTGCTCTCGGTGGGTATCGTGATCGCCCTGTGGACGGCCTCGGCCGGCGTGCGCCTGATGATGAGCGCGATGAACGCCGCCTACGACGTGCCCGAAGGGCGGCCGGTGTGGAAGCGCTTCCCCTTGTCGATCATCTACACCGTCGGCATCGCCGGCATGCTGCTGGCGGCGGCCGCGCTGATGGTGCTGGGGCCGCAGGTCATGGAGTGGATCGCTTCGCAGGTGGGGCTGGAAGAGGCGGTGGTGGTCGTATGGACCATCCTGCGTTGGCCGGCGATCATCATCCTGATGATGGTGGCGGTGGCCTTGATCTACTACGTCATGCCCGATGTGAAGCAGAAATTCCGCTTCATCACCCCAGGCTCGGTGCTGGCGGTGGTGGTGTGGATCGTCGCCTCCCTGGGCTTTGCCTACTACGTGAAGACATTCGCCGACTACAACGCCATGTACGGCAGCATCGGTGCGATCATCGTGCTGTTGCTGTACTTCTACATTTCCGCCGCGGTGCTGTTGCTGGGGGCGGAGATGAACGCGGTGATCGAGCACATGTCGGCCGAAGGCAAGAACCCGGGCGAGAAGGACTTCGCGGGCGACCAGCACCGGGATACCATCACCGTGCTCGGCCATGAGCACCCTGTCGAACACGCCCCCCAGACCCGCGAGCCGAATACCTGATGATCCGTGACATTCTCAAGATGGGCGATGAACGCCTGCTGCGCATCGCC
The DNA here is from genome assembly GCF_029478665.1 of Pseudomonas entomophila. GTDB lineage: Bacteria > Pseudomonadota > Gammaproteobacteria > Pseudomonadales > Pseudomonadaceae > Aquipseudomonas > Aquipseudomonas entomophila_F. Next base: position 286,836 of record NZ_JARPQB010000001.1, read on the forward strand.
CCGCCGGTCCCCGAGCACATGCTGGGCAGCCCGGAATTGCGCCAGCTGATCGACGACATGTTCGAAACCATGGCCCACGTCGGTGGCGTGGGCCTGGCCGCGCCGCAGATCGGCACCGACCTGCAGCTGGTGATCTTCGGCTTCGAGCGCAGCGAGCGCTACCCGGATGCCGAAGCCGTGCCCCGGACCATCCTGCTCAACCCGGTGATCACGCCGATGTCCACCGAGGTCGAGGATGGCTGGGAGGGCTGCCTCTCGGTGCCGGGGCTGCGTGGCGTGGTGCCGCGCTACAAGCACATCAGCTATACCGGCGTCGATCCTGACGGCAACCCGATCGATCGTTTTGCCGATGGCTTCCATGCGCGGGTGGTGCAGCACGAATGCGATCATTTGATCGGTCGCCTGTACCCCTCGCGGATTCAGGATTTCGGCAAGTTTGGCTACACCGAGGTGCTGTTTCCCGGGCTCGATGTGGCGGACGACTGATCACGTGCCATCGCCAGCAGTGGCTTGCTGCGCTGATAGCGGGCCAGGCGCGAGGCCAGCGCTTCGGGCAGTTCGATGGCGGGCGTGAAGCCTAAACGCTGGTAGAACGGCTGCAGGCCCGGGTGGCAGAACAGCCAGGTCGGGCCTGGGCGCGCCGCCAAGGCTGCTTCTACCAGGCGTGATGCGACCTGCCGCCCACGCCACTGTGGCGCGACGAACAGGCCGGTCAGCCAGTGGCCGTCCGCCACGGCCAGCAGGCTCATCCCTGCAACGATTTCATCGGCACGGGCCACCCACAGTTCCCCCTCGCCGCTGGCGCGCATGCGCGAGCCGTGCTGGCGATAGAAGTGCTCCAGCAGGCGGCGTTGCAACTGGGGAAGGTGCATGCAGGTCAGCGCGGTCAAAAGTGTTCTCACCGTAGGAGCCGGCTTGCCGGCGAATGTGCCAGAACAGGCACCTGAACGTTAGGCCCCGCTTTGTCGCAGATTGTTGCAAATCCGACAAGGGTGAATATCCGACATAAGGGTTCAACTATTCCGGACGGGGAGTAGACTTTCCCTCATCCCCCCGGCAGTACGATAAAGCGGGATCGGTACTTCGTGTCATCCCAGCAGTCGATGACAACTTCTCCGCGCCATTGACGGCATCAGAAGTCACGCGATCAGCTTGATAGCCATCAAGGTCGATATCCATGAAAGCCTTACTGATTCTTGCATTGGTCGGTATGTCCTCGTTCGCCTACGCGGACCAGGCCAAGACCGCAGCCACCCAACCCGCGGTCGAGCAGTACGACTATTCCACCAACCTCGACATCAAGCGCGTGATCAGCTTGTCGACCATCCCCAACGTGTGCGAAGTGGTGCCCGCCACCATGACCTATGAAGACCATCAAGGGCAGGTGCACACCCTCCAGTACCGCGCCCTGGGCGAGGGTTGCCGGTTGAACTGAGCCGCACGCAATCCCTGTAGGAGCGGCCTTGTGCCGCGAAAGGGTTGCGTAGCAGCCCCAGATTTCAGCGTTGGTGCAAAGATCGCTGGGGCCGCTTTGCGGCCCTTTCGCGGCTCAAGGCCGCTCCTACAGGGGCAGGTGTAGATCCCGGACGAGCTCCAGCCCCTGCTTCAACTGCGCCCGGCTGTGCGCCGCCGACAGGCTGACCCGCACCGCCCGCACGCTGTCCGTGCCCACCGCGAACACACTGGCCGGCACGATCTCCACCCCCTGCGCCCGACACCGGGCCACCACTGCCTCGGCGTCTCCTGGCGTGGCCAGCCAGGCATGGGGCGAGGGTATGCCCGCGATAGGCAGCGCATCCCCCAGCAGCGCCCGCGCCAGGCGCCAGCGTTCGCCAAGTTCCTCCCGCTGCCAAGCCAGGCGCCTGGCGGCGGTGCCGTCGGCGATCCACTGGCAGGCGATACGCAGGTTAAGCGGCGATACCGACCAGTGAGTGGCCTGGGCATAAGGGTCGATCTGCTCCAGCAAGGCTGGCCGGGCCGCGATCCAGCCCAGGCGCAGGCCTGCAGCCACGGTCTTGGACAAGCTGCTGATCAGCACGCCACGGCCTTCGAGCAGAGGGTAGAGCGGTGGCTGATTGGTCAAGGCGCCGTACACGTCATCCTCGATCACCAGCAACTCATGGCGTTTGGCGACGTCCGCCAACGCCCGGCGCCGGGCTTCGCCCATGCAGGCCCCGGTGGGATTGTGCAGGGTCGGCGTGGTCACCAGCATCCTTGCACCGCTTGCCCGGGCGACACGGTCCAGCTCATCCGGGCGCAGGCCCTGGTCATCCAGGGCCACGCCATGCACCGGCAGGCGCAGCTGACGGCAGGCGGCCTTGATGCCCGGTGCGGTCAACGCCTCGAGCATCACCGGCTCACCCGCCTGGCACAACGACTGCAACACGAGGGTCAGCGCCTGTTGGGCACCGCCGCAGAACATCACCTCCTCTGGTGCCAGGTCCAGGCCACGATTGGCCAGCCAGCGGGCGCCCTGGATCCGCCCCAGCATCAGTTGTTCAGGCCCCAGGTAATGGTCGAGCAGGGCGGTTTCTCCCTGTTCGAGCAAGCCACGTAGGCTCTGCTCGAGGTCGCGATTGTGCGGATCGGCCACCGGCACGTTGGTCGACAGGTCGATCAGCGGATGCTGGCGGTCGGGCTGCTTGAGGCGGAACAGCGTCGCCTCCTTGCTCCCCGCCAGCACATAGGTGCCACGGCCCACCTCGCCGGAGACCAGGTGCCGCGCCGCCGCTTCGCGGTAGGCCTGCTGGGTGGTGCTGGGGTTCAGCCCCAGGGCCCAGGCCAGGCGTCGCTGCGGTGGCAGGCGCTGGCCGACCGTGAGCTCGCCGCGCTCAATGGCGCTGGCGATGGCGTCGACCAACGCGAGATAGCGGGGCTGGCTGTTGTCCGGCAGTGTTGGCGTCCACACGAAATTGCTACCCATGCAATATATACTTGGACCCATACAATGCCCGGCGCTTAGCATCGGTTCAACCCCAACCGATGAAGGATGCCCGCCATGTTCGACCTGCCCGCCCTGCGCGAAGCCGCCACGTTCGTCCACCAGCATGTTCCGCCGACCCCGCAGCACGCCTGGCCGCTGCTGGCCGAGCGGTTGGGTTGCCAGGTGTGGGTCAAGCACGAGAACCATGCGCCCACCGGTGCCTTCAAGGTGCGCGGTGGCCTGGTCTACGTGCGCGCATTGCTGGCCAGCGGCCAGGTGCCGCGCGGGCTGGTTACCGCGACCCGGGGCAACCATGGCCAGAGCATGGCCCTGGCGGCGCGCCAGGCCGGCCTGCCGCTGGTGATCGTGGTGCCGCAAGGCAACTCCCGCGAGAAGAACGCCGCCATGCGCGCACTGGGCGCCGAGCTGGTGGAGCACGGCGTCGACTTCGACGTGGCGCGGGAGGAGGCGGCGAGGATCGCCGAGGCCCGTGGCTATGCGATGGTGCCGTCGTTCCACCCGGAGCTGGTGCGCGGCGTGGCCACCTATGCCCTGGAGCTGTTCGAGGCGGTGAGCGGGCTGGATTGCGTGTATGTGCCGATCGGCATGGGCTCGGGCATCTGCGGGCTGATCCAGGCGCGCAACCTGCTGGGGCTGGACACCGAGATCGTCGGTGTGGTCTCCAGCGCGGCGGACGCCTATGCCCAGAGCTTCGAGCTGGGGCGCATCGTCACCACCACCACCGCCGATACCTTCGCCGACGGCATGGCCTGCCGCGTGCCCCATCCGGAGGCCTTCGCCCTGGTCCGCGAAAATGCCGCGCGCATCGTGCGGGTGGATGACCGTGAGATCGCGGCCGCCATGCGCCTGTACCACGAAGCCACCCACAACACCGCCGAAGGGGCCGGCGCCGCAGCCTTGGCGGCGTTGCTGCAGGAGCGCGGGCGCCAGGCCGGCAAGCGTGTCGCGGTGGTGCTCAGCGGGGCGAATGTGGACCGGGCGCGATATGCACATGTGTTGGCGGGGGATGAAAAATCCTGAATGAATGTCATGGGAAAAGTGCTATCTTATTTTGATAGCATTTCCCGATGAACACTCGATATCGCAAAATTCTGGACAGCATCTTCAGAACGCCGACTACTGCTTCTCTGCAATTTGCCGAGATCGAAGCATTGGTGTTGTACCTGGGTGGCTACTCGAACGGCAAGGCTCCAGGGTCAAGATCCAGCTCAGTGGCCAGTTCTGGCGATGCCATCGTCCACACCCTGGCAAGGAGGCCAGGCGATATCAGATTGAAGAAGCCCGCGAGTTCCTGTTGCGGGCAGGAGTCCGACCATGAGTTGCATGCGTTACAAGGGCTATGCCGCACGTGTCGAGTACGACGAGCGCGACGATATCTTCGTTGGCCGCGTGCTTGGCCTGCGCGACATCATCAGCTTCCACGCAAGCTCGGTTCCCGAGCTGCATGAGGCATTCCGCGAGGCACTGGATGACTACCTGGCCGACTGTGCAGAGCAGGGCATCACCCCGGAAAAACCGGCTTCCGGCAAGGTCATGCTGCGTATTCGCCCTGAAGTCCATGCCGCCGCCAGCATTGCTGCGAGGGCGGCGGGAAAGAGCCTGAATCAATGGGCTGACGAAGTCTTCGAGCAGGCCGCGATGGCCTGACAGGGTTGGCGCCATTCGTCGGCATGGCTATTGTGGCGCACCATCAATCCAGTACGCATATGAGTCTTGCATGCCCTTCTCCAACGGTTTCCTGCTCAGCCTGTCCCTTTGCCTGGATATCGGCATTGCCAACATCGCGATGATCACCCTGGCCATGCAGCGCGGGTTCCTCCAGGGGTTCTGGCTGGGCCTGGGCACCTGCGTCGGCGACCTGGTCTACGCGATTGCCGCGCTGGCCGGCATGACCGTGCTGCTGCAGTTCGAAAGCGTGCGCTGGACCCTGTGGCTGGGCGGCTCGGCGCTGCTGGTGTGGTTCGCCCTGAAGATGCTGCTGGCGGCCTGGCGCGGCGGGCACCTGGAGTCGCGGGGCGAGGTGGTGGTGGAGTCGGGCTGGCGCGAGTTCCTGCGCGGGATCTTCCTGGCCATGTCCTCGCCCAGCGCCATCCTCTGGTTCGCGGCGGTGGGCGGGGTGCTGATCTCCAGGTCCGGTGGCGGCAGCCTGCTCGACGCGGGGTTGTTCCTGGGGGGCTTCTTCGCCGCCGGGCTGGTCTGGTGCCTGTCGCTGTGCGGCATCGCCAGCCATGGCGGGCGCCTGCTCGGTGACCGGCTGCTGACGTGGTCCTACCTGCTGTCGGCGGCCATTTTCTGCTATTTCGCGGTGTATGTGATTGTCTCCGGTTATCGCGAATTCATCCTCGCTGCATCCGTTTGAATGTTCGTTGCGGATGTGTGGTGCGAACTTTTGTGTTGTCTTGTTTATAAGTTCGTTTAGATATTTTTAGGTTTGTAAGAAGCCTCCTACTTAGTATTGGGAGGCGTCTTATTGATTGTTTTGTATGGGTAATTATTTGTCGTTTTTCGATATAAAAACAAATTGAAATAAATTCGAGTTTTTCTTTTCAAATCATTTGCTTGTGTATGGTTGCGCAAAAGTTGCGCACTTTCATTGCCTTATGCTTCGGGTACTTCTCAACGGCTTCAACGCGCCCCGTACTTGCACTTTCGTGTGGGTGCGGCGCCGTGAGCGTACCTGGCATAAGGATGGCGAATGTTCGGATCAGGAGATCAGCCCCGATTCACCTTGCAGATCCACGGTGTTCAAACGGATTTGCAAGTATTGCGCTTCACCGGCAAGGAGGCGCTCGGCACGCCTTACCAGTTTGCAGTCGAACTGGTCAGCGAAGACCCGGCCATCGACCTGGAACACCTGTTGCACAAACTGGCGACCTTACAGATCGGCGGCGACGGCCAGTGCATTCACGGGCAGATCGCCTGCGTCTCCCAGGGCGACACCGGCGCCCGGCTGACCCACTACCGGCTGGAGCTGGTCCCACGCCTGGCCTACCTCGAACACAACCGCGACCTGCGCATCTTCCAGCAGCAGACCGTGCCGCAGATCATCGCCGCGGTGCTCAAGGCCCATGGCATCCTCGCCGACGCCTACCGCTTCCAGCTCGGCCCCACGGTCTACCCCAAGCGCGACTACTGCACCCAATACGACGAGACCGACCTCGCGTTCATCCAGCGCCTGTGCGCGGAGGAGGGGCTGCACTACCACTTCGAGCACAGCGCCGACGGCCACCTGCTGGTGTTCGGCGACGACCAGAGCGCCTTCCTGCGCCTGGCCCGGCCGACCCGCTTCGCCCCCGACAGCGGCCAGGCCCGGGACCAGCCGGTGGTCAACCGGTTCGGCGCGCGGGTGGCGGCCCGCACCGCCAGGGCCAGCCGACGCGGTTACGCCTTCGAAAAGCCCAACCTGGTGCTGCATGGCGCGCACCAGCCCGAGCTGCCCGTGCCCCAGCCGGACGTCGAGGACTACGGTTTTCCCGGGGACTTCACCGACCGCGAAGACGCTCGCCATGTGAGCCAGCGGTCCCTCGAAAGCCTCCGGGCCGACTACCTGCAAGCCGAGGGCAAGAGCGACCAGCCAGCCCTGCGCAGTGGCCATTTCTTTACCCTCGAAGCGCACCCCCGGGACGCGTGGAACGCGCTGTGGCTACTGGCCGAGGTCACCCACGAAGGCCATCAGCCCCAGGTCCTGGAAGAGGCTGGCGGTGAAGGCGGGGCGGCGACCTGGCAGGGCTACCGCAACCAGTTCAAGGCGTTGCCTTGGGGCACCCCTTATCGGCCACCGGTGCCCAGCCAGCGGCCACGCATCCATGGCGCCCAGACCGCCAGGGTGACCGGCCCGGCAGGCGAAGAGGTCCACTGCGACGCCCTCGGCAGGGTCAAGGTGCAGTTCCACTGGGACCGCGACGGCCAGCGCGACGAAAAGACCAGCTGCTGGCTGCGCGTGGCCAGCAACTGGGCGGGCAACGGCTACGGCAGCCTGGTCATTCCCCGGGTTGGCATGGAAGTGCTGGTGGCGTTCCTCGACGGCGACCCCGACCGGCCGGTGGTTGCTGGCTGCCTGTACAACGCCGCGCACCTGCCGCCCCTCGAACTGCCGGCAAACAAGACCCGCAGCGTGTTCAAGACTGCCAGCTCGCCGGGGGCCGAAGGCAGCAACGAACTGCGCATCGAAGACCGCCAGGGCCACGAGCAGATCTTCATTCACGCCCAGCGTGACTGGGAACAGAACGTCGGCAACGACCAGCGCGTTCAGGTCCGCAACGAGCGCCACGACACCGTGCGGGGCGATGTCCACAGCGAGTACCACGCCCAGCACCATCGCACCGTGCACGGCGACCGCAAGACCGAACTGCGCGGCGACGATCACCTGAGCATCGCCAACTCCCGGCATATGAAGCTCGGCCAGGCGTTGCTGGTCGAGGCCGGGCAGGAGGTTCATCTGTCAGCCGGCAGGCGGCTGGTGCTCGATGCCGGCAGCGAGGTGGTGCTGCGTGCCGGTGGCGGTTTTGTGCGGGTCGATGCCAATGGGGTGACGTTTGGCAAAGGGCTCTATGTCGACTCAGACGGCCAGGTCGCTGGTGGCACCCCGGCCATGCCCCTGCTTCCGGGCGCCACCGCCCAGGCCGAGCAGGCCGTGGCAGGCCGGCCGTTGACCCAGGCGCAGCTCGACACCTTCCGCCGCAACGCCGCGTTCTGCGAAGAGTGCGAGCGGTGCAAGGAGGGCGCCTGTGACCTGTGAAACCCTCACCCCCGAAGCCTGGCTTGCGGCCAATCCCCTGGTCGATGGCGAACGCCTGTACGCGGTGTTCGGCAGCGTCAGCGAGGCCGACGTGCTGGCGGCCTACCGCCGACACGACGGTTTTCAGGTACCCCTGCCGTTGTGGAAAGGCACCCCCTACGCCGGCTGGCTCGAAGCCATGCCCTACCTGGTGGAAGCCACGCCCCAGGGTGAGTTCCTCGCCTGGTGCGGCACTGTCCGCTGCCGTGACTGGGGCTGGCTGGCGGTGTCGTCGCACCCGCCTGCGCAGGTGTTCGAGTACCTGCGCAGCCTGACCCAGGTGAAGCTGCCGGACGGCACTGCGGTGTTCCTGCGCCTGTGGGACGGCCACCAGTTGCTGGCCCTGCTCGACCACGAGCAGGCCGGCTCGCCCGCGTTGCTGCCGGTGTTCAGCCGGGTCTGGAGCAACGGCCAGGCGCGCTCGTTGCGCCAGGCCGCGCGCCTGAACATCGAGCCATTCCCCTGGTGGCCGGTCAGCGCCGAACTGCTCGAGCACCTGCTCCAGCGCGACCCCGGCCCGGTCATCGACAACCTCATGCAATGGCTGCGCGAGGCCCACGCCGATCTCTACTTCGCCCTCCCCGAGGCCACCCTGCGCTGCAAGGTCGAGCGCCTGGCCCTGGGTGCCCCGCTCGACACGCCAGCCATGGAACGGCTGCTGGCGCACGTGAACAAGGACATCACCCCATGAGCCTCCTGATCTACGCCAAGTTCCTCTACGACAACCTCGACGCCCGCAAGCCCGACGGCCCGGCGCGGATCGCCCATTTCCGCCAGCACAGCCTGGCCACTTTCGAGCAGCTGCAGGACAGCCTGTGGCTGGGCTGGGCGCTGAACCTGGAACAGGAGCTGCGCTTCACCGACAGCGAAGGCAACGAGGTGCTGCGCCAGGCCAAGGGGCTGGGGGCGCGCACGATCACCGGCTACGCCAACTGCCCGGCCAATGGCGTGCTGAACATCGTGCACCGCTTCGAGAGCCTGGCCTTCGTGCCCATCGGCGGCACGCCTTACGCGCTGGTGGAGCAGGTGCCCCCAGGCCAGGCCCCGCAGCGCTTCGAGGGCCTGCTCGACGAGCACGGCCGGGCCACCATCAGCGGCTGCCACGCCAACCGCCGCTACACGCTGCTGTTCCACCCCAAGGTCGGCCCGGCCGAGATCCAGGCGCTGCACGGCTCCTACGACGGCCTGCTCGACCAGCTCAAGGGCTGGCTGGACAGCGAGTGGGCCGAGCGCATCGGCCCGCACTGGGACCGCATGCCGCCGGTCGGCTCGTTGCAACGCCTGAAGGACATCAACTCGGCGATGTTCAAGGGCGTGAGCAGTGTGCTGATGAACCTGCTCGACGACCTCAAGACCCTGGTCAAGCTGCTGTTCAACCTCGATGGCGCCCGCGACAAGCTGTTGCAGCACATCAGCGAGGCGGACTTCCAGAAGCTCAAGGCCCAGGCGGCCAGCCTGCTGCATACCGCCAACCTGATGCTCCACGACGAGCTGCTGATGTTCTTCCACGCCACCGCGATCCTGCAGTGGCTGGCCCTGACCCCGCCCGAATGGCAGGCCCAGGCCTTCGCCATGCTCAATGCCGGCCTGCTGCTGGACGTGCTGTTGGGCATCGTGCTGTCCGGTGGCCTGGGCCTGGCGTTCCGGCTGACCGCCAAGGGCCTCAAGCATGCGGGCGGCGTTGCCAGCGACCTGCTCGGCAGCCTGCAACGGCTGATCGACCTCAGCCGCGACCACGCCCTGGCGGCCCATGCCCGCCTGGCCAAGCCGCTGCTGACGGGCGGCAGCGTCGAGGTCAACAGCGCGGCCAAGGTGCCGCTGGCCATCAAGAGCGCCGCGCAAGACCTCGACATGCTGGTGGACGATGCCGTCTCGGTGGTGCGCGGCAAGCGTCAGGCTGCGCTGCGGGTGGAGCCGGAAGCGGACCTGCCCGACGCCCCCAGCCAGCCCCGCACCCCCAGCGACAAGCCCGCCCAGCGCGCCGACGAGACCGTCACCAACCGTTGCCCGGTGTCGATGGTCACCGGCGAGGAGCTGCTCACGCTGCAGGATGCCGAGCTGTTCGGCGTGCTGCCGCTGGCCTGGGTGCGGATGTACCGCACCAGCGCGGCCGAGATCGACCACGGCCTGGGCCCCGGCTGGAGCCACAGCCTGTGCCACCAGCTGGAGGCCGACGGCCAGGGCGTGGTGTGGTGCGACCACGAGAACCGCCGCACCCGCTTCCCGATGCCCGACAGCCGCCGGCCATTCATCTGCAACAGCCTGAGCAACGCGGCGATCTTCCTCGGTGAGGCCGAGGGCGAACTGGTGATCGCCGAAGCCGGCGAGCGCCCGCGCTACCTGCATTTCATCGACGGCCGCCTGGTGGCCCTGAGCGACGCCTACGACAACCGCCTCACACTCGGCCATGACCGCGCCGGCCGCCTGGAACACGTCGACAACGGCGCCGGCAACCGCCTGTACCTGGCGTACCAGGGCAGCCGCCTGGTGGCGCTGGAGCTGCAGGTGCGCCAGCCGTTGCTGGACGCGAAGGGGCGCGAGCAGTCGCCCTGGGTGCGCGTGGCGACCCTGGCCAGCTACCACTACAACGACGCCGGGCAACTGACCGAGGCCGGCAACGGCCTGGATGAGCGCGAGCGTTACCGCTACGACGCCGCCAACGTCATCCTCGAGCGGCGGCTGGCGGGCGGCGCGGCGTTTTATTGGGAATGGGAGGGCGAAGGCAAGCAGGTCCGCTGCGTGCGCCACTGGTCCAGCGTGCCGGGCCTGGAGGCGCGCTACCAGTGGGACGGGCAGGGCGCCGTCACGGTGCACAACGCCGACGGCAGCCAGCAGGTGTACCAGCACGACGACAAGGCCCGGCTGGTGCGCCAGGTCGACGCCGACGGCGCCGAGCACCACAAGACCTACGACGACCACGGCCGCCTGGTGGCCGAGCGCAATCCGCTGGGCGCCGAAACCGTCTACAGCTACGACGACGCCGGGCACTTGCTGTCGGTGCAGCCCGATGACGGCGAAGCGACCCACTACCACTACCGCGACGGCCATGTCTGCGAAGTGCGTCGCGGGCAGGCCCGCTGGCTGTACCAGCGCAATGCCCAGGGTGACGTGATCCGCCAGACCGACCCGTGCGGGCAGGTCACCGGCTACCTCTACGATACACAGGGGCGCCTGGTCGGCATCCGCCAGGCCGACGGCAGCCTGCACGAGCTGGGCTGGAGCGCCGCCGGGCAGCTGGTCAGCGAAACCCTGCCGGGCGGCGGCTCGCGGCGCTACCGCTACGATGCCCTGGGTCGCCTGGTGATGCGCCAGCGCGAGAACGCCGCGGTCACCCAGTACAAGTGGGACCTGGCCGGGCGCGTGAGCGAGGTGTCGTTGCCCGGTGGCGGCGTGCACCGCTATGAATACAACGCCTATGGCCGGGTGACCGCCCAGCGTGACGAGCTGGGGCGGGTGACCCGCTTCGAGTACGACGACGGGCTGCACCTGCCGTCCCGGCGCATCGACCCCGATGGCAGCTTTCTCAGCTACCGCTACGACAATCCCCAACTGCAACTGTCGGAGGTGGTCAACGCCCGCGGCGAACACTACCGCCTGGCCTACCACCCCAACGGCCTGCTCGCCGAGGAGACCGGCTTCGACGGGCAAGTCACCCGCTACCGCTACGACCTCAACGGCCAGTTGCTGGAAAAGGCCGAGCATGGCGAGACCGGCGAGCCGTGGTTGACCCGCTACACCCGGGACAAGCAGGGCCGCTTGCTGGTCAAGACCCTGCCCGACGGGCAGCAGGTCGAGCACAGCTACGACGCCCTCGGGCGCCTGGTGCAGGTGGATGACGGCCACTGGCCGCTGGCCTACACGTATGACCTGTGCGACCGCCTGGTCACCGAGCACCAGGGCTGGGCAACCTTGCACTACGGCTACGACGCCATGGGCCGGGTCAGCCACTGCCGGCTGCCCGACGGCAGCCGCCTGGACTACCGCTACCAGCCCGGCGACTACCTGCAGGCCATCGACCTCGACGGCCAGCGCCTGACCGCCCACCGCACCCACCACGGCCGCGAGGTGGCCCGCCAGCAGGGCGACCTGCTCAGCCAGTTCCAGTACGACGGCCAGGGCCGCCTGCTGGCCCAGCGGGTCGATCGCAAGGAAGGCTCGGTGTTCCTGCGGCGTTACCACTACGACGACAGCGGCAACCTCACCCGCCTGGAGGACACCCGCCGCGGCACCCGCACCTACCAGTACGACCCCCTGGACCGCCTGACCGCCGTGCGCGGCGAACTGGCCGAGTACTTCGTCCACGACCCCGCCGGCAACCTCCTGGCCCAGAGCGGCCTGCGCGGCGCCCCGCTTGATGTGCGGGTCGAGGCCAACCGCCTGTTGATGCACGGCGACAGCCACTACGACTACGACCGCTTCGGCAACCAGGTGAGCGAACGCCGCGGCCATGGCCAGCAACTGGTCACCCGCTACCACTACGACAGCCAGCACCGCCTGGCCTGCGTCGACCTGCCCGACGGCCGCCAGGCCCGCTATCGCTACGACGCCTTCGGCCGCCGCGTGTCCAAGGCCGTCGGCGACACCGTCACCACCTTCATCTGGCAGGGCGAGCGCCTGCTGGCCGAGCATTGCCAGGGCCGCTGGCGCAGCTACGTCTACGAGCCCGGCGGCTTCCGCCCCATGGTGATGCTGCTGCGCGACGGCGACGGCCCCGCCGAAACCCTGCACTACCACCTCGACCACCTCGGCACGCCCCAGGAGCTGACCTCGAGCAGCGGACGGGTTCGCTGGTCGGCGCGCTACCGCGCCTACGGCCATGTCCTGCGCCTGGACGTGGACCACATCGACAACCCCCTGCGGTTCCAGGGGCAGTACTACGATGAAGAAACCGGGCTGCATTACAACCGGCACCGTTATTACAACCCACAGACAGGGCGGTATCTAACGCCGGATCCGATTGGATTGGCGGGTGGGGTCAATGGGTATTTGTATGGTGTGAATCCGACGGGGTGGGTGGATCCGTTGGGGTTGGTGGGTTGTTGTCCAGAGGAAGGTTGGACGTTTAATCCTAATAAGGATCTAGATTATCGAGATTTACCTGGTAATCCCTATGAGCAGGTAAGAAAGGCATTGGATGAAGCTTTTCGTCGGACGGGAGTGCCAAGGTCCGAATTTAAAGTTACGAAGTGGGGGAAGGATCAATATGGGAAGTCGCATCCAACCGAGTGGTCTGTCAAGAGTGGCCCTTATAGAGGAGCTGAAGTGAATATTGATGATCCAGGGCTTGTACCTAGCGCAGAGGGACCGAAGATTCCTCATGTTGGTTATCAGGCCGCCGGCAAACGGTCACGCGCGGGTGGTGTACGAGGTCACATACTTGTGCAGAGAGTCCATGTGAGTAGAAGTAAAATATCCACTGAGAAGGGGCGGTGATGTGGAATATTTGAAGATTGAAATTGAAGAAGAGATTAAGGCTAGCTCGATTAAGGCTGAGCGGGTTGAAGGGAGTGGGTTGCGAGGCTTGCTAGATTATTTGGATCTGAATTTTTATGGTGGTTGCGGGAATCTTGATTCGTTTTATATGCAGAGGGTTTGTAGGTATTATGATGAAAACTTCTGGAGAAGCATATCAAAACAGCCTGAAGAGTTTGTGTACTTGTTGGTGGTGGATGAAAAGTGGCATGCCTGGAAGTTTGAACGTAAGGAGGATCTACAGCTTTTGATAAACGAAACTACGGCGTTTAGATTTTGGCTGCTGGATGCTACAAGGCGCGTGTTGGTGTATTTCGGAGATAGTGATTGTGTGCATTGGTCGCGAATCGAGTGATTGTGTTGGAGGAGGGGTGTACGTGTTGAACGAGATATGAAGAAGACTTTGTATGTCTGATGGTTTTTGATGGGGGGTGGCATGTTTGGAGGTTTGAGTCGCCAGGTGATTTGCAATTCATACTTGGTCAAACTACAGGGTGCGTGTTTTGGTTGCTTAACTCCACTAAGAAGGCTTTGATTTGTTGCGGGGATAGTAATGAGGTGGTTTGGTCGCGTGCCGAATAAAAAGCGGTCAACGTCCTGTGAGTGTAGCTTGTTTTGGTTATGCTTTGAGCTTTGATTTTAGAGATTTTATATCTTAGTGGGCTGAGGGCGGCCTTAAGTGAATATAGTGAGGTGGTTGGGGCGAAGAAGACTGTGTATTTCCTGCATTGTGACGGCATAAGGTTTGCTGTTTGTTTGGATAGGGATGCAAGAGTTATCACTAATTTCCATTCGTCTATTGAGAGAGACTAAAATGCTTAGCGTTGATGATAGAGAGATAATGAGGGCTTGCATGGGGGTGCTATATATGTCGGATGGCTTGAAGTATGAGAGTTGTCTGGATATTTTAATTGACAGTCTTCTGAGGTTTGAGGGTGTAGGGCTGGAGATGGTAGGTGTTTATCTTGGGTGTGATAGTGATTCTCTAAGTATTCCAGATTATTTGGATCCTTATGGGTTTGATATGTCTTTCGAGTATGTGGGTGAGAATGTTGTTTGCTCAATGGCTGAAGGCGCAAAGTATATAGAGGAATGGTGTGATAGGGAGGTGGTTACTGATAGAGGGGCAGTGATTGAAGGGTGTAAGAAGCTGGTGGGGCTCTATAGTGGTATGAGTGACCTCACTCTGAGCGAAATACCTGGGAAATGTTTATTTGATATGTTTGTTGGTTCTGGTTTGAATGGAGGGGACTATATTGAGGTCGTGGTTGAGTCCCTCTTGAGGTGCGAGGGGGTAGGTTTAGGCATGTCTGGAGTATATCTGGGGTGCGATGGTAATTCTGAAGACATTCCTGCATATCTGAGATATGAGAAGCATAAGATGTCGTTTGATTTTGCGGGCGAGCATGTTGTTTGTCCTATGTTTGTAGGTGCTTGTTATATTCGCGATTGGTGTGAGAAGAATGTCTGCTGTAAAGGTTTTAATTCTAGGAGAGGGAAGATAATGGGGGCTTGTAATGATCTGGTGAGGCTCTATGAAAGTTTTGATGATGCAAAGCATGGGGTTTAGAAGGCTATGCAGAGGTTGCTCTGAAGTTCTAGTTGGAGTGATGGCCAATTTTTGTTAGGTCGTGAGGCGGTGGAGGGTTGAGTGTGCTAAGTAAGGTTGAAAGTGAAATAGTGAGTACCTGTATGCTTGATTTCAAGATTTCCACAGGTATTGATGGTGTGAGTTTGATTAGGGTGCTGATTGAGGATTTGCTTAATTTTGAAGGTATTGGCACAGAGATGTCGGGGGTCTTCCTAGGGTGTGATAGAGACATGCTCGGTATTCCAGATTATTTGGACTCCGATGGGTTTGAAATGTCGTTTGAGTATATGGATGAGTATGTTGTTTGCTCAATGGCTGAAGGCGCAAAGTATATAGAGGAGTGGTGTGATAAAAATGTAGTCTTTGAGAGGGAGTCAGTAATTTGTCTCTGTAGAAAGCTGGTGAGGCTTTACAGTGGCATGACTGATCTTGTGCGTAGTGATGTTCCGAAAAACAGCTTGTTGGATTTTTATCTTTGCTCCAGTTTGCATGTGGATAGCTATATTGGAGTTTTGTTGGAGTGTCTTTTGAGCTTCGATGGGGTGGGGGTAGGTATGTCGGGAGTGTATCTGGAATGCGATGAGGATCCAGATAATATCCCGGTTTACCTGAATCCTGAAGGGGCTAATATGTCATTTGAGTTTTTGGAGGAGTACGTTGTTTGTTCTATGTCTGTTGGGGCTTGTTATATTCGTGATTGGTGTGGGAAGAATGTTCGTTCTGAAAAGACTGGTTCTGAAAGGTCAGTGGTAATGGCTGGGTGTGATAAGTTGGTGGAGCTCTACAAGGGGTATGATGACGCTAGAGTTGGTGTTTAAAAAAAGGTATTAGTTTAGTAGTCCACTATGGAGCGGATTTCGAAGGGGCTTGATGACGTACTATGGGGCACCGTCAGATGTGTGTGTGCGAGTTTCCGAACTGCTAGGTCTAGCTGTTGAGGAAATGGGAGAAGATTGGGAAATAATTCTGGCCGACATTTCCTTTATTTTTCCGGCGATTCATATTCTTGAAGAGTGTAAGGAGTCTTGGATGGTTAGGGCTGCTGTCGGATGTATTTTGGTGGAGAGCTTGTATGGATATAAGTTGGATGAAGGGGCTAATAATTTTTTGCATGAAGAAGCCTACTCTGCGCTTCGTGTGGATTCAGAGGTTATAGATGCTGTGAGGGATTTTTGGATTGGGGGTGGGGTTCGCAGTGCATACATAAGGGATCTATTGTTGAAATAGTTAAATCAAATCTTGTGCTTGCAGGGGCAATCTGGAGAAGGGTAAGTCCCTGCTCGCAGGGGTACTCTCAGGTCTGTCGAGCAGTTCCGTAGACGGGATAGTGACTTCCGCTACATAGCGATGTTTTTGCGCGACGGCGATGGCCCCGCTGAAACCCTGCATTACTACCTCGACCACAGGTTCTGACATCGAGCAGCGGGCTCGTTCGCTAGTAGGCGCGCTACCGCGCCTGTGGCCATGTTCTGCGTCTGGATGTGGACCACATCGACAACCCCTGCGGTTTCAGGGGCAGTACAACGATGAAGAAACCGGGCTGCATTGCAACCGGTACCGTTATTACAACCCACAGACAGGGCGGTATCTAACGCCGGATCCGATTGGATTGGCGGGTGGGGTCAATGGGTATTTGAAGGGGGCTAATATGATTGACGCTAACAATGAGAAGGTAATGAAAGCTTGTATGGATGTGTTTGAAGTGACGAGTAGCTTAGAGTATCGTAGTTTTATAGGTGTATTACTCGATGGGCTTCTGGACTTAAAGTGTGTTGGGTTGGAAATGGCAGGTGTCTATCTTGGGTGTGATAGTGATCCTCTAAGTATTCCAGATTATCTGGATGTTGAGGGTTTTGATATGTCGTTTGAGTATATGGATAGGTATGTTGTTTGCTCTATGGTTGAAGGTGCTAAATTCATAGAGGAGTGGTGTAGTGCTAATGTTGTCGCGGAAAAGGAGAGGGTAGGTAACTCTTGTGATAAGTTGGTGAGGCTTTACGGTGGTATGACTGTCCTTGTTAAGAATGAAATTCCTAAAGATTGCCTTTTGGGTGTTTTTATTTGTTCTGGCTTTGGTGTGAATGGTTGTATTGAGGATCTGCTTGAGTCTCTCTTGAGTTTCAAGGGAGTAAGTGTAGGTATGTCTGGGGTTTATCTGGGGTGTGATGAGGATCCGGAAAATATCCCAGCGCATTTGAGTGGCAAAGGGGTTGAGATGTCATTTGGTTATATGGGTGAGTATGTCGTTTGTTCCATGTCTGTTGGGGCTTTTTATATCCGTGATTGGTGTGAAAAAAACGTCCGATCTGAAGGTGTTGGGTCTGAAAGGGTAGCGATAATGGCTGCCTGTAATAGGCTGGTGAAGCTCTATGAAGATTTTGATGATGCAAAGCATGGACTTTAGAAGGTTGTGCTGTGTTGTATGGGTGTAATTAATTTTTATTTTGTGAGGGGCTTGATGTTTACTTGTGATGAAGAAGGGGTGATGAGGGCGTGCATGCAGATTTTTTATGTGTGGAATGGGGTGGGGTATGATAGTGATATGGATGTTCTACTTGATGGGCTTCTGGATTTTGAGTGTGTGGGGTTTGAGGTGGGGGGAGTATTTATTGGGTGTGATAGTGATCCTCTCAGTATTCCGGATTATCTGGATATTGAAGGCTTTGATATGTCGTTTGAATATTTTGATGAGAGTGTTGTTTGTTCGATGGCTGAGGGTGCTAAGTATATAGAGCGGTGGTGTGATGCGAATGTGATTACAGACTGGGAAAGGGTAAAGGATTCTTGCAAGAAATTGGTTAGATTGTACGGTGGCGTGAGTGATCTTGTTAGGAGTGAAATCCCTAAAAATTGTCTTATGGATATTTATCTTTGCTCCGGCTCTGGTGTGGATAGTTGTATTCTGGGTCTGCTCAAGTCTCTCTTGGCTTGCAAGGGGGTAAATATAGGTATGTCTGGGGTGTGTCTGGAATGCGATGAGGATTCGGAAAATATCCCGGTGTACTTAAACCCTGAAGGAGCTGAGATGTCGTTTGAGTTTAAGGGGGAGTACGTCGTTTGCTCTATGTCTGTGGGGGCTTTCTATATTCGCGATTGGTGTGGAAAAAATGTCCGCTCTGAACGCGTTGGCTCTGAGAGTGTGATGATAATGGTTGCCTGTAATAAGTTGTTTAAGCTATATGGGGGTTTTGATGATGCAAGATATAGGTTTTAGGCGGCTGTGTAGTGCTTGGTTTGTGTGTCTGGCTAGTTTTATAATTTGTTTTTTGGCTTGTAGGGCTGTTTGGCAGATTTTAGGGGGTAAGTAGTTATGCAATTAGGCAGAAGGCTTCTTGAGCCTATAGCCCAAATCCCCCGGATTGACGCAAACGCAAGCTGCCACTACCGTGCCTCCAAGCCCCAAGGCAACGCGCAGCCCCGGCCGAAAGGTTCCCAGGAATGCGCCCACCGAGACCCGCCCCCATGCCCCAGCC
>NZ_JARPQB010000010.1 GCF_029478665.1 Pseudomonas entomophila
AGCAGCTAGACAGTGTGGGCGAGTCCATACATAGGAGCGGCTTGAGCCGCGATCACCCACAAAGTGGGTGCCACACACCGTGGTGCCTGCATCGCGGCTAAAGCCGCTCCTACAAGGAGCGTGCCGAATTTTTACTCAGCGCTTGGCCAGGCTCAGCGTCTGCTGTTGAGTCTTGGGCAGCACGCGCTTGGCCACCACGTAACGCTTCTGCCAGTAGGGCTTTTCCAGGCTGTCGATGCTTACCCGCTTGCCGGTGCGTGGCGCGTGGATGAAGCGATCGTTGCCCAGGTAGATGGCGACGTGGTTGACCCGGCGGCTCTGGATGTTGAAGAAGATCAGGTCGCCCGGTTTGAGGTCGTCCCGCGCCACTTTCACGCCCTGGCCCTGGGCCATGGCGTTGGAGGTGCGCGGCAGGTCGACGTCGGCCACATCGTTGAAGGCGTACTTGACCAGGCCGCTGCAGTCGAAGCCCTTCTTCGGTGTGCTGCCGCCCCAGCGATAGGGGGTGCCGAGCACGTTCACGGCGCGGCTGAGCACTTCACTGCTCTGCTTGGGCGACATGGCCACGGCCTGCAGCGCCTGGTGCTTGGCGGCATTGCTCGGGCGGGCCTGCACGTTCAGGGTGCTTTTGCGGTACTGGACCGGGGCGCGTTTCACCGTGGCGTCGGCGTTGGTCGTATAACCGGTGAAACCGCTGGGAAGACGTTGCTCACGATTGGTGGCGTGGGCGGCCAGGGGCAATAATAGGCAGAGGGTCAGCCATGTCTTGAGGAAAGGCGGCATAGATGAAGCTCTTTATAAGTGTTGGCGCGCAACTTTATAACAGCTTTTTGATCTCATTCTGATCCACTGGTCGTTTGGTTCCGTACCATACGTCGGGTCAAAACGAAAAAGTCACATTTTCCGTTAGAAAATTTTCAGCTATCCCGCGAGGGCTTCGAATGAATGGTTATCAACAGGGGGCGCCCCTGCATGACACCCACAGCAAGGTGCTCGGCTACCTGCTGTGGATCTTCGGCTTTACCGGCGCGCACCGCTTCTACTACGGCAAGCCGATCACCGGGACGATCTGGTTCTTCACCCTTGGGCTGTTGGGTATCGGCTGGCTGATCGACCTGTTCCTGATCCCGTCGATGGACCGCGAGGCGGACATGCGCTTCGAGTCAGGCGGCGTGGATTACAACCTGGCGTGGATCTTCCTGACCTTCCTCGGCGTGTTCGGCGTGCACCGCCTGTACCAGGGCAAGTGGATCAGCGCATTGATCTACCTGTTCACCGGCGGCGTGTTCCTGCTGGGTGTGCTGTATGACTTCTGGACGCTCAACAGCCAGATTTCGCAGGTAAACGCCGAGCGTCGGCGGGCATGAAAAAAGGCCTTGTCGCCACCGACGACAAGGCCTTTTCAGTTACTGGCGCCGCTGTTGCAGCAGCAGGTTGCTGAAGCCTGCCCCTGCCAACTGCTTCTGCGCCACGGTCAGCTGTTCGCGGTTGCTGAACGGACCGACCATCACCCGATACCAGGTCTCGTCCTTGACCGTGCCCGACTCCACCTTCACGGCCTGGCCAAGCAGGATGATCTGCGCGCGGACCTTGTCGGCGTCGGCCTGCTTGCGGAACGAGCCAGCCTGCAGGAAGAACTGAGTGGTGGCGGCCGGCTTGATCACCGGTGGCGCGGGTGGTGGCGTTTGCCCCAGCAATGCCGCCTGGGCGCGAGCCGTGTCGATTTTCGCCGCTTCCGCTGGGGTCACCGGTGTGCTCGGTACCGGGGGTTGCGCTGGTACGGGCGGTGTTTTCTCCGGCACTGCCTCGGGCGGCACGATCACCTCCGACTCCGGCAGCAGGGTGTAGAAGTCGTACTTCGGCTTCACCGGCTGCTGCAGTGCGGGCGTGGTGGCCTTGTTCGCCTCGGCGACCTTCTCCGGCTTCTGCTGCTCGGGCTTGGTGCGCTTGATGTCGTCACCGCCGGGCTCGAGCTTCATCAGGAAGACGATGAAGGCGCCGACCGTGAGGCCGACCGCCAGCCATACCCAGCCCGGGATCGGCTGCTTGCTGGCAGGCGGCTGGGAGCGGCTGGCGCCACGCTTGGGTGCGGGTTTCTTCTTTGCAGCCAACTTACATGCGCTCCAGGGTTTCCAGGCCGAGCAGTTCCAGGCCCTGCTTGAGGGTGCGACCGGTCAGGGCGGCCAGGCGCAGGCGGCTCTGCTGTTGCTCGGCGGTTTCGGCGGCGAGGATCGGGCAGTTCTCGTAGAAGCTGGAGAACAGGCCGGCGAGGTCGTACAGGTAGCTGCACAGCACGTGCGGCGTACCCTTGTCGGCGACGTTGTTGAGGATCTCGCCGAACTGCGCCAGGCGCGCGGCCAGGTCCTGCTCGTGGGCGGCCTGCAGCACGATGTTGCCGTCGATTTCGTCGAAGCCCTTGCCGAGCTTGCGGAACACACCGGCCACGCGGGTGTAGGCGTACAGCAGGTATGGCGCGGTGTTGCCTTCGAAGTTGAGCATCAGTTCGAAGTTGAAGCTGTAGTCGCTGGTGCGGTGTTTCGACAGGTCGGCGTACTTGACCGCGCCGATGCCCACCACCTCACCGATCTTGCGCAGTTCGTCCTCGGCCAGGCTCGGGTTTTTCTCCTTGACCAGGGCGTAGGCACGCTCCTTGGCTTCAGTGAGCAGGTCGATCAGCTTGACGGTGCCGCCATCGCGGGTCTTGAACGGGCGGCCATCGGCGCCGTTCATGGTGCCGAAGCCCATGTGCTCCATCTTCATCGGATGGCCGACGAAGCCGGCACGGCGGGCCACTTCGAACACCTGGTTGAAATGCAGGGCCTGGCGCTGGTCGACGAAATACAGGGCGCGGTCGGCCTGAAGCTGGTTGCTGCGGTAGCGCACGGCGGCCAGGTCAGTGGTGGCGTACAGGTAGCCGCCGTCGGCCTTCTGCACGATCACCGGCAGGGGCTCGCCTTCGGTGTTCTTGAACTCCTCGAGGAACACGCACTGGGCGCCCTGGCTTTCAACCAGCAGGCCTTTGCTCTTCAGGTCGGCGACCACGTTGGCCAGGTCGTCGTTGTAGGCGCTCTCGCCCATCACGTCGGCCATGGTCAGCTTGACGTTGAGCAGCTCGTAGGTCTTCTGGCAGTGGGACAGGGAGATGTCCTTGAAGCGTGTCCACAGCGCCAGGCAGTCTGGGTCGCCGGCCTGCAACTTGACCACCAGGCCGCGGGCGCGGGTGGCAAATTCCTCGGACTCGTCGAAGCGCTTCTTCGCCGCGCGGTAGAAGTTCTCCAGGTCAGACAGTTCGTCGCTGGTGATCGGGTTTTCTTCAAGATACGCCAGCAGCATGCCGAACTGGGTGCCCCAGTCGCCCACGTGGTTCTGGCGGATGACGTCGTCACCGAGGAACTCCAGCACGCGTGCGACGCTGTCGCCGATAATGGTCGAGCGCAGGTGGCCGACGTGCATCTCCTTGGCCAGGTTCGGCGCCGACATGTCGATCACGACTTTTTCGCTCGGCCCGGCCTTGCGCACGCCCAGGTGGCCGTCGGCCAGGGCGGCGTCGAGGCGGGAGGCCAGGGCGTCGGTGTTCTGGAAGAAGTTCAGGAAGCCAGGGCCGGCGATCTCGACCTTGGTGATGTCGTCGCTCTTCGGCAGGGCGGCGATCAGCTTCTCGGCCAGGTCGCGCGGCTTCATGCCGGCCGGCTTGGCCAGCATCATGGCGATGTTGCTGGCGAAGTCGCCGTGGGTCTTGTCCCGGGCGTTTTCCACCTGGATCGCCGGCGTCAGCCCTTCAGGCAACACACCTTCGGTGACGAGTTGGGTGAGGGCTTGCTGGATCAGCTGGCGAATGGTGTCTTTCATGGGCTTCTCTTTTCGACCGCAAGCGCGGTGAGCGCTTCGATGCGCAGGTGGAAAAACTGGGCATTATCCGTTGCCGAGGGCGGGTTGCCAACCTTTGGGGCGGGAATGTATGTCCCGGCAGGCGGCTGCGCCCCCTGCAGGAGCGGGTTTACCCGTGAGCACCGGGTTGCCTTGTTCGCCGGCAAGCCGGCTCCTACCGGGGGTGTTAATAGAGGTCGACCGGGTCGACATCCAGCGACCAGCGCACCTGCCGCCCCGAAGGCATCTGCTCCAACACTAGCAACCACGCACTGATCAGTCGATGCAGCGGCGCCCGGGCATTGGCCTGGAGCAATAGTTGCGCACGGAACCGTCCCGCTCGTCGCTCCATGGGCGCCGGGACCGGGCCCAGCAGCTCAATGCCGTGCAGGCCTTGTTCGGCGAGCACGCGCTCGGCGGCGGCGCAGGCTTCGTCGAGGAAGGCTTCCGCCTGGCCTGGCTTATGGGCATCGGCGCGCAACAGGGCCAGGTGGGCGAACGGCGGCAGGCCGGCGGCGCGGCGCTCGCTCAGGGCCTGCTCGGCGAAGGCGAAATAGCCCTGTTCGGTGAGTTGCACCAGCAACGGATGGTCGGCCAAGTGCGTCTGCACGATGACCTTGCCCGGTTCTTCGGCGCGCCCGGCGCGGCCAGCGACTTGTACGATCAGCTGGGCCATGCGCTCGCTGGCGCGGAAGTCGCCGGAGAACAGGCCGCCATCGGCATCGAGGATGGCCACCAGGGTGACGCGGGGGAAGTGGTGCCCCTTGGCCAGCATCTGGGTGCCCACCAGGATGCTCGGCTGGCCGCGCTGGATGGTGGTGAACAGGTTGTGCATGGCGTCCTTGCGCGAGGTGCTGTCGCGGTCGACGCGCAGGATCGGATAGTCCGGGAACAGCACTTTCAGGCGCTCCTCGGCGCGTTCTGTCCCGGCACCCACCGGCCGCAAGTCGACGTGGGCGCACTGCGGGCACTGCAGCGGCAGGCGTTCGTCATAGCCGCAATGGTGGCAGCGCAGCACGGCGGAGCGCTGGTGCACGGTCATGCGTGCGTCGCAGCGCGGGCATTCCGAGAGCCAGCCGCAATCGTGGCACAGCAGGGTGGGGGCGAAGCCGCGACGATTGAGGAAAACCAGCACCTGCTGGCCGGCTTCAAGGGTCTGGCGGATGGCCTGTTGCAATGGCCCGCTGATGCCGCTGTCCAGCGGCAGGCTGCGCACGTCCAGGCGCAGGAAGCGCGGGGCGCGGGCACCGCCGGCGCGCTGGTTCATGCGCAGCAGGCCATAGCGGCCGCTGTGGGCGTTATGCAGGCTTTCCAGTGAAGGGGTGGCCGAGCCCAGCAGGATCGGGATGTTCTCCTGATGCGCACGCACCACGGCCAGGTCGCGCGCGTGATAGCGCAGGCCTTCCTGCTGTTTATAGGAGCCGTCGTGCTCTTCGTCGATGATGATCAGGCCTGGGTTCTTCATCGGCGTGAACAGCGCCGAGCGAGTCCCGATGATGATATCCGCCTCGCCATCGCGGGCCGCCAGCCAGGCGTCCAGGCGCTCGCGGTCGCCCACTGCTGAATGCAGCAGGGCGATACGTGCGTTGAAACGCTGCTCGAAACGTTGCAGGGTCTGCGGGCCGAGGTTGATCTCGGGGATCAGGATCAGCGCTTGCTTGCCGGCCTCCAGTGTCTCGCGGATCAGTTGCAGGTAGACCTCGGTCTTGCCGCTGCCGGTGACGCCGGCCAGAAGAAAGGCGTGGAATGCGCCAAAGCCCGAGCGCACCGCCTCGAAAGCGGCGCGCTGCTCTTCGTTCAGCGGCAGTTCCGGCCGGGCCAGCCAGTGCTCGTGGCGTGCTGGCGGCAGGTGGCGGCGTACTTCAACCTGGACCAGCTCCTTGGCCAGCAGCAGGTCAAGGCTGTCCTTGTTCAACCCCATCTTGGCCAGCACGCTGTGGGCCACGCCGTGGTGATGTTGCGACAGGGTCTTGAGCGCCTCGCGCTGGCGTGGGGCGCGGGTGATGCGTGGGTCGTCCAGGCGGGCGCCCGGCGCGACATGCCAGAAGCGCTCTTGGCGCACTTCGGCGGCCTCGCCTTGGCGCAACAGCGTGGGCAGCGCCCAGTTCAGGGTGTCCCCCAGGCTGTGCTGGTAGTACTGGGCGGTCCACAGGCACAGCTTGAACAGTGCCGGTGGTAGCGGTGAAACCGGATCGAGCAGGGCGCTTGCCGGCTTGAGCTTGTCGGCGGGCACCTCGCTCTTGTCGGCGACCTCCACCAGCACGCCGATCATCTCGCGACGGCCGAACGGCACGCGCAGGCGCATGCCGGGGGTCAGTGCCTGGCGCGCCATGCTCGCGGGCGCCCGGTAGTCGAACAGGCGACGCAGGGGCGAGGGCAGGGCGAGGCGCAGGATGACGTCGGACACGCGGAAGGTCTCTGGAGGGCGTTTCACAAATCAGGCGAGCCTAGCAGACGACGGTCGGTGCAAGCGACAACTTGCGTTGGCTTGGCGCTCTGGTATTATTCGCCGCCTAATTACGTGCGGTATTCAACAATAGGTGTTGGGTGGCGGCACGCAGCTCGAGGAAGTGACCATGAAAGCAGATATTCATCCGAACTACGAAGTAGTTGCAGTCACCTGCAGCTGCGGCAACAAGTTTGAAACCCGTTCGACCCTGGGCAGCGTCCTGGCGATCGACGTTTGCAACCTGTGCCACCCGTTCTACACCGGTAAGCAGAAAGTCCTGGACACCGGTGGTCGCGTACAGAAGTTCGCCGATCGCTTCGGTATGTTCGGTACCAAGAAGTAATCATGCGCATGGCGAATCTCTCGAGGTTCGCGCTGCTGCAAAAGAAGGCGCCCCTTGTGGGCGCCTTTTTTGTGGGCGCGATCTGGCATTTTCCGGCCCAGGCCTTCTGCCCGCTGCCTGAAAGCCCGCAGCAGGTGGCGGTGCGCAGCGTGGTCGATGGCGACACCGTGCGCCTGGTTGATGGCCGCAGCGTACGGCTCATCGGCATCAATGCGCCGGAGATCGGCCGCAAGGGGCGAACCAGCGAACCCTATGCCGAGGCCGCCAAGCGGCGGTTGCAGGCGCTGGTCAAGGCCAGTGATGGTCGTATCGGGCTGGTCCCGGGTGTCGAGGGCAAGGACAAGTACGGCCGCACGCTGGCGCACCTGTACGGTCGGTCTGGCGACAATCTGGAAGCACAATTGCTCAGCGAAGGGCTTGGCTACCGGGTAGCGATCGCACCCAACGTCGAGCTGGCCAGCTGTCAGCAGCAAGCGGAACAAGCCGCTCGAAAGGCGAGGTTCGGGCTCTGGCGAGCGTCGCCGGTGTTGCCTGCGGAGCACGTGCGGCAGTCAGGGTTTGCGGTGATTGTTGGTAAAGTCACGGTCATCGAGCGCAATCGTGGCGGTGTCTGGCTGGAACTCGACGACTCGGTGGTGCTGCAGATTCCCGCTCGTCTGCAGCGCAACTTCCCTGCCAGCTTCTTCGCTAACCTCAAGGGACGCCAGGTCGAGGCGCGTGGCTGGGTGCTGGATCGTTCCCGCAAGGGTGGGCTCAGGCCCGGGCAGCAACGCTGGCTGTTGCCATTGACCGATCCGAGCATGCTGGAGCCTGTTTCCGGTTAAATACTTGTAGACAGTTTGCTATTGGATTGTACACACTGGGTTCCGTAAGCCCCGTGGGTTATAGCGTAAAGTCGTAGGCCAGAGGCCTTGACACATAGTGACCGGGCAGTCTTGTCGCCCCCCGGCTCTTTGCGTATCCTCGGCGGTCCGTCAGAACAGTAAATAGCGGAATGCCCATCATGTCAGACCTGAAAACCGCCGCTCTCGAATACCACGCTCAGCCTCGTCCGGGGAAACTGAGCGTCGAGCTCTCCAAGCCAACCGCCACCGCCCGCGACCTCGCCCTGGCCTACAGCCCAGGCGTCGCCGAACCCGTGCGCGAGATCGGCCGTGATCCGGAGCTGGCCTACAAGTACACCGGCAAGGGCAACCTGGTTGCGGTGATTTCCGACGGTACCGCGATCCTTGGTCTGGGTGACCTGGGCCCGCTGGCCTCGAAGCCGGTCATGGAAGGCAAGGGTGTTCTGTTCAAGCGTTTCGCCGGTATCGACGTGTTCGACATCGAGGTCGAGTCGGAAAGCCCGCAGGCCTTCATCGACACCGTGCGCCGCATCTCCATCACCTTCGGTGGCATCAACCTCGAGGACATCAAGGCGCCTGAGTGCTTCGAGATCGAGCGCACCCTGATCGAGCAGTGCGACATCCCGGTGTTCCACGATGACCAGCATGGCACCGCCATCGTCACCGCGGCCGGCATGATCAACGCCCTGGAAATCGCCGGCAAGAAGCTCGAAGACGCCAAGATCGTCTGCCTGGGCGCCGGCGCCGCGGCCATCTCCTGCATGAAGCTGCTGGTGAGCATGGGCGCCAAGGTCGAGAACATCTTCATGATCGACCGCAGCGGCGTGATCCATGCCGGCCGCGACGACCTGAACCAGTACAAGGCCCAGTTCGCTCACACCACCGACAAGCGCACCCTGGCTGACGCCCTGGATGGCGCCGACGTGTTCGTCGGTCTGTCCGGCCCGAACCTGCTGAGCCCTGAAGGCCTGAAGTCGATGGCCGCCAACCCGATCGTGTTCGCCTGCTCGAACCCGGACCCGGAAATCGCCCCGGAACTGGCCCACGCCACCCGCAGCGACGTGATCATGGCCACCGGTCGTTCCGACTACCCGAACCAGGTCAACAACGTGCTGGGCTTCCCGTTCATCTTCCGTGGTGCCCTGGACGTTCGCGCCAAGCGCATCAACGAAGAAATGAAGATTGCCGCCGCCATCGCCCTGAAGGACCTGGCCAAGCTGCCGGTACCGAAGGAAGTCTGCGAGGCCTATGGCGTGCAGGCCCTGGAGTTCGGTCGCGAGTACATCATTCCGAAGCCACTGGATGCTCGCCTGATCACCGTGGTTTCCGATGCCGTGGCCAAGGCCGCCATCGAATCCGGCGTGGCGACCCTGCCGTATCCGAAGCACTACCCGCTGAAAAGCGTGGATGACGTGTTCAACGGCTGATCCGGTCGTAGCGTCATGAAAAAGCCCCGGCTCGTGAGAGCCGGGGCTTTTTGTTTGTCTCGAGTTCAGTGAGCGCTGTCAGGGCCATTCGCCGGCAAGCCGGCTCCTACCTGACTGTGTAGGAGCCGGCTTGCCGGCGAACAGGTCGATGGGTCAGAACAGGTCCATTGGTGCCGATTCATCCGCTGGCAGCGGGCTGCCAGGCGCCGCGCCATTGCCCAGCTCATCCACCGACGGTGGCGAATCCTCGGCCTTGAACAGCTCGAAGTAGGCGTTCGGCGTGCTCGGGGTGGCCGCGCGGCCGCTGACCGGGTCGACGCGCAGGCTGAGAATGCCCTCGGGCTCGGCCGGCGCATGCTCGGGTTTGTCCTTGAGCGCCTGGCCCATGAAACTCATCCAGATCGGCAGCGCCACGGTGCCACCATACTCGCGGCGGCCCAGCGTCTCGGGCTGGTCGAAACCGACCCAGACGGTGGTGACGTAGTCGGCGTTGTAGCCGGAGAACCAGGCGTCCTTGGACTCGTTGGTGGTGCCGGTCTTGCCTGCCAGGTCGCCACGGCCCAGGGCCAGGGCGCGGCGGCCGGTGCCGCGCTTGATCACGTCCTGCAGCATGCTGGTGAGGATGTAGGTGGTGCGTCCGTCGATGATCTGCTCGGCGATAGCCGGCGCCTGAGGTGTCGGGGCCACCTGGCCGAAGGCCGAGGGGGCTTCCCCTGGCATCGGCGCGACACTGATCGGCTGCTCCGGCGCCGCAAGGCCGGCCTGGTCCTGGCTGCCCTGGGGCACGCGCGCCGGGTTGGCAGTGAACAGGGTTTCGCCGTTGCGGCTCTCGACGCGGTCGATCAGGTACGGGCTGATCTTGTAGCCACCGTTGGCGAAGGTACTCCAGCCGGTGGCGATCTCCATCGGCGTCAAGGTCGCGGTACCGAGCGCCAGCGACAGGTTGCGCGGCAGGTCCTGCTTGTTGAAGCCGAACTTGGCGATGTAGTCGATGGTGCGGTCGACGCCCATCGCTTGCAGCAGCCGGATCGAGACCAGGTTGCGCGACTTGTACAGCGCCTCGCGCATGCGGATCGGGCCGAGGAAGGTGTTGGTGTCGTTCTTCGGGCGCCAGACCTTGTCCAAGTACTCGTCGACGAACACGATGGGTGCGTCGTTGACCAGGCTGGCGGCGGTATAGCCATTATCCAGCGCGGCGCTGTAGACGAACGGCTTGAAGCTGGAGCCCGGCTGGCGCTTGGCCTGCATGGCGCGGTTGTAGTTGCTCTGCTCGAAGGAGAAGCCACCGACCAGGGCGCGGATCGCACCATTGTAAGGGTCGAGGGTAACCAGTGCGCTCTGGGCGCCGGGCACCTGGCTGAATTTGAGTTTGCCGTTCTCCAGGCGTTGCAGGCGCACCAGGTCGCCAACCTGTGCCACATCGGCCGGTGACTGCGGCGAACGGCCCTGCGAGTTGCTGTTCAGATAAGGGCGGGCCCATTTCATGGTGTCCCAGGCAACTTCTTCTTCCAGGCCGGCGCGGGTCATCACCTTCAGGCCGCTTTTCTCGACATGAGTGACGATGGCCGGCTCCAGCCCGCCCAGGGTGCGCTGTTTGCCCAGTTCCTGCAGCCAGGCGGCGCGGGTCTTGCCCGGGAAGCGTGCATCGGGGCCGCGATAGCCATGGCGCTCGTCGTATTCGGAAAGCCCGTTGAGCACGGCATTGTTGGCCATTTGCTGCATGTCGCTGGGCACGGTGGTGGTGACGCGGAAGCCTTCGGTATAGGCGTCGCTGCCATAGCGCCCGACCATCTCGGCGCGGGCCATCTCGGCGACATACGGCGCGTTCACTTCCGGGGTGGGCACGTGGTAGCTGGCGTTCAGCGGCTCGGCCAGGGCGGCCTGGTAGCTGGCATCGTCGATTTTGCCGAGCTTGTACATGCGCCCGAGGATCCAGTCGCGGCGCTCCTTGGCGCGCACCGGGTTGGCCAGCGGGTTGAAGCGCGATGGTGCCTTGGGCAGGCCGGCGATCATGGCCATCTGCGCCAGGCTGACGTCGCGGATCGACTTGCCGTAGTACACCTGTGCCGCAGCGTCGATGCCGTAGGCGCGGTTGCCCAGGTAGATCTTGTTGACGTACAGCTCGAGGATCTCGTCCTTGGTCAGCTCGCGTTCGATCTGCAGTGCCAGCAGGATTTCGTTGGTCTTGCGCGAGAAGCTGCGTTCGCTGCTCAGGAAGAAGTTCTTCGCCACCTGCATGGTGATGGTGCTGCCGCCGGTCTGTATATGCCCGGACTTGAGCAGTTGCGTGGCCGCGCGCATCAGGCTGCTGGGGTCGACACCGTAGTGGTTGAGGAAGTTGTCGTCTTCAGCGGACAGAAGCGCCTGGATGAACTGTGGGGGAATTTCCTGGAACTTGATCGGCGAGCGCCGCATCTCGCCGAACTCGGCAATCAGCTTGCCGTCGCTGCTGTACACCCTCAGGGGGATTTGCAACTGGACGCTTCTCAGCGAATCGACCGAGGGCAGGCTGGGGCTAAGATACAGGAACGCACCGCTCACACCGAGTACGAGCGCGCAGATGACTGCGACGAAAGACCACCAGAAGAACTTCAGCAGGCGTATCAAGGCTTTTGGGTGTCCAGGTTGAGGAGTGGAGGGCGCGCAGGGCCAGCGGACGGGAAAATTCGCTGGGCATTATAAGCACTTTTCGCCCCATCGGGTGACCGGTCGGGGCCTGGCGATGACCGCTGGCGCCGCAATCGCGCCGGCTCGCCGTGACCAGGAAGGGACAGCCATGCTTGGACGCTTTGGCAGGGATGCCGGTTCACTGCTGGGGGTGGAAATCGCCTCCGACACCATACGAATGCTGCAATTGCGCCGCCAACGCGGACGCTGGCGAGTCGCTACCTGGGCCTGCGAGCCGATTACGATGACGTTGGGCCAATCGCAACTGCCAGAAGCGTTGCGTGAGACTCACCGACGCTGTGCGACACCGCAGCGAAAGGTGGCGCTGGCTTTGCCGGCATCACAGGTGATCTGCAAGGTCTGTCAGCTGCCGTGCGAAGCCGCCGGGTTCGACGCCGAGGCGCAGTTGCTTGCCCAGGCCGAGCAATTGTTTCCCTTCCCGCTGGATGATCTGGCCCTGGATTTCCAGGTGTTGGGAGTGTCTGCCGAGAGACCTGCCCATGCCGATGTCCTGGTGGCCGCCTGTCGGCAAAGCCAGCTTGACCCTCTCGAGCAGATATTCAACCAGGCGGGGATGCAGGTAGCGGCCATGGAGGTCGACAGTTTCGCCCTGTTGCGTGCATCGGAGCTCGCAGCGCCGGCCGATTCGGTGCTATTGCAGTTGGAGGCTGGCGAAATCGTGCTGCATGGTTGGCAACGTGATCTTGTCCCCCTGCGTCAGCACCTGCTCCTGGATTCGTCGGGGCAATGGCTCGAGAGCGTCGAGCGTCTCTGGTCGTTGCATGGCGCGCGGGAGCGCGTGGGGCAGGTGGTGCTTGCAGGCGGCGCCGCAGACACCGAGCGTGCCGGGCAATTGGCTGAGCAACTGGGTGTGCGGTGCCGCCTCGCGCGCCCCTCGCCGCTAGCGGGCTGCGCCGAGTCCGACACTTTTGCGGCATCCATGGCGCTGGCATGCGGGCTGGCTTTGGGAGGCTTGCGGCCATGAGGGTGCGTCTGAACTTGATGCCCTGGCGTGAGTTGCGCCGAGTAACGGTTGTGCGGCAGTTCCGGGGTGTGCTGATGGCCAGCCTGGTGCTGGCAGTCGTCGCGGTGATGCTGTTCGATCAGAGCATGCAGTCACGCCTGGTTCGACAGCATGAGGTGATCTCTGCTCTGCAGCGCGAACTGGAAGGGTTCGATACCGCGCAGGCACAGGTTGAGCATCTGCGCGCTTCACGTAACGCCGTGCTTGCGCAGTACGTGGCGTTGTCCAGGCTCAGGGCGACGCAGGCTTTGCTGCCAGCGCTTTTCTCAGGCCTGGAGATGGCCATGCCTGAGGGGGCGCGATTGCACGAGCTGGATGTGCAGGGTGATCGAGTGCAACTGACGGGAATGGCCGCTTCGGCATCTGTAGTGGCTTTGCTGATGCGCAGGCTGGAGCAGGCAGCTGTGCTTCAGGGGTTGGAACTTGTACATCTCAGGCACAGCTCGGGTGGCGACGAATTTGTCATGACGGCACGCTTGTCGGCGAGTTGGTCATGACGATCAGGTGGGCGTTCGATTGGCAGGGGATGGTGCATCGATCCCCCTTGTTCAGGTTCATCGTCGTGTTGTCGCTGGTACTGATAGTGGGCGTCGTGGGTTACCTGGGCCGCTTGCGTGAGGTGTATCAGGATTACCAGTTCGCAGTGTCGACGGAGCACCGGCTGCGTCAGGTGCGCGAAGCCAGGGTCGCCCAGGCCTTTGACATCGATGCCGAGCGAAGGGCGCTTGAAGAAATGGCGCAGCGCTTGCGTGCGGAGCGATGGCGGCTGGCGGCGGGCGAGGGCATGAGCGAGTTGCTCGATCAGTTGGCGCTCTCGGGGCACGAGCATGGCTTGCTCTTCGAGCGGCTGGAGGTGCTTGAGGTGCAGCAGGAGGCTGGATACCGCAGGCTGCCCCTCGATATCCAGGTAAAGGGCAGCTACCCGGCGTTACATGCGTGGCTGGTGCAATGGCTTGGCCAGCTGCGTCTTTTGTCTGTTCCTCGACTGAATGTGGTCGGGGGTGACGAGCGAGCCGGGATAGTCAGTGCGCGGCTACAGGTAGATGTCCATCACCCAGGAGAGCCGCTTGAGCCTCCTGACAGCCTGGCTGACGAGCCCGCTAGAGCGAACTTCCCTGTTGTGGCCCTCGATCCGTTCCAGGCCTGGAGTGCCGGCTCGGCTGATCCTGGGCTCGGACGGATCCCCCTGGAGCAGCTGGAAATGGTCGGTAGTTTGTCCGGCGCTGGCGGTCGCCAGGCGTTGTTGCGTTCAGCTGGCCGCCTGTATCGGGTGGCGGCCGGGGAGCCTTTGGGGCGTGATGAGGGTGTTGTGGTGAGCATAGGCGCCGAGCAGGTCGAGGTGCGTGAGCGCTTGTACATCGGTGGTGCTTGGCAGGAGCGTTCCAGGTATCTGGCACTCAGGAAGAGTGCGCGTGGGGAGGTCAAGGATGAGAGTGACGGGGCTGGCGAGCGCGATACTGGTGCTGTTGGGCGTACGGGCAGCGCTGGCGGCTGAGTTTCAGGGCGAATCCATGTCGTTGAACTTCCAGGATGTGGAAGTGCGTGCGGTATTGCAGGTAATGGCCGACTACGCGGGTATCAACCTGGTGGCCAGCGATGCCGTCCAGGGGCGAATCACCCTCAGGCTGGAGGAGGTGCCCTGGGACCAGGCGCTCGACCTTGTGTTGCGCAGCAAGGGGTTGGGGCGCCGGCAGGAGGGGAATGTGCTGTTGGTGGCGCCGATTGCCGAGCTTGCCGAGCAGTCGCGGGGGGCTCACCTGGAGCAGGCGTTGGACGCTCGACTTGAACCGTTGCAGCGGGAACTGATACCGGTCTATCACGCCAAGGCGTCAGACCTGGCCGAACTGCTGCTGGCGAGCCTGGCCGACGACGGCATCCTGGCCGGGCGCGGCAGCCTGAGCGTGGATGCGCGCACCAATACGCTGGTGGTTGCCCAGCCCGGGGACCGGTTGGGTGAAATCCGGCGATTGGTGGCCCAGCTCGATGTGCCAGTGCGCCAGGTCATGATCGAGGCTCGTATCGTCGAGGCCAACATTGATTATGAAAAGGCCTTGGGCGTGCGCTGGGGTGGCCCGCTGTATGGCCAGGACAGCCGCCTGGGCAGCGAACTGTTCGTCGACCTGGGTGTGGAGCGGGCGACATCGGCGTTAGGGGTCGGCTTGTTGCGCAGTGACATCCTGCTCGACCTCGAACTCAGTGCGATGGAAAAAAGCGGCAATGGCGAGATCATCTCGCAACCCAGGGTCGTCACCGCCGACAAGGAGACGGCGCGCATTCTCAAGGGCACCGAGGTCCCCTACCAGGAAACCACCAAGAGCGGCGCCACCTCCATCTCGTTTCGCGAAGCCTCCCTGTCGCTGGAGGTGACACCGCAGATCACCCCGGATGGCAAGGTGATCATGGCGGTGCGGGTGACCAAGGACGAGCCGGATTTCGTCAATGCCCTGAACAACGTGCCCCCCATCCGCAAGAACGAAGTCAACGCCAAGGTGCGGGTCACCGATGGCGAGACCATTGTGATTGGTGGCGTGTATTCGACGTCGCAGAACAATGTGGTCGACAAGGTGCCATTTTTCGGCGATCTGCCGTATGTTGGGCGGCTGTTTCGACGCGATGCATTACAAGAGAAAAAATCCGAGCTGCTGGTCTTCCTGACTCCGCGTATCATGAGTGACCAGGCGATTGCTGTGAGTCGTTGATTCTGTGCGAAATTTGATACTTGTGGGGCCCATGGGCGCTGGAAAGAGCACCATCGGGCGCCTGTTGGCCAAAGAGCTGCGCCTGCTGTTCAAGGATTCCGACAAGGAAATTGAACTGCGAACCGGCGCCAACATCCCGTGGATCTTCGACAAGGAAGGCGAGCCGGGCTTTCGCGACCGTGAGCAGGCAATGATCGCCGAACTCTGTGATCTCGACGGTGTGGTCCTGGCCACCGGCGGCGGCGCGGTGATGCGTGATGCCAACCGCATCGCGCTGCGTGCGGGCGGCCGGGTGGTCTACTTGCATGCTTCGGTGGCGCAGCAGGTCGGGCGCACCGCGCGTGACCGCAACCGGCCCTTGCTGCGTACCGCCAACCCGGAAGCGACCCTGCGCGCTCTGTTCGAAGCGCGTGACCCGCTCTATCGCGAGATTGCCGACCTGGTGGTGGAAACCGACGAACGGCCGCCGCGCATGGTGGTGCTCGATATTCTGGAGCGCCTGCAGCAGTTGCCGCCCCGATAAGCGGGGTCTATCCTCGGCCTCCATCGCCGAGGCGGGGTTCAACCTGATCGCGTGGTTCGCTCGATAGGCGCCGCGCCCAAGTACATTGTGGGGATACATGCAGACACTAAAGGTCGACCTGGGCGAACGTAGCTACCCGATCTACATTGGCGAGGGCCTGCTGGACCAGCCAGAGCTGCTGGCGCCACATATCGCCGGCCGGCAGGTCGCCATCATCTCGAACGAGACCGTCGCGCCCCTGTATCTCGAACGCCTGAGCAACACGCTAGGCGCCTACTCGGTGCTGCCGGTGGTGCTGCCCGATGGCGAAAAATACAAGAACTGGGAAACCCTGCAACTGATCTTCGATGCCCTGCTGACCGCGCGTCACGACCGCCGTACCACCGTGGTGGCGCTCGGTGGCGGCGTGATCGGCGACATGGCCGGCTTCGCCGCGGCCTGTTACCAGCGTGGCGTGGACTTCATCCAGGTTCCGACCACCCTGCTGTCCCAGGTGGATTCTTCGGTCGGTGGCAAGACCGGTATCAACCACCCGCTGGGCAAGAACATGGTCGGTGCCTTCTATCAGCCCAATGCAGTGCTGATCGATACCACCAGCCTGAAAACGCTGCCCGAGCGCGAGCTGTCCGCGGGACTGGCGGAAATCATCAAGTACGGCCTGATCCGTGACGAGCCCTTCCTCGGTTGGCTCGAAGACAACATGCAAGCCCTGCGCGCCCTTGAGCCCGTGGCGCTGACTGAAGCCATCCGCCGCTCCTGCGCGGCCAAGGCGGCCGTGGTGGGGGCAGACGAGCGCGAATCGGGCGTGCGCGCCACGCTCAATCTCGGCCACACCTTCGGCCATGCCATCGAAACCCACATGGGCTACGGTGTATGGCTGCACGGCGAAGCCGTGGCGGCCGGCACAGTGATGGCACTGGAAATGTCCATGCGCCTGGGTTGGATCGACCAGCCGGCGCGTGATCGCGGTATTCGCCTGCTGCAGGACGCAGGATTGCCGGTGGTGCCACCACAGGAAATGACCCCGGCGCATTTCATGGAGCACATGGCGGTCGACAAGAAAGTGCTCGACGGGCGCCTGCGCCTGGTGCTGCTGCGCCAGATGGGCGAGGCCGTCGTCACCGACGACTATCCGAAAGAGATTCTTCAGGCCACGCTGGCAGCGGATTACCGCGCGATCGTGGCCCAGCTTTGAGGTTGTGACAACGCAATGAGCACTTTGCATGCCGATGAGGCGTTCCTCGATCATTACCAGTTGAGCCACGATCCGTTCGCGCCCCGCGTGCCCGGCTTCAAGTTCTTCCCCGCCCAGCGCAAGCCTGTGCTGGGCCAGTTGCACCACCTGGCCCGCTACAGCCAGTTGATGCTGGTGGTCACCGGCCCTGTCGGCAGCGGCAAGACCCTG
Organism: Pseudomonas entomophila; assembly: GCF_029478665.1. GTDB lineage: Bacteria > Pseudomonadota > Gammaproteobacteria > Pseudomonadales > Pseudomonadaceae > Aquipseudomonas > Aquipseudomonas entomophila_F. The sequence goes on from NZ_JARPQB010000010.1 coordinate 17,250, forward strand.
CTGCGCCAGGCGCTGGTGGCCAGCACCAACAAGCAGTCGGTACAGAGCGTGGTTGTTTCCGCCCGTGGTGCCAGCGATGCGGCCAGCGTGCTCGGCCAGGTTGCCCAGTCGCTGAACGTGGCGCAGCCGGAAGTGCAGGCCATTCTGACGCAGGTAGTGCAACTGGCGCTGACCGGCCAGGAAGTCTATCTGCTGGTGGATGATGCGGAACAACTCGACGAGTCGGCACTCCAAGCGTTGCTGGAGTTGGCGGCAGGTACCTCCGAAGGGCGCCCGCACGTGTTCCTGTTCGGTGAGCCGTCGCTGATCGCAGGGCTGGAAGAGCTGAACATCGATGAGGAGCGTTTCCATATCATCGAGCTGGCCCCGTACAGCGAGGAAGAGACCCGCGAGTACCTGGAGCAGCGCCTGGAAGGTGCTGGCCGGGGCATCGAGGTGTTCACTCGCGAGCAGATCGTCGACATCCACGAAAACTCCGACGGTTGGCCTGGCAACATCAACCAGGTCGCCCGCGATACCTTGATCGAAACCATGATCGCCAGCCGTACCACGGCCAAGCGACCATCCATGGGGTTCAAAATGCCTAAGAAACACGTGCTCGCGTTGTCCGCTGTGGTCGTGGTCGCCGTCGGTGCTGCGGTCATGATGCCCAAGAAAGGCGACAAGGCCCCGGCCGAAGCGCCTACCGCCCAGGCCCAACTGCCGTTGGGGCAGGCTGGCAATGGCTCGCCGGCCATCGAGTTCTCCGGCTCCTCCCAGCCCATGCCGCTGCCGCTGGTCGGCCAGTCGCAGCCGGTGATGCGTGAGCCACTGGCCCAGGCCGCGGGCATGGGCGATGGCGAAGAGAGCAGCCCGGCAGGCAGTACCGCGCTGCAGCCGTCTGCGCCGTCGGCCGCCGTGCCGCCGACCGTGACCACCATCGCGCCGCCGCAGGGGGCCACTGCCAGCCCGGCGCCAGCGCCTGCGCAACCGGTCACCGCTGCGCCGGTTCAACCGGTTGCGCCGGCTCCAAAGCCTGTCGCAACCCAGCCGGCAAAGCCGGTTGCACCTGCGAAGCCTGTCCCAGCCCCGACCCAGGTCGCCAGCGCCAAGCCAGCGGCCAAGCCCGTGGAGAAGCCGGCAGCGGGTGGTGCGGGTAACAGTGGCTGGTATGCCGGCCAGAAACCGGGCAATTATGTGGTGCAGATCTTCGGCACCAGCTCCGAGGCGTCGGCCCAGTCGTTCGTCAAGGAGCAGGGTGGCGACTATCGCTACTTCAAGAAAAACCTGCAGGGCAAGCCGCTGTACGTCGTCACCTACGGCAACTTCGCCAGCCGCGACGCCGCTGCTGCGGCAATCAAGAACTTGCCAGCCAAGGTCCAGGCTGGTAAACCTTGGCCACGTACCGTCGGCAGCGTCCAACAAGAGCTGGCCACGGCCCGCTGATACCTTCCGGGCGGCACCACCCCGCCGCCCAGTTGCTGAGCGACTTCTAGCTTTCGACTAGCCTGCTGCGCCCAAGCGCGGCAGGCTTTTCTGTCCCAGACTGCCGGCCACAAGCCCTTCCTTGCAGTCCTGGCTGAAACGCTTCAGACTCGAGCCAAGCCGATACCACGGCGCATGGCGCAAAAACATTCAAAATTGCGACATAAATTTTCAATGGTGAGACATGAAAATTTGTGGGCGTCGCTGTCGCTGTGCAACAATGGTTTTCCATGACCACCGCAAAAAAGCTGGCGTTTGATCGGCGTGGATGGTAAGTGGTTGTTAAAAAAGAGATTTGCCTCCGGTTGAGAGGTGAACCTGGTGAGAAAGTGTCTATGAAAACAGGTCTGTACCATCCCGAAGAATTCAAGGACAACTGTGGTTTCGGCCTGATCGCCCATATGACGGGGCAGCCGAGTCACCACCTTCTGCAAACCGCCATGCAGGCGCTGACCTGCATGACCCACCGCGGCGGTATCAACGCCGACGGCAAGACCGGCGACGGTTGCGGTCTGCTCATGCAGAAGCCCGATCAATTCCTGCGTGCCGTGGCCCGGGAACACTTCGCCGTCGAGCTGCCCAGGCAGTACGCCGTCGGCATGGTGTTCTTCAACCAGGACCCGGTAAAAGCCGAAGCCGCCCGCCAGAACATGGACCGCGAGATCGTCAATGCCGGTCTCAAGCTGGTCGGCTGGCGCAAAGTGCCGATCGACACCCGCGTGTTGGGCCGCCTGGCCCTGGAGCGCCTGCCGCAAATCGAGCAGGTGTTCATCGGCGGTGAAGGCCTGAGCGACCAGGAATTCGCCATCAAGCTGTTCAGTGCTCGTCGCCGTTCGTCCGTGGCCAACGCCCATGACGCCGACCACTACATCTGCAGCTTCTCGCACAAGACCATCATCTACAAAGGCCTGATGATGCCGCGCGATCTCGCGGCGTTCTATCCGGACCTGGGTGACGAGCGCCTGCAGACCGCGATCTGCGTGTTCCACCAGCGCTTCTCCACCAACACCCTGCCGAAGTGGCCGCTGGCTCAGCCCTTCCGCTTCCTCGCCCACAACGGCGAAATCAACACCATCACCGGCAACCGCAACTGGGCCATGGCCCGCCGCACCAAGTTCGCCAACGACCTGATCCCCGACCTCGAAGAGCTCGGCCCGCTGGTCAACCGTGTCGGTTCCGACTCCTCGAGCATGGACAACATGCTGGAACTGATGGTCACCGGCGGCATCGACCTGTTCCGCGGCGTGCGCATGCTGGTACCGCCGGCCTGGCAGAACGTCGAAACCATGGACGCCGACTTGCGCGCCTTCTACGAATACAACTCCATGCACATGGAACCGTGGGATGGCCCAGCCGGCATCGTCATGACCGAAGGCCGCCACGCGGTGTGCCTGCTCGACCGCAATGGCCTGCGCCCGGCGCGCTGGGTGACCACCACCAACGGCTACATCACCATCGCCTCGGAAATCGGCGTATGGGGCTACCAGCCTGAGGACGTCCTGGCCAAGGGCCGTGTCGGCCCAGGCCAGATCCTTGCCGTGGACACCGAGACCGGCCAGATCCTCGACACCGACGCCATCGACAACCGCCTGAAGTCGCGCCACCCGTACAAGCGCTGGCTGCGTCAGCACGCCACGCGCATCCAGGCGACGCTGACCGACGACCAGGGCGTGGCCAGCTATGACGCCGACCAGCTCAAGCAGTACATGAAGATGTTCCAGGTCACCTTCGAGGAGCGTGACCAGGTGCTGCGCCCGTTGGGCGAGCAGGGCCAGGAAGCGGTCGGCTCGATGGGCGACGACACGCCGATGGCCGTGCTGTCGCAGCGCGTGCGCTCGCCGTACGACTTCTTCCGCCAGCAGTTCGCCCAGGTGACCAACCCGCCGATCGACCCGCTGCGCGAAGCGATCGTGATGTCCCTGGAGATCTGCCTGGGCGCCGAGCGCAATATCTTCCAGGAATCCCCCGAGCACGCCTCGCGGGTGATCCTCAGCTCGCCGGTCATCTCGCCCGCCAAGTGGCGTTCGCTGATGAACCTGGAGCGCGAAGGCTTCGATCGCCAGCTGATCGACCTCAACTACGACGAAAGCGTCGGCCTCGAAGCGGCCATCCGCAACATCGCCGATCAAGCCGAAGAAGCCGTGCGCGGCGGCAAGACCCAGCTGGTGCTGAGCGACCGCTACATCGCCCCGGGCAAGCTGCCGGTGCACGCCTCGCTGGCCGTCGGCGCGGTGCATCACCGTTTGACCGAGCAGGGCCTGCGTTGCGACAGCAACATCCTGGTCGAGACCGCCACTGCCCGCGACCCGCACCACTTTGCCGTGCTGCTGGGCTTCGGTGCCTCGGCCGTCTACCCATACCTGGCCTATGAAGTGCTGGCCGATCTGATTCGCACCGGCGAAGTGCTGGGCGACCTGGACGAAGTCTTCAAGTACTACCGCAAAGGCATCTCCAAAGGCCTGCTGAAGATCCTGTCGAAGATGGGCATCTCCACCATCACCTCGTACCGTGGCGCGCAGCTGTTCGAAGCGATCGGCCTGTCCGAGGAAGTGGTTGGCCTGAGCTTCAAGGGCGTGTCCAGCCGCATCAAGGGCGCGCGCTTCGAAGACCTCGAAAGCGACCAGAAGCTGCTGGCAGCCGAAGCCTGGAGCGCGCGCAAGCCGATCCAGCAAGGCGGCCTGCTGAAGTTCGTCCACGGTGGTGAATACCACGCCTACAACCCGGATGTGGTCAACACCCTGCAGGCTGCCGTGCAGCAGGGCGACTACAACAAGTTCAAGGAATACACCACGCTGGTCGACCAGCGCCCGGTGTCGATGATCCGCGACCTGTTGAAGGTGAAAGTGGCCGACCAGCCGCTGGCACTCGATCAGATCGAACCGCTGGAGGCCATCCTCAAGCGCTTCGACTCCGCCGGCATCTCGCTGGGTGCGTTGTCGCCGGAAGCCCACGAAGCGCTGGCCGAGGCGATGAACCGTCTGGGAGCGCGCTCCAACTCCGGCGAGGGCGGCGAAGACCCGGCCCGCTACGGCACCATCAAGAGCTCGAAGATCAAGCAGGTGGCCACCGGCCGCTTTGGCGTGACCCCGGAGTATCTCGTCAACGCCGAAGTGCTGCAGATCAAGGTTGCCCAGGGCGCCAAGCCCGGCGAGGGCGGCCAGCTGCCGGGCGGCAAGGTCAACGGCCTGATCGCCAAGCTGCGCTATGCGGTACCGGGCGTGACCCTGATCTCGCCGCCACCGCACCACGACATCTACTCGATCGAAGACCTGGCCCAGCTGATCTACGACCTCAAGCAGGTCAACCCGCAGGCCCTGGTGTCGGTCAAGCTGGTGGCTGAAGCTGGCGTGGGCACCATCGCCGCCGGTGTGGCCAAGGCCTACGCCGACCTGATCACCATCTCGGGTTACGACGGTGGTACCGGCGCGTCGCCGCTGACTTCGATCAAATACGCCGGTGCCCCGTGGGAACTGGGCCTGGCCGAAACCCACCAGACCCTGCGCGGCAACGACCTGCGCGGCAAGGTCCGGGTACAGACCGACGGCGGCCTGAAGACCGGCCTGGACGTGATCAAGGCGGCGATCCTCGGTGCCGAGAGCTTCGGCTTCGGCACCGCGCCGATGATCGCCCTGGGCTGCAAGTACCTGCGTATCTGCCACCTGAACAACTGCGCCACCGGCGTGGCCACCCAGAACGACAAGCTGCGCAAGGACCACTACATCGGCACCGTCGACATGGTGATCAACTTCTTCACCTTCGTCGCCGAGGAGACCCGCGAGTGGCTGGCCAAGCTGGGCGTGCGCAGCCTGGGCGAGCTGATCGGCCGCACCGACCTGCTCGACGTGCTGCCGGGCGACACCGAGCGTCAGCAGTACCTCGACCTGTCGCCGCTGCTGGGGAGTTCGCACATCCCGGCAGACAAGCCACAGTTCTGTGAAGTCGACAAGAACCCGCCGTTCGACAAGGGCGAGCTGGCCGAGAAGATGGTCGAGATGGCCTTGCCGGCGATCCGCGACCAGGCCGGTGGCGAGTTTGCGCTCGACATCTGCAACTGCGACCGTTCCATCGGTGCGCGCATCTCCGGCGAAATCGCCAAGCTGCACGGCAACCAAGGCATGGCCGCGGCGCCGATCACCTTCCGCTTCAAGGGCACCGCGGGCCAGAGCTTCGGCGTGTGGAACGCCGGTGGCCTGAACCTGCACCTGGAAGGCGACGCCAACGACTACGTCGGCAAGGGCATGACCGGTGGCAAGGTCACCATCGTGCCGCCCGCCGGCAGCCCGTTCGAAACCCAGCACAGCGCCATTGTCGGCAACACCTGCCTGTACGGCGCCACCGGCGGCAAGCTGTTCGCTGCTGGCACCGCGGGCGAGCGCTTCGCTGTGCGTAACTCCGGCGCCCACGCTGTGGTCGAGGGCACCGGCGATCACTGCTGTGAATACATGACCGGCGGCTTTGTCTGCGTATTGGGCAAGACCGGTTACAACTTCGGTTCCGGCATGACGGGCGGTTTCGCCTACGTGCTCGACATGGACAACACCTTCGTCGACAAACTCAACCACGAGCTGGTGGAAATCCAGCGTATCAGTGGCGAGGCGATGGAGGCCTACCGCAGCCATCTGGCGCGGGTCCTGGGCGAGTACGTGGACGAGACCGGCAGCGAGTGGGGGCGTGAGCTCTCCGAGAACCTGGACGACTACGTGCGGCGCTTCTGGCTGGTCAAGCCGAAGGCGGCCAACCTCAAGCACCTGCTGTCCAGCACCCGTGCCAACCCGCAGTAACAACAGCTGCAAGTGGCGGGCCCCGTGCGCGGGGCTTGCCTGGCTCAAGTGATCGTCTTGCAGCTTGCGGCTGACGCCGGCAACTGCGGTAAAGAGGTTTTGAAAAATGGCTGAACGTCTGAACAACGACTTCCAGTTCATCGAAGTGGGCCGCAAGGACCCGAAGAAAAAGCTGCTGCGCCAGCGCAAGAAAGAGTTCGTCGAGATCTACGAGCCCTTCAAGCCGCAGCAGTCGGTCGAGCAGGCACACCGTTGCCTGGGCTGCGGCAACCCGTACTGCGAGTGGAAGTGCCCGGTGCACAACTTCATCCCCAACTGGCTGAAGCTGGTCTCCGAAGGCAACATCCTGGCCGCGGCGGAGCTGTCGCACCAGACCAACACCCTGCCGGAAGTGTGCGGCCGCGTGTGCCCGCAGGACCGCCTGTGCGAGGGGGCCTGCACGCTGAATGACGGCTTCGGCGCGGTGACCATCGGCTCGGTGGAGAAGTACATCACCGACACCGCCTTCGCCATGGGCTGGCGCCCGGACATGTCCAAGGTCAAGCCCACCGGCAAGCGCGTCGCCATCATCGGCGCCGGCCCGGCGGGCCTTGGCTGCGCCGACGTGCTGGTGCGTGCTGGCGTGACGCCGGTGGTGTTCGACAAGAACCCGGAGATCGGTGGACTGCTGACCTTCGGTATTCCCGAGTTCAAGCTGGAAAAGACCGTGCTGAGCAATCGCCGCGAAGTCTTCACCGGCATGGGCATTGAGTTCCGCCTGAACACCGAGGTGGGCAAGGACATCACCATGGAGCAGCTGCTCGCCGAGTACGACGCGGTGTTCATGGGCATGGGCACCTACACCTACATGAAGGGCGGCTTCCCTGGTGAAGACCTGCCGGGCGTGCATGACGCGCTGGACTTCCTGATCGCCAACGTCAACCGCAACCTGGGCTTTGAAAAGTCGCCGGAAGACTTCGTCGACATGCAGGGCAAGAAGGTCGTGGTGCTGGGCGGTGGTGACACCGCGATGGACTGCAACCGCACCTCGATCCGCCAGGGTGCCAAGTCGGTGACCTGTGCCTATCGCCGTGACGAAGCCAACATGCCGGGTTCGCGCAAAGAGGTGAAGAACGCCAAGGAAGAGGGCGTGAAGTTCCTCTATAACCGCCAGCCCATCGCCATCGTCGGCGAGGACAAGGTCGAAGGCGTGAAGGTGGTCGAGACCCGTCTCGGCGAGCCGGATGCCCGTGGCCGCCGCAGCCCCGAGCCGATCCCGGGCTCCGAGGAGATCCTGCCGGCCGATGCCGTGGTGATCGCCTTCGGCTTCCGCCCGAGCCCGGCACCGTGGTTCGAGCAGTTCGATATCCGCACCGACAGCCAGGGCCGCGTGGTGGCGCCGGAGAAGGGCAGGTTCAAGCACCAGACCAGCAACCCGAAAGTGTTTGCCGGTGGCGACATGGTGCGGGGCTCGGACCTGGTGGTGACGGCCATCTTTGAGGGCCGTACTGCTGCCGAAGGGATCCTGGACTACCTCGAAGTCTGATCGATCTTTGCGGCCCTTTCGCGGCACAAGGCCGCTCCTACAGGAGAACGCGTTCCTCTGTAGGAGCGGCCTTGTGCCGCGAAAGGGCTGCGGAGCAGCCCCAGGTTCCATTTTTGTATACAAAAACGTTTGATCCACGGCACCCGATAGACAAAACGCATGGCCATGGCCGTGCCTTTTGCGTCTGCGTCTGAGAAAATGCCCGCACTTTTTTTCCGGATGCCGACATGACTGCCCTGAAGAACGATCGTTTCCTGCGTGCACTGCTCAAGCAACCCGTAGACGTCACCCCGGTCTGGATGATGCGCCAGGCCGGCCGCTACCTCCCGGAGTACCGCGCCAGCCGTGCCAAGGCCGGCGACTTCATGAGCCTGTGCATGAACCCGCAGTTCGCCTGTGAGGTGACACTGCAGCCGCTGGACCGCTACCCGCTGGATGCGGCGATCCTCTTCTCGGACATCCTCACCATCCCCGACGCCATGGGCCAGGGCCTGTACTTCGAAACCGGCGAAGGCCCGCGCTTCAAGAAGGTCATCAGCACCCTGGCCGACATCGAAGCCCTGCCGATCCCCGACCCGCAGAAGGACCTGGGCTACGTGATGGACGCGGTCAGCACCATCCGCCGCGAGCTCAACGGCCGCGTGCCGCTGATCGGTTTCTCCGGCAGCCCCTGGACCCTGGCCACCTACATGGTCGAGGGCGGCTCGTCGAAGGACTTCCGCAAGACCAAGGCCATGGCCTACGACAACCCAGAAGCCCTGCACCTGCTGCTGGACAAGCTGGCGCAGTCGGTCACCAGCTACCTCAACGGCCAGATCCTGGCCGGTGCCCAGGCGGTGCAGATCTTCGACACCTGGGGCGGCAACCTCTCGGCGGCGGCCTACCAGGAGTTCTCGTTGGCCTACATGCGCAAGATCGTCAGCGGCCTGATCCGCGAGCACGAAGGGCGCAAGGTGCCGGTCATTCTCTTCACCAAGAACGGTGGCTTGTGGCTGGAAAGCATCGCCGAGGCCGGCGCTGACGCGCTGGGCCTGGACTGGACCTGTGAGATCGGCGATGCCCGTCGCCGCGTGGGTGACAAGGTAGCGCTGCAAGGCAACATGGACCCGACCGTGCTGTACGCCAAGCCCGAAGCCATCCGCAAGGAAGTGGCGCGGATCCTGGCCAGTTACGGCAAGGGCAGCGGCCATGTGTTCAACCTGGGCCATGGCATCACCCCGGAGGTCGATCCGGAGCACGCGGGTGTGTTCATCAACGCGGTGCACGAACTGTCGGCGCAGTACCACCAGTAATCGACGCGCAACAAAAAAGCCCGGCCTAGTGCCGGGCTTTTTTGTTGCATTAAGTTTGAATTCAGCGATCGTCGGTAATCTGGTGCCATCGAAACGCAAACAGGACCCGATCACCATGAAAGCCCGTTACCTGCCCCTGATCCTCGCCCCACTGTTCAGCACTGCCGCCCTGGCCGCCGGCTACACCGGCCCTGGCGCCCAGGCGGTGACCAGCGTCGCCGCCGCCAAGGAGGCCGCCGATGACACCCCGGTGGTGCTGCAGGGCTTCGTGACCAAGAAGATCAACAACGACGACAAGTACGAATTCAAGGACAACACCGGCACCATCACCGTCGAGATCGACAACGAAGACCTGCCGCCAACGCCGTTCAACGAGAAGACCCGGGTCAAGCTGACCGGCGAGGTGGAGAAGCACCTGATGAGCCGTGAGGTGGATGTGGATATCGTCGAGATCATCAACTGATCAGCGATTGTTCGCCGGCAAGCCGGCTCCTACAGGATGGATGCACTCCCTGCAGGAGCCGGCTTGCCGGCGAAAAAGCTCACGCGGTCTTGGGCGCCAGCCTGCTCAGGTGCAGCGCCACCAGCAACGCCACCACCAGCAGGCTGCCGATGAACAGCCCGATGCCGTTCCATCCGGCCATGTGCCAGAACACCCCGCCCGCCGTCCCGGCGACACTCGACCCGGCGTAATAGCAGAACAGGTACAGCGACGACGCCTGCCCCTTGGCCTTCAATGCCCGGCGCCCGATCCAGCTGCTGGCCACGGAGTGTGCGCCAAAGAATCCGAAGGTGAACACCAGCATGCCGATGATGATCATCGCAAGCGGGCTTGCCAGGGTCATCAGCAAGCCACCCGCCATCACCAGGATACTGGCCCAGAACACCTTGCGCCGGCCCAGCTTGTCAGCCAGGGCGCCAACCTGAGCCGAACTGTAGATCCCCGACAGGTACACCACCGAGAGCAACCCGACCAGTGCCTGGTTCATGTGGTAGGGCCCGGCCAGCAGACGGTAGCCAATGTAGTTGAACAGGGTGACGAAGGCGCCCATCAGCAGGAAGGCCTCGAGGAACAACCAGGGCAACCCGGCATCCTTGAAGTGCATGGTGAAACCGTCCAGCAGACTGCGTGGGTTCAGCGCCTGGGGGCGGAAATTGCGTGACTCGGGCAGCACTTTCCAGAACACCAGGGCCGCCACCAGCGCCAGGCCACCGATGGTCAGCATCGCCGTGTGCCAGCTGACGAAGTCGATCAGCACTCCCGTGATCAACCGCCCGCTCATGCCGCCGATGGCGTTGCCGCCGATATACAGCCCCATGGCCAGGCCGATGTGCTGCGGGTGGATCTCCTCGCTCAGGTAGGTCATCGCCACCGCCGCCAGGCCGCTCAACGACAGGCCCACCAGGGCGCGGGTCGCCAGCACCAGCTCCCAGCTTGGCATCACCGCGCTGGCCAGGGTCGCCAGGGCCGCGCACAACAGTGCAAAGACCATCACCGGCTTGCGCCCGACACGGTCGGAAATCGGCCCGGTGATCAGCAGCCCGAAGGCCAGCATCGCGGTGGACACCGACAGCACCAGGCTGCTCTGCGCCGCATTGATGGAGAACTCCTGCGACAGCAGCGGCATCATCGGCTGCACGCAGTACAGCAGGGCGAAGGTGGCGAAGCCGCCGCTGAACAGGGCCAGCACGGTCTTCATGAAGGCGGGGGTGCCTTTCTCGATCCAGATGTCGCTGAAGGCAGGCTCGGGTTCGACAGGCAGGGGCGCTACGGCGGATCTCACGGGCGGGTACCTCAGGTGTTGCGGTGAAAAAATCATATAGCTGGCTAATGATTAGATCCAATATATTGTTCGACCTGTTTGATATGTCTGGCGACCTATTGGAGTCGATCATGGAACTGCGTCACCTGCGCTATTTCATCGCCGTGGCCGAAGAGCTGCATTTCGGCCGCGCGGCCCAGCAACTGGGGATCTCACAACCGCCCTTGAGCCAGCAGATCCAGGCCCTGGAGCAGGAACTGGGGGCGCGCCTGTTCGAGCGCACCAACCGTCGGGTCGAGCTCAGCGAGGCGGGGCGGCTGTTCCTGGAGGAAGCGCGGCAGGTGCTCGCCCAGGTGGAGAAGGCCGCCGACGTGGCCCGGCGTGCGCAACTGGGCGAACTGGGCGAGATGAAGATCGGCTTCACCTCCTCGGCACCGTTCACCTCGAAGATCCCCAAGGCATTGAATGCTTTTCGCCAGCGCTTCCCGGCGGTGCACCTGAACCTCAAGGAAATGAGCAGCCGGGACGTGGCCGAAGGGGTGTTCGACGAGTCGATCGAGGTGGGCCTGATGCGGCCGATGCCGTTGCCCGAGGGCCTGGTGGCCACCGAGTTGCTGCGCGAGCCGCTGGTGGCGGTGATCAACGCCTCGCATCCGTTGGCCCAGAGCGCTGGGCCGGGGGTGTACATGGCGGACCTGGCTCAAGAGCCGTTCGTGTTCTTCCCACGCAGCTACGGCAGCGGGCTGCATGCGCAACTGCTGAGCCTGGCGCGTCAGGCGGGTTTCAGCCCGCATTTCGCCCAGGAGGCGGGGGAGGCGATGACCATCATCGGCCTGGTGTCGGCGGGGTTGGGGGTGTCGGTGTTGCCGGCGTCGTTCCAGCGCATGCGCATCGACGGGGTGGTGTACCGCACGCTGCTGGACGAAGAGGCGGTGACGGCGGTGTGGCTGGTGCAGCGTGAACGGGGTGGTTCGGCAATGGCCAAGGCCTTTGCCGAACTGCTCACCGGCAAGTTGTGCGGCTGACCAGCCCCCACCTGTAGGAGCCGGCCTTGCCGGCGAACACTGGCAAAGCCAGTGCCATTCACCGACTGGCCCATTCGCCGGCAAAGCCGGCTTCTACAGGGGCATGCGCCTCGGGCTTTGAGGCGCATGGATCAGTCCTTGATCAATTGAGGGCGTTGCTCTGCTGTTGCAGCAGGCTCTGCGTGTGCGCGGCGTTCAGTTCGCGCACGATGCTGCGGTCCAGGTTGTAGACCCAGCGGTTGTAGTTGCGGTGGATCTTGCCGTCGTTGTAACCCAGCTCGCGGCTGTCGCGGTAGGCGATGCGGAACTGGCTGGGGCTGTAGTGGATATCCACGGCGGCGAAGAAGGTGTTGCGCACGGTGATGTCGGCCTGGATCAGGTTGGGGCCGACGTTGCGTGCGGTCCAGCCACGCTCGGCGATGGCCTTGAGGATCGCCTGCTGCACTTGCGGCTGGCTGTAGGCATGGCTGGCGGTCAACTGCTCGGTGGGGTTCAACACCGGTTTCGAGGTGCAGCCGGCCAGGCCGGCCAGCGCCAGGCCCAAGGCCACGGCGCGGATGGATGGGGACATTCCTTGCTCTCCGTTAGGGGGATCTCAGGGCCAGCGACGGAAGATCAACGAGGTGTTGACCCCGCCGAAGGCGAAGTTGTTGTTCATCACATGTTCGTGGTTCATCGCACGGAACTCGCCGCGCAGGTAATCCAGCTCGCCGCAGCGCGGGTCGACGTGGTCGAGGTTGAGGGTGGGCACGTAGCGGTCGCTGTTCAGCATCTCGATGCTGAACCACGACTCCAGCGCGCCACAGGCACCCAGGGTGTGGCCGAGGAAGCTCTTCTGCGAGCTGATCGGCATGCGCGGGCCGAACAGGCTGCTGGTGGCCTGGGTCTCGGCGATGTCGCCCTGTTCGGTGGCGGTGCCGTGGCCGTTGACGTAGCCGATCGCCTCGGGGGCCAGACCCGCGTCTTCCAGGGCCAGCTCCATGGCCCGGCGCATGGTGGTCTGCTCCGGGCGGGTGGTGTGCTGGCCATCGGCGTTGCTGCCGAAACCGACGATCTCGGCATGGATCCGCGCACCGCGGGCCAGGGCGTGCTCCAGTTCCTCGAGCACCAGCATGCCGCCGCCTTCGCCGATCACCAGGCCATCGCGGTCGATGTCGTAGGGGCGCGGGCTCAGGTGCGGGGTGTCGTTCTTCAGGCTGGTGGCGTACAGCGCATCGAACACCATGGCCTCGGTGGGGCACAGCTCTTCGGCGCCACCGGCGAGCATCATTGGCAGGCGGCCGAACTTGATCGCCTCGTAGGCGTAGCCGATGCCCTGGCTGCCGCTGGTGCAGGCGCTGGAGGTGGGGATCAGGCGCCCGGTGAGGCCGAAGAAGATGCTGATGTTGGCCGCCGTGGTGTGGGGCATCATGCGCACGTAGGAGTTGGCGTTCAGGCCGTCGGCCACCGAGTTGAGCAGCATGTTGCCGAAGGCCTTGATCTCGTCGGTGCTGCCGGTGGACGAGCCGCAGGCCACGCCCATGCGGCCGTCGCGGATGCTCGGGTCATCGAGCAGGCCGGCGTCGGCCAGGGCGCGCTCGGCGGCGGCGACCGCCAGGCGCGACACCCGGCCCATGCTGCGCAGCTGCTTGCGGGTCCAGTGGCCGGGCACCTGGAAGTCATCGATGGGGCCGGCCAGGCGGGTGTTGAGCTCCTCGAAGCGGTCCCACTCGTCCATGCGGCGGATGCCGCTGCGGCGTTGGGCGAAATGCCCGGCGATGGTGGCCCAGTCATTGCCCAGGGCGGTGAGGCCGGCCATGCCGGTGACGACGACGCGGCGCATCAGCACAGCCCTCCGTTGACCGCCAGCACCTGGCGGGTGATGTAGGCCGCCTCGGGCGACATGAGGAAATTCACCGCGCCGGCCACTTCTTCCGGCGTGCCCATGCGCCCGGCGGGGATCATCTTCAGCAGCTCGTCCACTGGCACGTGCTCGTCGAGCATGGCCGTGTCGATCAGCCCCGGGGCCACGCAGTTGACGGTGATGCGGCGCTTGCCCAGCTCGATCGCCAGGGCCTTGGCGGCGCCGATCAGGCCGGCCTTGGAGGCGCTGTAGTTGACCTGGCCGCGGTTGCCGATCAGCCCGGACACCGAGGTGACGCAGACGATGCGGCCCGGCGCGCGGCGGCGGATCATCGGCATCGTCAGTGGGTGCAGGACGTTGTAGAAGCCGTCCAGGTTGGTGCGCATGACCTGGTCCCAATCGTCCTCGGTCAGGGCCGGGAAGGCGCCGTCGCGGGTCAGGCCGGCATTGCACACCACGCCGTAGTAGGCGCCGTGGGTCTCCACATCGGCTTCCAGGACGGCCTTGCAGGCCGCGCGGTCGGCGACATCGAACTGCAGCACCCGTGCCTGGCGGCCCAGGGCCTGGACCTCGGCGGCGACGGCGTCGGCCTCGGCGCGGCCGCTGCGGCAGTGCAGGACCAGGTCGAAACCGGCGCGCGCCAGGCGCAGGGCGATGGCCCGGCCGATGCCACGGCTGGAGCCGGTGACCAGGATGGTGTCAGTCATGGGGGGACTCCTCAGGGCCCGCCTCGGCCAGGTAGCTGGCCACTTGCGGCGGACGGTAGACATTCAGGCGGGCGCTGGCGTGGATGCCGGGGCCGCGCAGGTGGCATTCGAACACGCCCATGCCGTTGTCGTCTTCCAGCGAGCGCAGCGCGTGGATGTGCAACTCGGCGCCGGCCGGGAACTGCTCGACGTCGCATTCGAACTTGCGGGTGCCGAGCAGGAAGCCCAGCTCCACGGGCTGGCCGAGGCGGCGTGCGCGGCAGCCGGCGTAGGCGGCCACGCTCTGGGCCATCAGCTCAAGGCCCAGCCACGCCGGCAGGCTGCCGTCGGCGCGGTTGAACAGGCCGCCGGGACGCACGGTGGCACGGGTGTGGATCTGCTCCTCGTCGCAGCTGTCGACCTGATCGATCAGGATCATGTCGCCGGCGTGGGGCAGCAGTTCGGCCAAAGGCCAGGCAATCATGGGGTGTCTCCGAGAATCAGGCTCACGTTGTTGCCGCCGAAGGCGAACGAATTGCTCATCAGTTGGCGCGGGCGGCCCTGGGGCAGGCGATGGCTGCTGTCGGCCAGGGCCAGGTTCGCCAGTTGCGGGTCGCGCTGGCCGTCCCACACATGCGGGGGCAGCCGGCCGTCCGGGTTGTGCTCGCTCAGGGCCAGCCAGCAGAAGGCCGCTTCCAGCGCACCGGCCGCACCCAGGGTGTGGCCGGTCATGGGCTTGCTCGACGAGCAGGGCGTGCCGGCGCCGAACAGGGCATGCACGGCCAGGCTTTCCATGGCGTCGTTGTGCTGGGTGGCGGTGCCGTGCAGGTTCAGGTAGTCGATCTGCGCCGCGGCCAGGCCGGCATTGTCCAGGGCCTTGGCCATGGCTTGCAAGGCACCTTTGCCGGTGGGGTCCGGTGCCGAAATGTGGTGAGCATCGGAGCTGGCGCCGGCTCCGAGCAAGGCAATGGCATGGCCTTGCGCCGGGCGCGTGCGGGTCATGACGAACAGCGCCGCGCCTTCGCCGATATTGATGCCGTCGCGGTTCACCGAGAACGGGTTGCAGCGTTGTTCGCTGACCGCGTCCAGGGCACTGAAACCGTTGAGGGTCAGCCCGCACAGGCTGTCGACGCCACCGCACAGCACCGCGTCGCACAGGCCCAGGTCGAGCAGGCGGCGCGCGCTCAGCAGCGCCCGGCCGCTGGAGGTGCAGGCGGTGGAGATCACGTAGGCCGGGCCGCTCAGTTGCAGCCAGTCGGCGAGGAATTCGGCGGGGGCGCTCAGCGCTTGCTGGTCGTAATGGTAGCTGTCGGGCAGCGCCCCTTCGCGCAGGTAATGGGCGATGCCGGCGCTGGCTTCGGCGATGCCCGAGGTGCTGGTGCCCAGCACCACGCCGACCCGCTGCGCGCCGAATTCGGCGATCGCCTGGCGGATCACGGGCTCGATCTGCAAGGCCGCGCAGTAGAGCAGCTGGTTGTTGCGGCTGTGCTGTTCGGGCAGCGGCACGGCGGGCAGCTCGCCGCTCACCGCGCCCACGGGGGGGCGGCGGTCCGGCACCCAGCCGTCCTGGGGCTGCATGCCGGAGCAGTCAGCGGCGAACAGGCGCGCGGCCACCTGGGCCTGGCCGCGACCGAGGGCGCAGACCAGGCCCAGGGCGTTGAGGTAGGCAGTCATGGTGTGCTCTCGCTGGGCAATGGGCTGACTTCATAGCGCAGGCCCTGGCCCAGGTTCAAGGTGAAGCGGTCGCTGGCCCGATAGCTGACCTGCCAGCGGTCGCCCAGCCAGCGTTGCTGGCCCTGCTGGCGAGCCTGTGGGTACAGGCGCTGCAGTTGCTCGGCGGGTGTCAGGGCGAACAGCACGGCGGCGAACAACTCGCGCGCAGCCGGGTTGGGTGGCAGCAGGCCGTCGGCCTGCCAGCGTGTACCATCGAGCAACTGGCGGGCCTGGGGGATGCCCAGCAGGTCGAGCAGTGACCAGCGCAGGCGGTGGTCTTCGCCCTGGATTACCAGCAGCCAGTCCTGGCGTTGGCCGTCCTGCTCGCGCTGCACATGCAGCTGGCGCGGCAGCGCCAGCGAGGGCAGCGTCTCAGGCAGCGGCGGTCGTGCGGCGCAGGCGCCGAGCAACAGGCACAGGCACAGCGCCAGCAGGTGTTTCATGGTTGCTCCAGTGGCTTGCGCGCCACCACATTGACCAGGGTTTCCTCGCGCTGGCCAACCGGTGGCGGCTTGCGCAGGCCCAGGCGTTCGAGCAGGCCGAAGTCCTTCGAGCGGCTCCACCATAGATAAGGGTAGGACACGTTGCGCGCGGCGAATTCGAAGCCTTGGTCGCGCAGCATCTGCAGGTAGCCTTCGGCGCTCTTCTGCACGTGCATGGGGTGGCGGAACAGCCAACGGATCACCCAGGTGTCGATGTAGGCCTCGGTGGATTCGGCGAACAGCAGGTAGCCGCCGGGCTTGAGCACCCGGTGGAACTCGGCCAGGGCCTTCTCCTGCTCCACCAGGTGGTGGAAGGTCTGGTGGCAGAACAGGATGTCGACGCTGGCGTCGGGGAACTGCAGTGCGGCGCAGTCGCTGCCGCGCAGTTCCACCTCGACACCCAGCCGTTGCGCCTCGGCGGCGCTCAGCGCCAGGCTGTGCGGGTCGGCGTCGGTACCCAGCAGGCGTGACGGCGCGAATGCCTGCACCAGGTGCTTGAACGACTTGCCTTGGCCGCAACCCGCATCGAGCAGCACCGGCGCCTGGGGCGGTTCGCCGTCGAACAGCTGGCGCAGGTCGTTGATCGCCACGCGCAGCACATGGTGTTGCCAGGTGTGGCTGCGCAGGAACCAGAAGCCGATACGGGTCTCTTCGACGTAGGTGTCGCTCAGGTAGGGTTGCTGGCTCATGCCGGCGTCCTCGCGCACAGCTCGGCGAGGGTGCGCAGGCGGCGCTTGGGCTCGGCGACGAACGGGTTGCGCAGGTCCCAGGCGTAGCCGGCCAGGATCGAGCTGATCATGGCGCGGATCTCCGGCGAGCTGCCGGGGTGATAGATCACGTCCTGGAAGCTGCCGTCGTACCAGCCTTCGACATAGGCGCGGAAGGTATCGACGCCGCGCTTGAGCGGCGTGGCGAACTCAGCCTGCCAGTCCACCGCTTCGCCCTCCAGCTGACGGTGCAGCAGGTTGGCGGCCATGCTCGCCGAGCGCATGGCGATGGTCACGCCCGAGGAGAACACCGGGTCGAGGAACTCGGCGGCATTGCCCAGCAGGGCGAAGCCCGGGCCGTGCAAGGTGCTGACGTTGGCCGAGTAGCCACCGATGGTGCGTGCGGGGGTGTCCCACACGGCATTGGCCAGCACCTTGGCCAGGCTCGGGGTCTGCGCCACGAAGTGCTTGAGGCAGGCGTCCAGGTCGACCGGCGCCTCGGCGAAGCGCTCGGCGGCGGCGACCACGCCAAGGGAGGTGCGGCCATTGCTGAACGGAATGGTCCAGAACCAGATGTCACGGTGTTCGGGGTGGGTGGTGATGAGGATCTTGTCGCGGTCGAAGCCGGGGTGGTCGATGCGGTCCTCGATATGGGTGAACACCGCCTGGCGCACCGGGAAGTTCGACGGTGCTTCCAGTTCCAGCAGGCGTGGCAGCACGCGGCCGTAGCCGCTGGCGTCGAGCACGAAGGCGCTTTCCACTTCGTATTCGTCACCCTCGGGGCGGCGCACCCGCACGCGCGGGCAGTCGCCGCCCATGTCGACGCTGACGATCTCGTGCTCGTAGCGGATCTCCACGCCCTGGGCTTGCGCCTGGTCGGCGAGCAATTGGTCGAACTGCGCGCGCTGCACCTGGAAGGTGCTCGGCTTGCCCTGGGAGAAGGTCAGGCCGAAGTCGAACGCGCTGTATTCCTCGCCCCAGGCGAAGGCGGCGCCGTTCTTGTGCTGGAAGCCCGCAGCCTCGACGGCCTCGAGCATCCCGGCCTCTTCGACGAAGTCCAGGCAGTGGGACAGCAGGCTCTCGCCGATGGAGAAGCGCGGGAAGCGCTGGCGCTCGATCACCAGCACATCATGGCCCTTGCGCTTGAGCAGGGCGGCGGCGATGGCGCCGGAAGGCCCGGCGCCGATCACCAGCACCTGGCGTTGTTGCAGTTCACAGTTCGGCATGAGGGCTCCTTGCCGTCGGGGCAGTATTCAGGGGAATCCGGTGCAGGCCGGCCAATGCCGGCATCAGGGTGGCGACCAGGCTCATCAGCATCAGGGCGAAGTACAGCGCCGGGCCGATCAGCCCTTGTTGCAGCAGCAGGTTGAGGAAGACGATTTCGCTCAGGCCACGGATGTTCAGCAGCAGGCTCTCGCGCCACTTGCTCGCGCCGGCGAACGACGGGGCGGCCCAGCACAGGCCCAGCCAGTTGCCCAGCAGCTTGCTGGCGATCGGCAGGGCCATCAGGGCGGCCAGTTGCAGCGCATCGAAGCCTTGCAGGGCGTGGTGCACATCGATCTGCACCACGCCGTAGGTGAGGATCAGCGGCACCGCCACGCCCTGCTGCAGGCGGCGGTTCCAGGTGCTCGACAGTGGCAGGCGCACCGGGACCTTGAGCCAGGCCAGGCAGGCCAGGTAGCCGATACCGAAGACCAGGGCATTGAGCCGGTAATGCTCGGCGACGAACAGCAGCGCCAGGAACAGCGCGCCATATACCTTCGGCGCCCGCAGGCCGGCGAAGTGCAGCGGCACGGGCAGGACCGCGGCCAGCAGCGGCCAGGCCAGGCTGCCCGGTTGCAGGCTGCCCTGGCCGAGGCCCAGCAGCAGCCAGCAGGCCAGGTCGATGAGGATCGCTGCCTGCAGCAGCCGACGGCTGGCCGCGGGAGGATAGTCAATGGCGCGCAGGTACAGGTACAGCACCGGGATCGCGGTGATGGCGAATACCAAGCCCAGGGCCAGCGCGGTGAGGCCGCCCTGGTCCAGCAGCCACAGCGCGCAGGCCAGGCCGCAGGCGAAGGGCACCAGGAAGCTGGGCAAGGCGAGTTTCAGCGCCTCGCGGTCGACGCGCAGCTCGGCGACGTCGGTGAGGATGTGCCCCAGCAGCAGGGCGAAGCTGCAGCCGTACAGGGCCTTGAGCCAGCCTGGCGCGACCAGCGCGGCGCCGTCTAGCTGCCAGTGCGGCTCGACCCACAGCAGCATCAGCAGCGGCAGCGCCAGGGTCGCCAGCAGCAGCTGGCTGACGATCGGGATCAGCCCCACGCGCTTGCCGAGCGCGCAGGCCAGCGCGAACAGCAGCAGGGCCAGGCCCCAGAACAACAACACGGTCATGATCAGCTGTGCGCTCCTTCGCGCGACGCGGCCCAGGGGGCCAGGATGAAGCTCATTGCCAGGCCCAGGCTCACCGCCAGGCCGAAATTGCTCACCGCCGGGGTGCTCGACAGGGCCAGCAGCCCGAACGACAGCCAGGTGGTCAGTGCCGCCAGCAGGGTGCCCAGCAGGCTTACCGCCTCGCCGCCGACGCGCTCGTGCATGAGGATCGCGTAGTCGACGCCGATGGCGGTCACCAGCAACAGGCCGAACAGGCTGAACAATGTCAGCGGCTGGCCGAGCCAACCCAGCAGGGCCAGGCTGCACAGCGCGGCAAGCAGGGGCAGGGCGACGATGCGCAAGGCACCGCGCAGGCCGAACGGCAGCACCAGCAGCACCAGGATCAGCGCGCACGACAGCAGCTTGAGCTCGGCGGCGCTGACCTGGGTGGCGGCGAACAGCTGGTTCAACTCACCCAGCCGGTCCACCAGTTGCACGCCGGGCAGGCCATCGGCCTGCAGGCGCAGCAAGGGCGTATCGTTCAGCCCCTGGAGGCTGACGACGGCCGCCACGCCCTGGTCCACCTGGCCCAGCCACAAGGCGCGCCAAGGTTCGCCCAAGGGGCCGGCGAGGACATCGTCGATGGACTGGATCGGCAGTTGGCGCAATTGCTTGAGCTCGGCCAGCAGCACGGTTTCCGGCACGCCCTGGGCCAGCAACGGTTGCCAGTGTTCGGGCAGCCGCTCCAGGGCCTGGAGGGTGCGCGCTTGCTCGGTTGGGCTGGCAACCAGTCGATCGAGGGACATGTAGCCCTTGAGCTTGCCCAAGTCGACCAGCTCGTCGAGTTTTTCCGACAGCGCCCGCAGGCGCTCCAGCAGTTGCTGCGGATCGGCGCCGCGCACCAGGTAGAACTGGCTGGTGGGCTGGTAACCGGTGATGCGCGCCACGGCCTGGGCTTCCTCCAGCAGCTGGGGAGGGCTGCCAACCCACTGGCGCACGTCGTTGCGGCTATCCAGGCGCCATAGCCCGGCGGCGCAGAACAGCACCAGCAGGGCCAGCAGCGCGGCGCTGGGCACACGGCGCAGCAGGCTGGCGCGCAGCTCGGTCAGCCATTGCGCGACCCGCAGCGGCCACTGGGCCGGGCGCAGTTCGACGCCGCCGAGCAAGGCCGGCAGCAGGCACACGGCGCTGAGGTAGGCGCCGACCAGGCCGGCGGCCGAGAACGCGGCGATCTGGGTCAGCGCCGGGAATGGCGTGAAGGCCAGGGCCAGGTAGCCGATGCAACTGGTCGCCAGGCTCAGGCTCAACCCCGGCAGCGTGAGGCGCACGGCCGGCCAGCTGCGCCAGGGGTGCAGGCTCCAGCTCTTGGACAGGTAGTGCAACGGGTAGTCGACGGCCACGCCGATCAGGCTGGAGCCGAGCACCAGGGTCATCACGTGCATCTGCCCGAACAGCACCACGCACACCACCGAGCCGAACAGCATGCCCACCAGCACCGGCACGAAGGCCAGCAGCACGCGCCAGCGACGGAAGGCCAGCAGCAACAGCAGCAGGATACCCACGGTGGCGCCGCCGCCGACCCAGGTGATCTCGCGGCTGGCCTGTTGCTGGCCGGCCGCGGCGTACAGCAGGCCGCTGGCCGCCAGGAGCTGGGCACCCTGCTGGCTGGCCTCGACGCGGGCGTGGGCCAGCAGGTCGGCCACCTGCAAGGGCAGGTGCATGTCGAAGGCGTTGCCCAGGGTGCGGGCGCGCAGCAGCACCCACTGCTGGCCGTCGGCCTCGGCGACCAGCGCGCCGCTGGCGGTATCCAGTTGCACGTTGACCGGCTTGGGTTGGCTCTGCTGGATGCGGCCGCTCAGACCGAGCCAGTCATCCTGGCTGGCCACCAGGCTGAAGCCGGCGAATGGGTCGAACAGGCTTTGCAGGCGTTGTTCGATGAAGGTGTCGGGCTGCTCGGCCAGCAACTGGCGGTCGCGGACCGCGAGCATCGCCAGGCGACCTTGCAGCAGTTGCCCGCGCAGGGCTTGCAGGTCGGTCTGCACACTCCATTGCACTTTCTCGAACAGGCCGCTGGCCTGCCACTGAGCGGCCAGATGTTCGGCCAGGGCGACGGCCTGTTCGCGCTGGGGATGGCCGACCAGCACCAGCAGCTCGCGGTTGAGCGGTTCCTGCATGCGTTGTTCGGCTTGCTTGACCAGCGGGTCCTGGGTGGCGCCGGGCACCAGGGTCATCAGGTCGGCCGACAGCGGCGCGCCCCGATGCCATTGCCAGCCGGCCATGGCGAGCATGATCAGCAGCAGGCCCGCGAACAAGCGCGGCAACAGGCGTTCAGTCGGCAAAATCGCTGCGCTCCGCGTCGCTGAGGGCGCTGGCGCCTTGGCTCTCGGGCATGCGCAGCACGGTGCTGTCGCCCTGGGTCTCGCTCAGTTCGATGCGCTCGACGTAGCGTCCGCCGGCGATGTCGATGCGGGTGAACACTTGCTTGAGCAGCAGCGAGCGTGGGGTCAGGCGCAATTGCCAGTGGGTGGCGTCGCCTGAAAGCGCCAGTTCGAAATCGCGTTGCAGGCCGCTGCTGTCGCCTTGCAGCACGGCGAAGAACAGGCGGTTCTGCTCGGCGCCGGCACTGCGGGCGGGCAGCGTTTGCCAGCCGCTCGGGTCGCGGCGGGCGATGCCCTGGGCGTCGATGCGGTAGTCCTGGCGCAGCGGGGTTTGCAGCAGCCAGAGCAGGCCGTGGTCGCGGGCCAGGACGAAACGGCCCTTGCTGGTCAGTGGCTGGGGTAGGGCGCGCAGGTGTTTTTCCTGGATGAAGGGGCCGCTGACCACGGCGGGTTCGCTGAGCTGCTTTTGCAGGTCGTCGAGGCTGAAGGCGAGGGTCAGGGGGCTGGCGAGTAGCAGGGCGATAGTTATCAGAGCCCTGTGGGAGCGGCCTTGTGTCGCGAAAGGGCCGCACAGCGGCCCCAGCCATTGACGCAGCGTTGCCGAAATCCGGGGGCCGCTTCGCGGCCCTTTCGCGACGCAAGGCCGCTCCCACAGGGACCGTGCGGCGCTCATGGCAACACCTTGGCGACGGCGTCGAGCATGGCCTGGGGCGAGGCCAGCTGCATTTCGCCGCTTTCGATGTGCACGGCCACCTGCACGGTGCTGGCGCGGGTCATGCGTTCGCCGGTGGTGGCGTCGCTGATCAGGTAGTGGATCTTCAAACGGTTCTCCCACTCCACCAGGCTGGCGCGCACGGTCAGGCGCTGGCCGAAGGTGGCGCCGCGGATGTAGCGCAGTTGCAGGTCGATCACCGGCCAGGCATAGCCGCTGGCCTGCATCCGCAGGTAGTCGTGCTCCAGGCGGTCGAGCAGCGCGCAGCGGGCGACTTCCAGGTACTTCACATAGTGGCCGTGCCAGACGATGTGCATGCTGTCGACGTCGAAGAACGGCACGACGATCTCGCTGTCGACGTGGAACACCCCGGGGTTACGCATGCAGCCTCCAGTGGCGCTGGCCGATACGGGCCAGGCACAGGCGCAGGTCGTGCTCGAGGGCACGGTCCTCGGTGACCGGCGCGAAGTCCTCCAGCAGCGCCGCGTGCATCTGTGCCAGGGCTGGCGGCAGGGCGTGGGCGTCGGCCAGGCGCTGGCGCAGCCAGACGCCCTGGTTGGCGGCCAGCAGCGTGGCGGCAGCGACCTGTTCGGTCAGTTCCAGCACGCGCAGGGCGTCGCGGGCGGCGATGGTGCCCATGCTCACCTTGTCCTGGTTGTGGCACTCGGTGGAGCGGGAGAACACGCTGGCCGGCATGGTCTGCTTGAGCGCCTCGGCGGTCCAGGCGCTGGCGCCGATCTGCACGGCCTTGAAACCGTGGTTGAGCATGGCGCGCTCGGCCTCGGCGCCCGAGAGGTTGCTCGGCAGGCCATGGTTGTAGCGCACGTCCACCAGCAGCGCGAGCTGGCGGTCGAGCAGGTCGGCGACGTTGGCCACCAGGTTCTTCAGGCTGTCCATGGCGAAGGCGATGTGCCCGCCATAGAAGTGCCCGCCATGCAGCACGCGCTCGGCGTCACCGTCGATGATCGGGTTGTCGTTGGCGCTGTTGAGCTCGGTTTCGATGAACCCGCGCAGCCAGCCCAGGCTGTCGGCCAGCACGCCCAACACGTGGGGCGCGCAACGCAGCGAGTAGCGGTCCTGCAGGCGGTGCAGCGGCGGCAGCGGGGCGTCGATGGCCAGGTCCTGGCGCAGCCAGGCGGCGACCTGGGTCTGGCCGGGGTGCGGCTTGGCGGCGAACAGGCGTTCGTCGAAGTGTTCAGGGTTGCCCTGCAAGGCGATGACATTGAGCGCGGTGATGCGCGTGGCCAGCTTCAGCAGGTAGTCGGCGCGGGCGAAGGCCAGGCAGGCCAGGCCGGTCATTACCGCGGTGCCGTTCATCAGCGCCAGGGCTTCCTTGGGGCGCAGCACCAGGGGCTGCCAACCCAGTTCGCGGTGCACGTCGGCACTGCTGCGGCGTTCGCCCTGGTACAGGACCTCGCGCTCGCCCGACAGGGCCGCCGCCACGTACGACAGCGGCGTCAGGTCGCCGCTGGCGCCGACCGAGCCTTCCTCCGGGATCAGCGGCAGGATGTCGTGTTCGATGAAGGCCTGCAGGCGCTCCAGCAGTTCCAGGCGCACGCCGGACACACCATGGCTCAGCGAGCGCAGACGCGCGGCCAGCACGGCGCGGGTGGCCGGGGCGTCGAGCAACCGGCCCAGGCCGCAGCCATGGAAGGTGTAGAGGTGGCGGGGCAGGGCCTCGACATGCTCCAGCGGCACGGCCACCACGCAGGAGTCGCCGTAGCCGGTGGTCACGCCATAGATCACCCCTTCCTTGTCCAGCAAGGTATCGAGGAAGCGCGCGCCACGGGCGATGCGCTCGCGGTAGGCAGCGTCAGCCTGCAGGCGCGACGGGGCGCGGCGCTCGGCCAGGGCCAGGACGTCTTCGATCGCCAGCGGCGCTTCGCCGAAGGTTACAGGCTCATGCGGATGCATCGTCATCGGTCTTCCAGAAGGGGTAGAAATTGAACCATTGCAGCGGTGCCTGGGCGCAGTAGTGGCCCAGGCGTTCGGCGTAGCGGGCGGCCCACTCGGCGATCACCGCGTCGCGCTGGCCACGGCGCCACTGCAGGCGCTCGACGAACGGCTCGAGGGTGACCTGGTAGCGGCCCTGTTGCTTGAGGCAAAACAGCAGGTTGAGCGGGCAACCCAGCAGCCCGGCCAGCAGCCACGGCCCCTGGGGGAACGCTGCCGGGTGGCCGAGGAACTCCACTTCCACGGTGCGCCCGCCGTGCAGCGGCACACGGTCGCCGGCAATCGCCAGCCATTCGCCGCGCTCCAGGCGCTCGGACAGTTGCAGCATCACGGCCGGGTCCAGCTCGCTGACCTGGATCAGGCGCAGGTGGCTGGCGCCGGCTTCGCCCAGCAGGCGGTTGAAGTGTTCGGCATGGCGGGTATGCACCAGCACGTTCATGGTCACTTTTTCGCCGATCTCGGCCAGGGCCCGGCACACTTCCAGGTTGCCCAGGTGCGCGCCCACCAGCATCTGGCCGCGCTCGCCACGCAACTGCTGGCGCAGGTTGGCCGGGTCGACGATGTCGATCTGCGAGAGCGCCAGCCGGCCGTTCCACACGTCGAGCTTGTCCAGCAGCGCCTCGGCGAAGGCCATGAACTGGCGGAACACCCGCCACTGGCCGGGGGCCTGGACCTGGCCGGCGCTCCAGCGGTGCAGGCGCTGCTGGTACTGCCAGGCGCTGCGCCGGGCGCGGCCGCCGAAGACGAAGAAGTAGGCGACGATCACGTGGATCAGCGGGCTGAGCACGCGCCGCCCGAGCAGGCGGGCGAGGGTGGCGGTGAGCTTCATCAGCCAGAAGCTGCCGCGCTCCTGGTGCTCGGCCCAGTGTTGCGGGCGCTCGTTCATCCGCGCCACCTGCGCCAGAGGATCAGCGGCGCGCGCAGGAGCATGCCGAAGAACAGCTTGGCGTGCATCTTCGAGATCAGCGCGTTGTCGTGGAACAGGCGGAAGTGCGACAGGCCGTCCTGGGGGTAGTGGACCTTGGTCGGCAGCCAGCGCATCGGCTGGTTGCGCCACGACAGGCGCACCAGGATCTCCGGGTCGAAGTCCATGCGCCGGCCGAGGTTGACGCTGTCGATCATCGCCAGGGTCGCGGGCAGCGGGTAGACGCGAAAGCCGCACATCGAATCGGGGATGCGCAGCGACAGGCTGTTGATCCACACCCACACGTGAGTGAGGTAGCGGGCATACAGCCGGCCTTTGGGCACGCTGGCGTCGTATTGTGGATAACCGCACACCAGGGCCTGCGGGTAAGCCTGCGACTGTTCCAGGAAACGGCTGACATCGGCCAGGTCGTGCTGGCCGTCGGCGTCCACTTGCAGGGCGTGGCTGAAGCCCAGCCGCGCGGCTTCGCGCAGGCCGGCCATCACCGCGCCGCCCTTGCCCTGGTTGACCGCCAGGGTGACCAGGTGAACGTCGTCGCGTTCGGCCAGTTGGCCCAGTACCCGGGCGCAGGGGGCATGGCTGGCGTCATCGACCAGCACGCAGGGCAGGCCGGCGCGCAGCAGGTCGTCGACCACCTGGGGCACCGCCTGCTCGTGGTTGTACACCGGGATCACCGCGCAGGGCTTATGCATGGGCGGCCTCCAGCACGATGCGGCCACTGGAGCAGGGCTGCCCGGCGCAGGTGTAGGCGAAGTAGAGCTTGCCGCGGTCGGCATCGAAACGCAGGCTCAGCAGCAATTCGTCGCCGGGGCGCACCAGTTGCTGGAACTTGAGCACTTCCATCCCGGCGAAGCGATGGGCCAGCCGCAGGTGCGAGGCGGCCAGGGCGATCGCCCAGTCGAGCTGGACCACGCCCGGGAGTACCGGCGTTTGCGGGAAGTGCCCGGAGAAGCAGGCGAGGTCCAGGGGGACGGCCAGGCGCAGGTGCAGTTCCTCGCCCTGTCGCGTGTGCTCCAGCACCTCCGGCGCCATGCTGCGCGAGGCTTCCAGGTGCGCCAGCAGCTCTGCCTGGGGCAGTTTGCCCTGGGTGTTGAACGGCAACTGGCGCGCCAGGCGCCAGCGCCGTGGCAGGGCCAGCGCCTCGCAGTGGCCGGCCAGGTGCTGGCGCAGCCCATCGATCACAGCGCGGCGGCCCTGGTTGCGCAGGGCGTGCAGGCCGGCCGGGGTCAGGGCCACCAGGGCGCCGAGGTAGGCGCGGCCTTCCTCGATTACCCCCAGGCGCGCCTCGGCGACCCAGGCATGGGCGCACAGGGCCTGTTCGAGCATGGGCAGCGAGATGCGTTTTTCTTCGAGCTTGACGATGCGGTCCAGCCGGCCGAGCAGGCGGAAGCGCCCGTCGGCGCTGAACTCGGCGGCATCGGCGCTCTGCTCGACGTGCCCGGCGGGCAGGTAGGGCGAGGCGATGCGCAGGGCGCCGTGTTCATCCTGGCTCAAGCGCACGTCGCAGAATGGTTGCCACAGGGGCTGGCCCTGGCGCCAGGCGATACCGCCGGTCTCGGAGCTGCCGAGGATCTCGGTCGGCCACTGGCCCAGCAGCCGGTACAGGCGTTCGGTGGCATCGGACGGAAGCTCGCCGCCCGAGGAGAACACCCGGCGTACCGGGCTCAGGGCCGGCCAGTCGAGGTTGTCGCCCATGCGCTTGAGCAGCGCCGGGCTGGCCACCCAGGCGAACGCCGGGTGCTCGCGGCTGGCGCGCTGCAGGTCCTCGGGGAACGGCAGCTGGCGGCGCTCGAAGCCGCGTCCGGCGCACAGTGGCCAGAGCACGCGGAACAGCAGGCCGTAGATGTGCTGGGTGGCGACGCTGCCGATGATCCAGGCGTTGCCCAGGTCCTGGCCCCAGAGTTGTTCCAGGGCGTTTACTTCGTTGGCCAGCTGGCGCAGTTGCTTGTCGATGCGCTTGGGCTCGCCGCTGGAACCGGAGGTGCACAGGCTCACGCGGCAGGCGTCCAGGTCCAGGTCGGCGGGGGCAAGGGCCTCGCCCAGCAGGTAGTCGAGGTGTTCGTCGGCGGTCAGCCACAGGTCGACCTGGGTGTGCCAGCGCTCACGGGTGGCGGGTTGCAGGTCGGCGGGCAGCAGCACTTCCACGCCTGCACGCCAGGCACCGAGCAGGGCGATGGCCAGCGACGCGGCGTCTTCCAGGTGCACGGCCAGGCGTCGGACCCCGCGTTGGCGCAGGCCGCCGGCCAGGCGCAGGGCCTGGTGGCACAGCTCGGCGTGGTCCAGGGCCGGCGCCTGGGTCACCCGGCGCGGCGCATCCAGCGGGCGCAGCAGGTGTTCGAGGTTGATCCAGTTCATGAGCGTCCTCGCACACGTTGTCTTATCAGCCATTCGACGGCGAACAGCAGGCCCATCGCGGCATAGGCGATCAGGCCGTTGTACAGGGTCCACCAGGCCAGTGGCGCCCACAGGGTCAGGCTGGCGGCGATCAGGCCGTTGCCCAGGAAGAACAGGCACCACACCTGGGTCACGCGCCGGGTGTAGTGCACGGCATGGGGCGGCAGGTCGGGGTCGCGCAGGCGCGCCAGGCGTTCGGCCACCGGCATGCCGCGCAGCAGACTGGCGCCGAACAGGGCCAGCATGAAGGCGCTGATCAGCACCGGGTACCAGCGCAGCAACTGCGGGCTGTCGGACCACCCCAGCAGGGCGCAGAACGCCAGCGCCACCAGCGCCATCCACAGGTTGCCCGGGCGGCGCGGCGTGCTCAGGGCACGGGCCAGCCACAGGCCACCCAGCAGCAGGCCGAATTGCCAGGGGGCGAAATGGGCCATGCCGAAATGCACCGCGAAGGGGTACAGCAGCCCGGCCAGCAGCAGGCCGAGGCCGATCAGGCGCTTCATGCCGCCGGGTTGACCAGGCGGTGCACCGCCTCTACCACGTCATTGACGGTGCGCACCGACTTGAAGTCGTCGGCGGCGATCTTCTTGCCGGTCTGGCGCTTGATGTGGTCGATCAGGTCGACGGCGTCGATGCTGTCGATTTCCAGGTCCTGGTACAGGTTGGCGTCCAGGGTGACGCGCTCGGGTTCCAGTTCGAACAGCTCGACCAGGGCGGCGCGCAGGATGTTGAAGATGTCTTCACGGGTTTGCATGGTGCGGTCTCAGGCTGCCTGGCGAGCGGTGACGAACGCCGCGAGGGTGGCGACGTTGGTGAAATGGTTACGGGTGTCCTTGGCGTCGGCGTCGATCTTGATGCCGTAGCGCTTCTGGATCGCCAGGCCGAGTTCGAGGGCGTCCACCGAGTCCAGGCCCAGGCCTTCGCCGAACAGGGTCTGCTGGTCGTCGATGTCCTGCACGCTGATGTCTTCCAGGCCGAGGGCGTCGATGATCAGTTGCTTGAGGTCATGGTGCAGGTGTTGCTGTGCATCGCTCATCGGCGGCGAGCTCCTTTATGTAGTGCTGGTGCAGAAATTCGTTGAGGCGGCGCGACGCGATCGGCGCCGGGCCCATGGCGGCGTAGGCCTGGGGGTCGATATCGGCGCCGACGCGCAGGCTGAAATGCACGCGACGGCAGGGGATGCGATACCAGGGCTCGTGCTTGGTCAGGGTGGTGGGGCTGACGCGGATGGTCACCGGTGTGATGATCTTCGCACCGCGCAGGGCGATGGCCGCGGCGCCGCGATGAAAGGCGGGGGCCTGGCCGGGCGCGGTGCGCGTGCCCTCGGGGAAGATGATCAGCGGTTGGCCTTGCTGCAGCGCGGCAACGGCGTTGTCGAGCATGTCCATGCTGCCGTCGTTGCCGATGTACTGGGCCTCGCTCACCGGGCCGCGGGTGAACGGGTTGGTGAACAGGCTGTGCTTGACCACACAGTTGGCCTGGCGCACCAGGCCGATGAGGAACACCACGTCGATCAGCGACGGATGGTTGGCGATGATCATCTGCCCGGGCCGGCCCAGGCGCTCGGCGCCTTCGACTTCGTAGGTGAGCACGCCGGCGGCGTGCATGAAGCGGATGAAGCGCCAGAACAGCCAGCCGATGGTGCGCCGGGCGCGCTGGCGGTGGCGCGCGGCGTCACCTGGCAGGCAGGCGAGCAGGGGGAAGACCAGCAGGCGCAGGCACAGGCCGCCCAGGCCGAACAGGCCGAAGCTCAGGGCGGTGGCCAGCAGGCGCCAGTGATAGGCGTCCCGCGGACGCTCTATGGCTGTCGTTGCCAGTTCCATGTGCGACGGTTCCAGGTGTGGGTAAAGGAGTCAGTGTTGCCCAGCGAGGCTTTCAACCAGTTCAGGGCGTGAGGCAGCGGGGGGCGCGGCGCGTCCGGCGAGGAATGGTGGCTTAGTGCTATTCCCCATTGTCGCCCAGCCGTGAGGCGTAAAGCCAGCGCATAGGCGAAGGGCACGTCGTCGATCCAGGGGCCGTACACCGGTGGCGGCAGTTCCTCGGCAATGATCAGCAGCACTGCCGGGGCGCCTTCGCGCAACAGGCCAGCGGCCTCGAGCAGGCCTTGTTCGAAGCCGTCGCCGGCCGCAGCCAGGGCGGTCATCTCGCAGGTTTCGCCGCGCAGGATCGACCACAGGCCGATCACGGCGTTGTGCACTGACAGGCTGAACTGGGTGGGCGAAAGTGGCTGCTGGTCGGCCAGGTCGCTGAGGATCGAGAAGGTGCGCGGGGTTTCACCGTGGCGCGAAACGAACACCAGTGGCATCGGCGCGCAACCCTCGGTCAGCGGCCAGCCCACGGCGAACGCCATGCGCGCCAGCTGGCTGAGGCGGCGACGCTGCATGGCGGGCAGGAACGACACGTCCGGCACCTGCGCGTCGGCGCAGGGGCGTGCGCCGGTGGCGGCCCAGGATTGCCAGTCGGCGGGCGTCGGCAGGCCGGGGGCCCAGGCGCGCCATTGGCTGATATCAAAGGTGATCACGGTGCTTGTTACTTCCCGCTCTGTGGGACTTCCTTGCCTTGGGAATGACTCGGAACACAGACCTTGCAGGGTGGCGCTTTGCCGAGTGGCGCGCATTATCCCGGTGACGGAGGTGTGTAGCAATTAGTCGTTACATTCTTGCCAGTCAGACATTGCATTCTCGAAGAAGTATCGAGTTGGATGATCCGGGTAGGCAATTTCCGACGGCTGGTCAGAGAGAGGTTGTCGGTCGTACACGCTGCAACTTGAGCGAAGAGTGCTGGCCAATACCGGTGCGGCGCCACATACTC
This sequence comes from Pseudomonas entomophila, assembly GCF_029478665.1. Lineage (GTDB taxonomy): Bacteria > Pseudomonadota > Gammaproteobacteria > Pseudomonadales > Pseudomonadaceae > Aquipseudomonas > Aquipseudomonas entomophila_F. The sequence continues at coordinate 48,053 of NZ_JARPQB010000010.1, forward strand.
GGGCATTCGTTGATACACGGAGGTCTGTCATGCGGCGCGTGGTGTTCAATCAGAAAGGTGGCGTGGGCAAGTCGAGCATTGCCTGCAATCTGGCGGCGGTGAGTGCCAGCGAAGGCTACCGGACCCTGCTGATCGACCTGGATGCCCAGGCCAACTCGACCCAGTACCTGACCGGCCTGACCGGCGACGACATTCCCATGGGCATCGCCGACTTCTTCAAGCAGTCGCTGTCCAGCGGGCCGTTCGCCAAGAAGAACAAGGTCGATATCTATGAAACCCCCTTCGACAACCTGCATGTGGTCACCGCCACGGCGGAGCTGGCCGACTTGCAGCCCAAGCTCGAGGCCAAGCACAAGATCAACAAGCTGAGAAAACTGCTGGAAGAGCTGGACGAGGACTACGATCGCATCTACATCGATACCCCGCCAGCCTTGAATTTCTATGCGGTTTCCGCGTTGATCGCTGCTGATCGCGTGCTCATTCCCTTCGATTGCGACAGTTTCTCGCGCCAGGCGCTGTACGGCCTGCTGGCCGAGATCGACGAATTGAAGGACGACCACAACGAAGAACTGGTGGTCGAAGGCATTGTGGTCAACCAGTTCCAGTCACGTGCCAGCCTGCCGCAGCAGATGCTCGACGAGCTGCTGGCCGAAGGGTTGCCAGTGCTCCCGGTATACCTCGGCAGCTCGGTGAAGATGCGCGAGTCCCACCACGCCAGCCTGCCGCTGATCCACCTGGAGCCACGGCACAAGCTGACCCAGCAGTTCGTCGAATTGCATTCGTTGCTTGAGGAGAATGCTGGATAAAGCGTGGTGGGGCCGGAGTTACCTGGTGTCTGGACGATCGAGCGCCGCCTGCGCGGCGCATCGCGGATGAATCCGCTCCTACATCTGCCGCCGCCCCGCCAGACTCACGGCATGCGCCAAGGCTGGCAACCACGGCCTCACAGGTGCGGCACGTTGCAATACCTAAACACCCTGGCCACGCAACCACTCCAGCAGCGACTGAAGAGGAAAAGCGCCGGCCTGGCGTGTTACTTCGCGGCCATTCCTGAACAGGATCAGGCTGGGGATCGAGCGGATGCCCAACTGCCCGGCGAGGTTGCGATTGGCCTCGCTGTCGAGCTTGGCCAGGCGGCAGCGGCCGGCCAACTGGCGCGCAGCCTGTTCGAAGGTCGGGGCGAAGCTCTTGCACGGGCCGCACCAGTCGGCCCAGACATCCAGCAGCAACGGCAGGTCGCCCTTGATCTGGGCGGCGTAGGTGCTTTCAGTCAGTTCAAAGGGGCGGGCGAGCAGCACCTCTTGCTTGCAGCGACCGCATTTCGGGTTGTCGCCCAGGCGCTCGGTGGGCAGGCGGTTGAGACCGTTGCAGTGGGGGCAGGGGATTACCAGGGGGGCGGACATTTTTATCTCCTTGATATCGTTGGGGCTGCTGTGCAGCCCTTTCGCGGCACAAGGCCGCTCCTACAGGGCCTCGCGTGCTTTTTGTAGGAGCGGCCTTGTGCCGCGAAAGGGCCGCGCAGCGGCCCAGGGGGTCATGATGAGCAGCTGATCTCCAGGTGCTTTCCCCACTCCGGCGGCCGCTCGGCATAGGCCTGCATCCCGGGCTGTTCCTCGAACGGCTTGCTCAGTACCTGGTGCAGGCGCCGCACTTCACTGTAGTCACCCGCTTCGGCTGCTTCGATAGCTTTTTGCGCCAGGTAGTTGCGCAACACATACAGCGGGTTGAACGCCTGCATCCGCTCGCGCCGGCCCTCGGCATTACCGGGTTCGCGCTCGCAACGGGCCAGGTACTCGACGCCCCAGGCATCGAACCCGGCCAGGTCGACGAAGTCGTCACGCACCACCTTCAATGCCTCTGCCACCGGACGTTCGCCCAGCTTGCGGAAGAACAGTGTGTAGTCCACGCCGCCGCTCTGCATGCGCTGCAGCAGGCGCTCCACCAGCGCCATGTCGTCGTCTTCGGCCGTGGTCAAACCCAGGCGGCGGCGCATCAGGTCGAGGTAGTGCGCCTGGTACAGCGGCAGGAACAAGCCCAGCGCCTCTTTAAGCGGCTCGACCTCGATCACCGTGGTCAGGGCCTGGGCCAGGGCACTCAGGTTCCAGTGGGCGATCGGTACCTGGTTGGCGTAGCTGTAGCGACCCCGGTCGTCGGAATGGTTGCAGATGAAGTTGGCGTCGAAGTCGTCGAGGAAGGCGTAGGGGCCGAAGTCGAAGGTGATACCCAGGATCGACATGTTGTCGGTGTTCATCACCCCGTGGCAGAAGCCATAGGCCTGCCAGCGGGCGATCAGCTCGGCGTTGCGTTCGACGATGGTGCGGAACATCGCAAGATAGGGCTGTTCGGCTTCCCGACACTCGGGGAAGTGCTGCTCGAGCACATGGTCGATCAGCACGCGTTGCTGTTCCGGCTGCTGGGTGTAGTAGAAGTACTCGAAGTGGCCGAAGCGTACATGGCTGTGGGCCAGGCGCAGCAGCATGGCGGCGGTTTCGCGGGTTTCGCGCCACACCGTGGCGCTGGAGCCGATCACGCACAGCGCGCGGCTGCTGGGGATGCCGAGCGCGTGCAGGGCCTCGGAGGCGAGGAACTCGCGGATCGACGAGCGCAGCACGGCACGACCGTCGCCCATGCGTGAATAGGGCGTCTGGCCGGCGCCCTTGAGGTGCAGGTCCCAGTGCTCGCCGGCGTCGTTGCGCACCTCGCCCAGCAGCAAGCCGCGGCCGTCGCCCAGGCGCGGGTTGTAGGAGCCGAACTGGTGGCCGGAATAGACCATGGCGCGCGGGTCGGCCTCGTCCCAGAGCTTGTGGCCGCTGAACAGCTCGGCGAACACCGGCAGGTCGGCCTGGGCCGGGTCGAGGTCGAGCAGGGCCATGGCCGCTTCGCTGGCCACGACCAGGCGCGGGTCGGTGATCGGGTCGGGCAGGACCTGGGTGGAGAAGGCGTCGCCGAGGCGGGCGAAGCGGTTGTCGAAGACGAGTTGGTCGAGGGACTTCACGGGGCCTGCTCCTGGGTGGCGGTGCCATGAGGCCGCTTTGCGGCCCTTCGCCGGCAAGCCGGCTCCTACAGGTGGGCGGTGTAGGAGCCGGTTTGCCGGCGAACGAGGGCAAAGCCCTCGCAGCGAATGTGCACAGGATAAAGTATTCGGGCGTTCTCAGGCCGACGCCGTGCCATCCGGCTTCGGCTGCTCCATCGGGATCAGTTGCTGCTTGCCGCCCTTCTGGTCCATCAGGAACACCTCCACCTGGCGCACCGAGATCTTGATGTCGTGCGCCTTGAATTCGCGGTTGATGTAGCGGTTCAACTCGTCCAGGGTCGGGTTGCGGTCGCCCAGGTCGCGCACGTGCATGCGCAACTCGTGGTCCAGCGAGCTCTCGCCGAAGTTGAGGAAGTACACGAGTGGCTCGGGGTCTTTCAGCACCCGTGGGTTGTCGTGGGCGCCCTTGAGCAGGATATCGCGCACCAGGTCCAGGTCCGAGCCGTAGTCGATCCCCAGCTTGAGCGTCACCCGGGTAACCGTGTCGGTCAGCGACCAGTTGATCAGCTGGCCGGTGATGAAGGTCTTGTTGGGGACGATGATGTCCTTGCGGTCGAAGTCGGTGATGGTGGTGGCGCGAATGCGGATCTTGCTCACCGTGCCGGACAGGTTGCCGATGGTGATGGTGTCGCCGATGCGCACCGGGCGCTCGAACAGGATCATGATGCCGGAGATGAAGTTGGCGAAGATCTCCTGCATACCGAAGCCCAGGCCCACCGACAGTGCCGCCACCAGCCACTGCAGCTTGTCCCAGCTGACACCAAGGGTCGACAGGGTGCTGACGATACCAACGCCGACAATGGTGTACGACAGCAATGTGGTGGTGGCGTAGGCGCTGCCCTGGGCCAGGTTCAGGCGCGACAGCACCAGCACCTCCAGCAGGCCCGGCAGGTTACCGGCCAGGGCGAAGGTGATGCCGACGATCACCAGCGCGCCGAGCAGGTCGCCGAGGCTGATCGGCACCATGCTGGCGGCGGCGCCGGTGCCGCTGGTGTATTCGTAGAGGGTGAAGTTGTTGAGGTAGGAGAACACGCTGATCAGGTCCGCCCACACCCAGTACAGGCCGGCAATGAAACCACCCAGCAGGGCCAGGCGGATCAGGCGCAGGGACTGCTGGTTGACCTGCTCGATGTCCAGGGTCGGTTCTTCGGCCACCACTTCGCCGTCCAGCCCTTCCTTGGCCGCCTGGCGCTTGCTCAGGGCACGCTGGTAGGCCAGGCGCCGTGCCGCCACCGACAGGCCACGCACGAACGCGGCCTCGATCACCAGCCAGAACAGCAGCAGGTAAAGGGTGTAGATCAGCCGGTCGGTGAGCTTGAGGGCGGTGTAGTAGTAGCCGAAGCACACGGCCACGAACAGGGCGATGGGCAGGGCGGTGAAGGCCACCCCGACCGCCTTGCGGAACAGCGAGGTGTTGCGGTGCGCCGGGCTGCTCAGCAGCAGGCGGCTGAGCAGCCAGGCCATCAGCGCATAGCAGGTCAGCACCACGCCGATGCCCAGCACGTCGTCGGCCAGCGCCGATGGCTGGTGCTCGGCCACCGCCACCACGCCCACCAGGGCCAGCACCACGGTGCCCAGGCGGCGCACCCAGCCGCGCAGGAACTCGACCTGGGGCTTGTGCCAGCGGAAGTGGATCTCCGCCACGCCACCGGGGGCGAGGATGCGGTAGGCGGTGTAGAACACCAGCCACGCCTGGGCGATCTGCCACAGCGCGGCGCCCAGGTTGGCGTTCTGGCCGCGGGCGTCGATCTGCAGCGCGTAGCTGCCCAGGGCCAGGGCCAGGGCCACCGGCATGGCCAGGAGGATGTTGATCAGGATCGCCTGGGGCGTGTGCCACTGGCTGTCGCGCTTGAAGTGGCCGATGTCCTGATGAACCTTGCCCAGGCGCTGGTACAGGTACTTGCGCCGCCATAGCAACGCGCCGATCACCAGCAGCAAGGGCAGGAACAGCAACGGGCGTTGGCTCAGGCCATCGCCCAGTTCCTTGACCCCCGAGCCCCAAGGCAGGCTGGCGACCTGCTCGGCCAGGCGCTCGGGCACGTAGCGCAGCCACTCCCAGTCCAGCGGCTTGTTGCTGGGGATCCAGAACATCTGTTCTTCAAGGGTGGTGCGCAGGTTCTGCGCGGTACCCAGCAACTGCTTCTGGTTCAGTTGCAGGGTGATCGATTCGTTGAGCAGCGCCGAGAGTTCGCGGTTAAGTCGCTCGAGCAGGTCTGCACGGGTAATCGCCACCTCCAGCAAGGCTTTGCGCAGCGCTGGGGTGACATCTTCCTGGGGCTGGCTGGCCAGCAGCCGATCCACGTAGCTGGACGGGCTGCTCATCTGCTCGCGCTGCTGGTTGATCTCGAACTGGTACAGGCGGATGTCGGCGATCTGGTCGGCCAGGTCGCGGTCGACTTTCAGGTGTGGCAGGGCCTGCTTCTGCTTGTAGAGGATCTTCGACAGCAGCAGGCTGCCCTTGAGTACGTTGATCTGCTCGTCCAAGGCCTGGTCGGCCTGGGTGAGGCTGTCGAGTTGCTGCTTGGTGCGCAGGTTCTGTTGCGTGAGCTCGTTGAGGCGGTCGGTACTCTTGAGCAGGTAGTCGGACAGCTTGAGGTTGGCCGAGCTTTCGTTGGCCAGCAGCGTGCTGCCGCCGGCCTTCTGCGCTTCGATCGACTGCTGGGTAACGGCCTGCTGGGACTGGGCCAGGCGCTTGTCGTTGATCAGCGTCTGCAGGTCCTGGATTTCTTGCTCCAGGCGGGTGGCGCGCTCGATCAGCAGGTCGTGCTGGGCATTGCCCAGGTCCTGCAGCAGGCTGTTGCCGGCCAGTTCCTGGCGGCGCAGCAGGGTGAGGGCGTTGAGCGAGGCGAGCTCGGCGTTGAGCTGGTTGCGCTGGTCGGTGTTGAGGGGCTTGCCGTTGTCCTTGCCGGCCTTGAGGGCGTTGTTGATCTGCTGGGCGCGGGTCTGGTTGTTGCTGATCTCGGCCTGGGCCCGCTCAGGGCGGGTCTGCGAGTTGATGATCAGGCTGTTGGCCTCGGACAGCGCCTTCTGCAGCTCGCCTTGCTGTGTGCTGCGCTCGCTGAGCATCTGCTCCAGTTGCGGTACGCCCAGGTTGGCGAAGCGCTGGGCCACGGGCGGCGCCTTGCTGTCCTTGAGCTTGGCCAGTTCACGCTGGCTGTCGCGGGTCTGCTGCGGGGCGTCGGCCAGCTGCTGCTTGAGGGCGGCCAGCTTCTTCTCGCTGTCGTCCTTGTTGGCGAGCAGGGCCAGGGTTTGCTCCAGCACCTGCTGCAGGGCTTTCTGCTCGGTTTCGGGCAGCTTGCGCTCGGCGATCTTGTCGAGGCTGTTCTGGATACTGGCGGTGGTCGGGGTCTCGGCGGCCGTGGCGGCGAACGAGAGGGCGAAGCACAACCCGATGAGGGCTGTGCGCAAATGCACGCGCAGGGACATAGGCAGACTACTTGCAAACCAAGGCAGAGAACGGAGTTTAGAGGAACAGCCCAGGGCCGGGTCGAGTACCTTCGGGGAATCTGACGCCGACTTTCTGGATCTTGTTCCCGTCCATGACCGCGACGGTCCAGATTGTGCCGTGCCATTCGATCTGGTCGCCTACTACTGGCGCGCCTCCGACCTTCTGTCGGATGAACTGCGCCAGCGGCATTTTCGCGTCCAGGCCGTCGAGTTTCAGGCCGTACAGCGCGGCCACCGCGCCAAGCTCGGCGTCACCTTCGAGGACAAAGTCGCCGAAGAAGCGCAGGTCCAGGCCACGTTGTGGCGCCTGGCTGAACAGCTTGCCCAGGGCCGGCAGGTTGTGTTCGTGACCGATCACGCAGAGCATGTCGCCGACTTCCAGCACGGTGCTCCCGGAGGGGTGCAGCAGTTGCTCTTTGCGGAACAACGCGGCGATACGCGTGCCCTCGGGCATCTTCAGCTCCCGCAGGGCCGCGCCGATGCACCACTTCTCGGCGCCCAGGCGATAGACGAACAACTCCCACTCGCTGGTGACATGCACTTCAAGCGCGGAGCGGGAAATCGGTGCCGGATCCGGAGGCACGGTAACCTTCAGCAGCTTGGCCATCCACGGCAGGCTGGTGCCTTGCACCAGCAGCGACACCAGCACGATGAAGAACGCCAGGTTGAAGAACAGCTGGGCGTCCGGCAGGCCGGCCATCAGCGGGAACACTGCCAGGATGATCGGTACCGCGCCGCGCAGGCCAACCCAACTGATGAAGCCCTTCTCGCGGCCATGGAAGGCCTTGAACGGCAGCAGGGCGGCGACCACCGACAGTGGTCGGGCGAACAGGATCATCCACAGCGCCAGGCCCAGCGCCGGCAGGGCGATGGGCAGCAGGTCGTGGGGCGTGACCAGCAGGCCCAGCACCAGGAACATGCCGATCTGCGCCAGCCAGGCCATGCCGTCGAGCATGTGCAGGATGCCATGGCGGCTGCGGATCGGCTTGTTGCCCAGCACCAGGCCGCACAGGTACACGGCGAGGAAGCCGCTGCCGTGCAGGGCGTTGGTCAGGGAGAACACCACCAGGCCGCCAGCCACCACCAGGATCGGGTACAGGCCGCCGGCCAGTTTGATGCGGTTGACCAGTTGCAGCATCAGCCAGCCGCCGCCCAGGCCCATCAGCCCGCCGATACCGAACTCGCGCAGCAGGTGGGTGAGCAGGCTCCAGTGCAGGCCGGTCTGGCCGCTGGCGATCATGTCGATGAGCGTGACGGTGAGGAACACCGCCATGGGGTCGTTGCTGCCTGACTCGATCTCCAGCGTGGCGGTGACCCGCTCGTTCAGGCCCTTGCCGCCGAGCAGCGAGAACACCGCCGCGGCGTCGGTGGAGCCGACGATGGCGCCGATCAACAGGCCCTGGATCAGGCTCAGGTCGAACAACCAGGCGGCGACCATGCCGGTCAGCCCGGTGGTGATCAGTACGCCCACGGTGGCCAGCGACAATGCCGGCCACAGGGCCACGCGGAAACTCGCCACCCGCGTGCGCAAGCCGCCGTCGAGCAGGATCACCGCCAGCGCCAGGTTGCCCACCAGGTAGGCGGTCGGGTAGTTGTTGAAAATGATGCCGCCACCGTCGACTCCGGCGAGCATGCCGACGGCGAGGATGATGACCAGAATAGGGATGCCCAGGCGCGATGACAGCGAGCTGACCAGGATACTTGCCCCCACCAGCAAAGCGCCGATCAGGAACAGGCTGTTGATGGTGCTCGCATCCAAAGGCGGTACTCCGGGACATCGCAGAGAAAAGGGACCAGCTGCGTGAACTAGCAGGTCGCGTGCCAATCGATTCTAACCTGATGAATTGGCAGGCTGTAAAGCGTTTCCGCATATGAAAAAAGGCACCTCGAGAGGTGCCTTTTCTTGCGGTGCTCAGTGCTGGCCCTTCGCGGATAAATCCGCTCCTACAGTCTGTAGGAGCGGATTTATCCGCGATCGAGCCGGTGCAGGGTTCAACCCTGCTTCACTTCACGCAGCGCCTTGCCCTTCACCGGTGCATCGCCCGCCACGTAGTACTTGGCGGTGCTGCGCGGCAGCGGCTTGCGGCCACGGATCTTGTCCGAGATCTTCTCGGCGATCATGATCGTGGTGGCGTTCAGGTTGCCGGTGATGATCAGCGGCATGATCGACGCGTCGACCACACGCAGGCCCTGCATGCCGTGCACGCGGCCTTCGCCGTCGACCACCGCCATGTCGTCGGTGCCCATCTTGCACGAGCAGGACGGGTGGAAGGCGGTTTCGGCGTGCTCGCGGATGAACTTGTCCAGTTCTTCGTCGGTTTGCACATGGGCACCTGGGCTGATCTCGCGACCACGGAACGCGTCCAGCGCCGGCTGGGCCATGATTTCACGGGTCAGGCGGATGCCGTCGCGGAATTCCTGCCAGTCCTGCTCGGTGGACATGTAGTTGAACAGGATGCTTGGGTGCTGGCGTGGGTCTTTCGACTTGGCCTGGATGCGACCACGGGCCGGCGAGCGCATGGAGCCCATGTGCGCCTGGAAGCCGTGCTCTTTCACGCCGTTGGAGCCGTTGTAGTTAATGGCGACCGGCAGGAAGTGGTACTGGATGTTCGGCCACTTGAACTCAGGACGGGTGCGGATGAAACCACCGGCCTCGAACTGGTTGCTGGCGCCGATACCGGTGCCGTTGAACAGCCACTCGGCACCGATTTTCGGCTGGTTCCACCACAGCAGCGACGGGTACAGCGACACCGGCTGGGTGCAGGCGTACTGCAGGTACAGCTCCAGGTGGTCCTGCAGGTTCTCGCCGACGCCCGGCAGGTCGTGGACCACCGGGATGTCGAGGCTTTCCAGCAGGGCGCGCGGGCCGACGCCGGAACGCTGCAGCAGCTGCGGCGAAGCGATGGCGCCGGAGGATACGATGACTTCCTTGCGGGCGCGGGCTTCGACGCGCTCTTCGCTGTCACCCACCAGGTAGGTCACGCCAACGGCGCGCTTGCCGTCGAACAGCACGCGGTCGCTCAGGGCGTGAGTGACGATGGTCAGGTTCGGGCGCTTCTTGGCCTGGTCCAGGTAGCCGCGGGCGGTGCTGGAGCGACGGCCTTTCTTGGTGACCGAACGGTCCATCGGGCCGAAGCCTTCCTGCTGGTAGCCGTTGAGGTCTTCGGTGCGTGGGTAGCCGGCCTGCACGCCGGCTTCGACCATGGCGTGGAACAGCGGGTTGTTGCCGGCTTTCGGCGTGGCCACGCTGACCGGGCCTTCGCCGCCGTGGTAGTCGTTGGGGCCGATGTCGCGGGTTTCCGCTTTGCGGAAGTACGGCAGGCAGTCCAGGTAGGTCCAGTCGTCCAGGCCTGGCTGTTCCGCCCAGCCGTCGAAGTCCATGGCGTTACCACGGATGTAGCACATGCCGTTGATCAGCGAGGAGCCACCCAGGCCCTTGCCGCGGCCACATTCCATGCGGCGGCCGTCCATGAACGGCTCCGGGTCGGTCTCGTAGGCCCAGTTGTAGCGGCGGCCCTGCAGCGGGAAGGCCAGGGCGGCTGGCATCTGGGTGCGGAAGTCGAAGCGGTAGTCGGGGCCACCGGCTTCCAGCAGCAGCACGGAGACGCTGGCGTCTTCGGTCAGGCGGGTGGCCAGGGTGTTACCGGCCGAGCCGGCACCGACGATGATGTAGTCGAATTCTTTGGACATGAAAGTACCCTCGTGTTGGCGGTGATCAGGGAGCGGAAACGCCCGTGCGCGAAGGCACGGGCGTGGCTAGACAGGGTTTAGAAAACCGAGTTGTAGCCGCCCAGCTCGACCTGGACCGACTTGATGCGAGTGTATTGAGCCAGCGAGCTGACGCCGTTTTCACGGCCGACGCCCGACTGTTTGTAGCCGCCAACCGGCATCTCTGCCGGCGACTCGCCCCAGGCGTTGATCCAGCAGATGCCCGCTTCGAGCTTGTGGATGATGCGGTGGGCGCGGCTGATGTCGTTGGTGCACACGCCAGCGGCCAGGCCGTACTCGGTGTCGTTGGCGCGGCGGATGACTTCTTCTTCGGTTTCGTAGGTGAGGATGCTCATCACCGGGCCGAAGATCTCTTCCTTGACGATGGTCATGTCGTCGGTGCAGTCGGTGAACACGGTCGGGGCCACGAAGGCGCCCTTGGCGAAATCACCGGCAGTCAGACGCTCACCACCGCACAGAACGCGGGCGCCTTCTTCTTTACCCTTGGCGATGTAGCCCAGCACGCTTTCCATGTGCTGGAAGCTGACCAGCGGGCCGAAGTTGGTGTTCTCGTCTTCCGGGTTGCCGGCACGGATGCGGGCGACGCGCTCGGCGATCTTGGCTTCGAAGGCGGCTTTCATCGACGCCGGTACGAACACGCGGGTGCCGTTGGTGCAGACCTGGCCGGAGCTGTAGAAGTTGGCCATCATGGCGATGTCGGCGGCCTTGTCCAGGTCGGCGTCGTCGCAGATGATCAGCGGCGACTTGCCGCCCAGTTCCATGGTCACTTCCTTCAGCGACGAGCTGGAGGCGCTGGCCATGACTTTCTTGCCGGTGGTGGTGCCGCCGGTGAAGGAGACTTTCTCGATGCGCGGGTGCTCGGTCAGCCAGGTGCCGACTTCGCGGCCGCTGCCGGTCAGGACGTTGAACACGCCGTTCGGCAGGCCGGCTTCGGTGAAGATCTCGGCCAGTTTCAGGGTGGTCAGCGAGGTGACTTCCGACGGCTTGAAGATCATCGCGTTGCCGGCGGCCAGGGCCGGGGCGGATTTCCACAGGGCGATCTGGATCGGGTAGTTCCAGGCGCCGATACCGGCGGTCACGCCCAGCGGCTCGCGGCGGGTGTAGACGAAGGACGATTCGCGCAGCGGGATCTGCTCACCTTCGATGGCCGGTACCAGGCCAGCGTAGTACTCGAGCACGTCGGCGCCGGTGACGATGTCGACGTAGCGGGTTTCCGAGTACGACTTGCCGGTGTCCAGGGTTTCCAGCATGGCCAGCTCGTCGTTGCGCTCACGCAGGATGTCGACGGCGCGACGCAGGATGCGCGAACGCTGCATGGCGGTCATCGCGGCCCAGACTTTCTGGCCGCGTTCGGCGCTTTCGACGGCTTTTTCGACGTCGGCTTGGGTCGCGCGCTGCACATGGGCGAGGACTTCGCCGGTGGCCGGGTTGATGGCTTCGAAGGTGGCGTCGCTGCCAGCGTCGACGTAAGCGCCATCAATGTAGAGTTTTTGCGTTCCGAAACGGGCCATAGTGTCCTCGCAAGTGCAGTGTGTGGTTGGCTGCCGCGTCACGCTCCTGCCGGTTGGCTGGTCGCTGCGCGCGGCTGTTCAGAGGCCTGGTCGGTTGTGCCCAGGGACTGCTGTTTAGCCAGTTGTAGATCCATGTATTCGTAAGCGATGCGTATCGCCTGGTCGGTGTCGAATGCATCCCCCGACAGGGCGCCACGCAACCACAGGCCGTCGATCAAGGCTGCCAGCCCGCGGGCGGCCTTGCGCGCATGGTAGAGCGGCAGGACGCGGCGGAACTGGCAGCACAGGTTGGAATACAGGCGGTGATCGTTGATCCGCTGCAACCTGTGCAAAGACGGCTGGTGCATGCTGGAGGCCCAGAAGGCCAGCCAGGTTTTCATTGCCGGGCCATTCACCTGGCTGGCATCGAAGTTGCCTTCGATGATCACCTTGAGGTGGGCACGCGGGCTGTCGTCCGTGAGTGCCTGACGACGCGCGATCACACCCTCGTTGAGCATGTTCATGATGTGGCGCATCGTCGCTGCGATCAGGCCGTTCTTGTCCTGAAAGTAGTGACTGATGATGCCGTTCGACACACCGGCCAAACGGGCAATCAGCGCAATGCTGGCATCGCCCAGTCCGACCTGATCGACCGCCTGTAACGTGGCTTCGATCAACTGCTGGCGGCGGATGGGTTGCATACCGACCTTGGGCATCTTGCTATCTCCTCAGGCCTGCGGGCAGACGACGAGCGGCTGCCTCGGCGAGGCCAGTCTATTTTGTTTTGATTGAACGTTCAATCAATAAAGAATAAGCTCTGCGACAATTTGTGCCATTGACAGTTTTCAGGACGGTCAAGAGGACACGAATCGACACCCCAGGAAATCGTGTAACCCCCGGAATACAAGGCGTTGACGGGCATGAGCGATGCAAAGGACAGATTCTGCCGAGCGGTCATGGACTGCGCGGTCGGCCCTTGGAGCGGGCCAGGTGGTCTGTGGCGAATGCGCGCACCTTCTGCTGAGTGCGTGGCAAGGCGACAGGCGGCCGGTCTGTTTTTTTTGCAGCGTTTCGATTCGGGATCACGGTTTCCAGGGTGCTTTTATAACACCTTGCGCAGTAGGGCTATTGCACCAATTGCGTGGGAAATAACTGTTTAGCCTCCACTGCCGCACTGCCCGGAGCATTCGAGCAATGAGTTCTGCTTCCCTGACAAAGCCTCCCGCCGAGCGGGTACGGGTCAATCGCGTGGTGTTCATCACCTCGGCGCTGATGATCCTCGTTCTGACTGCCTTGCTGATCGCTGTACCCGAAACCGCCGGCCAGGTGCTGGGCGTCGCCCAGAAATGGCTGACCCGTACCTTCGGCTGGTACTACATGCTGGTGATCTGCGGTTACCTGCTGTTCGTCGTCTACCTGGCCTTCTCCGACTTCGGCAAGCTCAAGCTGGGCGGCAAGGACGACACCCCCGACTTCAGCTACGGCGCCTGGGCCGGCATGCTGTTCTCCTCCGGTATCGGTATCTCGCTGCTGTACTTCGGCGCCTCCGAGCCGCTGGACCACTACTTCAACCCACCGGAAGGCACTCCAGCCAGCCTCGAGGCCGCGCGCCAGGGCCTGCAGCTGACCTTCCTGCACTGGGGCCTGCACGGCTGGGCGATCTATGCCCTGGTCGGCCTGGCCGTGGGTTACTTCGCCTACCGCCACAACCAGCCGCTGGCACTGCGCTCGGCGCTGTACCCGCTGGTGGGTGAGCGTTGGGTCAAGGGCGGCGCGGGCCATGCCGTGGACATTTTCGGCATGTTCGTCACCCTGCTGGGCCTGGTGACCAACCTGGGCATTGGTTCGATGCAGGTGGCGTCCGGTCTGGAATACCTGTTCGGCATGGACCACAGCAAGACCAACCTGCTGGTGGTGATCCTGGTCATGGCCGGCGTTGCCACCGTGGCCGCGGTGTCGGGCGTGGAGAACGGCATCCGCCGCCTGTCCAACCTGAACATCCTGCTGTTCAGCGGCTTGCTGATCTTCGTGCTGCTGGCCGGCAACACCCTGCACCTGCTCAACGGCTTCGTGCAGAACATCGGTGACTACCTCAACGGTGTCGTGCTGAAGACCTTCGACCTGTATGTCTATGAAGGCGACAACGACAAGTCCGAGCGCTGGCTGGGCCTGTGGACCGTGTTCTACTGGGCCTGGTGGATCTCCTGGGGCCCGTTCGTCGGCATGTTCATCGCCCGTATCTCCAAGGGCCGTACCGTGCGCCAGCTGGTCAGCGGCGTGCTGCTGATCCCGCTGGGCTTCACCCTGGCCTGGCTGTCGATCTTCGGTAACACCGCATTGGACCTGGTGATCAACCAGGGCGCGGTGGAGCTGGGCAAGACCGCGCTCGAACAGCCGTCGATGTCGATCTACCAACTGCTGGAATTCTTCCCGGCCGCCAAGATCGTCATCGGTGTGGCGGTGTTCGTCGGCTTCGTGCTGTTCCTGACCCCCGCCGACTCCGGCGCGGTGATGATGGCCAACCTGTCGTGCAAGGGCGGCAAGGTCGACGAGGACGCCCCGCACTGGATGGTGGTGTTCTGGTCGGTGGTCATCACCCTGGTCACTATCGGGCTGCTGTTCGCCGGTAACTTCGAAGCCATGCAGACCATGGTGGTACTGGCCGGCCTGCCGTTCTCGGTGGTCCTGGTGCTGTTCATGTTCGGTCTGATGAAGGCCATGAAGCAGGACGTCGCAGTCGAGAGCGAGCGTGCCGAGCTGGCCGCCCGTGGCCGTCGCGGCTTCAGCGAGCGCCTCAGCCAGCTGGACCTGCAACCGACCCAAGCGGTGGTCCAGCGCTTCATGGACAAGCAGGTCAGCCCGGCGCTGAAAGAAGCCGCCGAGCAGCTGCGCACCCTGGGCTTCGAAGTAGAGACCCGTGTTGGCCAGTCGCGCAACATGATGGGCCTGCGGGTGATGATGGAAGAGGGCAACCCCTTCGTCTACGAAGCCAGCCTGGACGGTTACCTTGCCGCACCAAGCGAAGCGCCGGTCGAAGGCGAGCCGGAGGTGCAGCAGCGCTTCTACCGCGCCGAGGTGTACCTCCACGACGGCAGCCAGGAATACGACCTGATGGGCTTCACCCGCGAGCAGATCGTGCGTGACGTGCTGGATCAGTTCGAAAGCCACCGCCAGTTGCTGGGGCGTGTGTACAGCTGATCACGGCTGATCTCAGGCAAGGGCCCGGTTCGCGAGAACCGGGCCCTTTGCGTTTCTGGCGGGACTATCAACATGTAGTGCCTGGCGTTATGGCGAGGTGGGCACGCTGGTACCTCCTTCTCCTGGGGTCATCATCATGTCAACCGCAACTCTTCCCCTCTTCGATTTCAAGGCTGTCGTCGCCCAGCAATTCGTCGGCCGGCCAACGCTACGGCAGGTCGTGTCCGAGCAACTGCTCGCGTTTCTGCTTGAAAAATACCCCGTGTTGGCGGGCGTAACGCCGACGCTCGTCTCGGCCGATGCGTTGGAGCTGTTGATACCTGACCCGATCCAGCCGTCCTGGCATAGGAAGCCTCTGGTCGATGTCGTACTGCAGGCCATGCTGGAGGGCGCCGGGTTAAGCCTGGCGCCGGTCGATAGGCGTCACTTTGGCGTGGCATTACGTACCCCCTACCTGTTTCCGGGGGCTTCGGATAGCTTCCAGTCCCTCCAGCTCATTGGGCCAGGCGGCGAGCTCGACGATCTGCTTGCGACGCTGCTCGATGAGTGGCGCCAGGCACAGGTCGACTTTTGGAGCATGGCTGGCCCTGCCGGGGTCAGCCGCGACCGTTGGTTGCAGTTGGTGCTGAAGATGGCCTTGTTGCGTAACTTGCCGATGCAAGGCCTGGATAGCCATCAGCAAGCCTGTGTGCATGGGTTGCTCGGCCCGATTGCCAAGCGTCCGTCGGTCTTCGCCGTGCAGGTGGAGATGGTCGACGAAGGGCAGCGCTTCAGCGAAATGCAGGCCGGCCTGTTGGTGACCGGCGAATGGGACGAACAACAGGTGATCCTGTGGTGTTCGCCATCAAGTGTCATCAGAGGCTTCGATTCGCTCAGCGACTTTGCCACGGCGCTGCGCGACGAATTGACCGGTCGTCATCGCTTCGACGAGATGACCTGGCATCGCCAGGAGTTGACGGGTGATGCGTTCGCACAGCAGACGGCGCTGATGCTGGAGGCCATGCTGGAGAGGGCGCAGCAGGTCGCTGGCGCGCCAGGGCTAGGGGTGTCCGAAAAAGTGCGCTTGATCGATGCGCTGAGTGATCCATCGCAGTGGTTCATTGAGGGTTACTTCCTCGCGCCGACTGGCCTGGCTGTGCTGCCGCCTGGTGTGGCCAACGCTGGCGTTAGCAGCAGTTTTGCTTATCAGGACGCGTTGTTCGCATTGGCGCTGGACCAGGCGACCTCGCAGGGTGCGCGGGCGCTGGATGGCATTCAGGACCTGCAAACCTATACCCGCGAGCATTTGCGCCAGGCATTACTGAGCGATCATCCGGTCGATGCCAACTACGAGTCGGATGACCTGATACTCGAGCTCAAACGCGCCGAAGGTGTGCCCGGAGGGGCGGCGACCGGGGCCGGTGGTGGCGAGCCGCTGGTACCGGCCGGGGAAAAGTCCCTGACGGACTTTGCCATCGGCAACCTGGGCTCGTTGCACGGCGCCGTTATAACGGGGGTCAAGCACCGGGATGGTCAGTTGATCATGCCGTGGTTGACTGCCGATTACCTGCAGGCGCTTGTTCAGCAGGTGGATATCGGCGGTCGCTACCCCGCTTACGTGGCGCAGTCATTGGATGCGCCAGAAGGGCGAGCGCAGCGTGTCGAGCATTTCGGCAGGGAGTGGCGGCAGGCGCTGCTGTTCAGCGCATTGTCGGCAAGGCTCGACGGCATGTTGAGCGAAGTTGGGCTGCAGGTTGTCACCGATTATGTGCGCGGCTTGGCCGATACGACCACCTCGCTGATGCCGTTGGCCTATACCGAGGCGGGTCAATCATCGCGGTATGACACCGTGCATGGCATGTATGTGCTGAGCTGCACTGAACCTGCCCGGGTGATCCTTTATCGACCACTTTACGGCCATGAGGCTATGCGCGAGTTCAGCGACCTGGAGGCGCTCGGTAGCGCGATCCGCCTGTCGTCCAGCTTGCGCGCCAGCGTTTTGCAATGGATGGACGAGGCGGCGCGTACGTACTACCACAGCGACCTCAGCGCCGATACGCGCCTGGTGCACGTTGGCATTGACCCGGGACTGCTGCCCGAGCCGGCGAAGCTGGCACAGCAGTTTTGGCGCATCGATGTCGATAGCAGACTGTACAACGCCAATCGAGACTGGCTGGTGGCAATTGCCGAGCAAGCGACGACCTCCACGGCGCAAAGCCGATGGACGATGTTCGAACAGGCGGCCTGGTTGTTGTTCCAGACCGCCGTGCCGCTGCTGCGCGGGCCGGTTGCAGTGGTGGCGTGGCTGACACAAACGATCATGGCATTCTCGGCCGATGTTTCGGCGTTGATCGAAGGGAGTGAGTTTGAAGCGTCACAAGCGGTGGTGGACCTGGTGCTCAATGTCGGTATGGTCTTGTTGCATAAGGGTCTGCCTGGGGTAAGCCCTTCTCCGCCCAAGCCTGTGACGCACATTGGCCAAGCGTTGATGGGTTACTCGACTGACCCCACGGTGGTGGTGCAGCCAAAACAAGGAAAGGTCGGCTTGCCCGGCCCGGTAGCCCAGACGCGATTGGATTTCTCCTGGCGTGGCAATGCCGGATTCAACTGGCTCGATCCGCTACGACGACAGGCGCTGCAGCAACTACGAGTTACTGTTGATCTCGAGGGTATCGAGCCGCTGGGCGTGGGGGCCGCCAGCGGACTCTATCCGATCGGTGAGCAGTTCTATGCAGTGATGGCCAATGCCACCTATCCCGTCGCGTTATTTGAAGGTGATGTACGCATTATTGACGGAAACGGCGCGCCACAGGCCAGGATTCTCCGCAAAGGCGGCGTCTGGCGCATCGATGCTTCGATGAGGCTTGCTGGTGGCGGGCCCAAGACGCGGCGCCAGCTCATGAGAGAGGAGAACCAGCGCCTTGTGGAGACGCTGAAGGCTGAGGACAAGAAACTCATTACCGAGATGAACCTGCTGGACCAGGAGTTCGTCAAGCACCGAGACTTCTTCACTCGTGCCACCGCGGACTTGAAGGATTTGGAAGCCAAGACGCCAAGGGATGCGCGCGATGAACTGCGGTTGCAGCTCCAGCAAAAAATACAGCATCAGGCCAGGTTACGCGTCGTCGACGACCTGAGGGTGCTGGTCGAGAAGGGCATTGCGCATGACAAAGTGATTTCGCGCCTCGAGGCCACAAGGCTGACCGACCCACAGATGCCAGAGGCGATCAGGTTGCAACGCAATGCTACGCGGGAGGAGCTGCTCTCCCGTTGCGAGATCTACTACAACGAGCTGGCCAAGCTGATCAACGAGGTGAACATTCAGGCATTGAGCGACGCCATGGCCATCCTGCCGGCCTCGCACGACGAGATTCAGTATTACCGGGACTTTTACAGCCAGTTGGAGCAAGTCATTGCCTGGGAAGGTGAACTGGTCAATTTGTCGGTTGATTTCGATGGGCTGCTGGAGGACACCCTCCGAGATGATTCGATCATCTTCAAGCGAGGCATCGATGACAAGCGGGCCGACAAGCATGCGCAACTGAAGCATGTCATCGAGCAGCGCCACTTGACGGCCAACGAGCTGGCGTTTCGGCGGTTGATCGATCTTGCCGAGGCCAGTCTGGACCGTCTGGCGGGCGTTGATGAGCGCATCCTGGTGGAATACGCAGAGTATCTGGCCGGGCCGGAGCTGGTCAGTGCCGGGGCCGCCCACGGTGACCTCGCAGGGGGCGAGCTGACGCTCAACGAACGTATCGATATTCTCACGGGTGTATTGGAGTCCTATGCTCAGGCCGAGGTCATGAGCCAATACCTGTCCAGCTTGGGGGGTGAGGTGATCCGCTCGGCCCGTCTGCAGGAGTACCGCCAGGCGCTCCAGGCGTTGATCGGGAGCGCTGAGGACGCGTTGAAACAGGCAGTTCGCGAGCAGCAATTGGCTGAAACGTCTGCGCCACGACCGGCGGTCTACGCGATGCGTGGCGGCAAGCGGCAGGTGGTCAGGACCCAGCGGGGCAAGAGTGTCGTGGGTGAGCAGCGACAGTTGGAGGGTGAGGATGTCGTGCAACAGGTGGATTCACGAATGACGGTCCTCAAGACGTTTCGTCAGCAGGGAAAGGACTGGGTCGAGGATGTGATGCCACGCAATCCGCAGCCAGCTCCGGCCATCGACGCCGGCAGGATGGTGGGGCGGGGGCGCAAGCTGGTCGGGCAGATCGAGTCGGTGGTGCGGTTGGCCAGGCAATACGTCAAGACCGATGAGCCCAACGGCCTGTCGACCATCATCGACGAGCACATCGAAAAGCTCCGGGACGTGCTGGAAAACCTGTCGAATGACGAGGCCAACAGTGAGCTGCGTGAACAGTTGGACGCTGGGATCAACCGCCTGGACGCGTCTCGCCAGGACTTGCTGGAGGCCTTGTACCTGACGACCAGCCACCCTAATGCCGAGAGCCTGCGTTACCTGCTGGCGCGTGATCAGGTCACCGTCACCCGCGTGCCCGGGCGCACGCGGCTCAAGGCGGATGACTATCTGGAGATCTATGAGATCCGGCGCAAGCCCAGGGAGGGGCGGCCAGGAAACGGCTTGTGGGAAGCGCACTTCCACTACCCGGCGGTGGATACCTCGGGGCGGCTGTTCAGCAAGGGGCACATAAAGCTCTGGGCCGAGCGCAAGCTAGGCTGGGAAGCGCAGTTGCGCGCGGCAATCGAGCGTAACGAGCTGTTGCCAATCTACCGCGGGAATGTACAGCTTGCCCAGGTGGACGGCCTGATCCCATTCGACTGATGCTTCAGCGATTACTGTAGACCCCATGCCTGCCATGGGCGGGCATGGCCTGGTTGCCGCGCTCTGCGATCATCTGGCGCAGGCTGAGCAGTTCGATGCCTTGGGCCTTGAGCCGGGGGATCTCACGGCTCAGCACGTCCAGCGTCTGAGGGTAGGGATGGCCGATCAGCACCACCGAACCCTGCTTGCGGGCCAGGGCGATACCTTGCTGCAACTGCCCGCTGATAGCCTCCGGGGTGCGCACGTCATCAAGGAATACATCCCGCGAGACATGGGCCAGGCCCACCGCCTGGGCTTCGGCCGCCGCGACTGTGGCAGCGCTGGTGCGGCTGTCGACGAAGAACAGGTGACGGCGCTGCAGTTCCTCCATCAGCCAGTGCATCGGCTCACGCTGGGCAGTCATGCGGCTACCCATGTGGTTGTTGATGCCGGCGGCGTAGGGCACTTTGGCCAGCGCGGCGTCCAGCCGACGGGCCAGTTCCTCGATGGCTGTGCCTGGGTGCCAGGCGTAGGGGCCGGTGGCTGGGTCCATGGGCATGTGCAGGATCACCGTGCGCCCGGCCTTGTGGGCCTGGCGGGCGAAGTCGGTGGCGTGCGGGGTGTCGGGCATGATCGCCATCGTGACCGGGCCGGGCAAGGCGAGCGTGCGGCTGTCGCGCTCGTCGCTCTGGCCCAGGTCGTCGATGATGATGCTCATATAGGCCTTGCCTGGCGCCGCCTGTGCGGCGCCGAGCATGAGGCAGAACAGCGTGAACAGCAGATAACGCATGGGAAGCGGTCAGTTGCCCTTGGTGATGTTCAGGCCCTTGAGCAGGCTGAGGGCCTGGCTGAGCTGGAAGTCGTTGTCCTGTGGGCGATCCTTGCGCTTGGCACTGCCGGTGGGGCGATCGGCGCCGCCGTTGCCGTTGCCCAGGTGACCCTGCAGGTCGGCTTCCTTGAAGTTGTCGTTGTCGGCCTCTGTGGTGAGCTTGGCCGGGCGCACTTCGATGTCGGGCACGATGCCTTGGGCCTGGATCGAGCGGCCATTGGGGGTGAAGTAGAGCGCGGTGGTGAGCTTGAGCGCACGGTCGTTGGCCAGTGGCAGCACAGTCTGCACCGAGCCCTTGCCGAAGCTGTCGGTGCCCATCAGCACGGCGCGTTTCTGGTCCTGCAGGGCGCCGGCGACGATCTCGGAGGCCGAGGCGCTGCCGCCGTTGATCAGCACCACCAGCGGCACGCCTTCGCTGGCGTCGGCCGGGTCGGCGGAGAAGCGCAGCTCGGAGTTGGCGATGCGGCCCTTGGTGTAGACGATCAGGCCCTTGGTGAGGAAGTGGTCGGCCACTTCCACCGCCGCCTGCAGCACGCCACCGGGGTTGTTGCGCAGGTCGAGCACTACGCCGCGCAGCTTCTTGCCGTTATCCTTGCGCAGCTTGGCCAGGGCCTTGCCCACCTCGTCGCCGGTCTTGACCTGGAACTGGGTGATGCGGATGTAGCCGTAGTCGTTCTCCAGCAACTGGCTCTTCACGCTCTTGACCTGGATCACCGCGCGGGCCAGGGTCACGTCGAAGGGCGTGCCGCCATCGCGTACCAGCGTCAGGGTGATCTTCTCGCCGACCTTGCCGCGCATCTTGTCGACCGCTTCGGTCATGGTCTGGCCGCGGGTCGGAGCGCCGTTGATCTTGACGATCAGGTCGCCGGCCTGCACGCCGGCGCGGGACGCCGGGGTGTCGTCGATGGGCGAGACCACCTTGATGAAGCCGTCTTCCTGGCCGACTTCGATGCCCAGGCCACCGAACTCGCCGCTGGTGCTCTCTTGCAGTTCCTGGAAGTCCTCGGGGCCGAGGTACGCCGAATGCGGGTCGAGGTTGCTGAGCATGCCCTTGATGGCGTTCTCCAGCAGTGTCTTGTCATCCACAGGTTCGACATAGGCGGCCTTGATGCGGTCCATGACCTCGGCGAAGGTGCGCAGCTCCTCCAGGGGCAGGGGTGCCTTGGCGGTCACCTCGGTGGCCGGCACCATGGCCGGCTTGGCCGCCGGCTTGACCGGGTCGGCGGCGGTGGCCAGGGGCGCGCCGACGACCAGGGCGATGGTCAGGGCCAGTTGAGAGAGGCGAGGCGAGTGCAGCATGTCGAACGAACTCCTGATCCTGTTGGCGCTCCCATGGGAGCATCGGCGCAGCGCGCGTGGCTGCGCCGTAAAAGTAGTTGGCATCTAGCCTCGGCACCATTGCGCGGGATCGCTGGGCCGGCCCTGCTGGCGAATCGCGAAATACAGCCCGGCGCTGTCCTGGCCGCCGCTGTCGCCGACGGTGGAGATCGCCTCGCCGGCCTTGACGATGTCGCCGGCGCTCTTGAGAAGGCTCTGGTTGTGGCCGTACAGGCTCAGGTAACCATTGCCATGGTCGAGGATGACCAGAAGTCCGGCGCCACGCAACCAGTCGGCGAACACCACGCGCCCGCCATGCACGGCACGCACCTGGGTACCGGCGCTGGCGCCGATCATCACGCCGTCCCACTTGGCCCGGGCGTCGCCACCACGGGTATCGCCAAAACGCGCCAACAGTCGACCATTGACCGGCCACGGAAGTTTTCCCCGGGCCGCGGAAAATGCGCCGCCATAGCTGGCACTGTCGCTGGAAACCACCGGCCCCAGGGTGGTGCGGGCCTTTTTCGGGGCTTCTTCGGGCGTGTTGTCGCGGGCGGCGGCCAGGGCCTGTTCCTTGAGCCGCTTTTCCTCTTCCTGCTTGGCCAGCAGGGCACGCTGGCGGGCTTCTTCAGCCTCGCGGGCCTGGCGGGCGAGGGTTTCCTCGATGGTTTTGAGCACCTTGCCCAGGTCGGCCTGGTCCTGCTCGCGAGCCTGGAGCTTCTGGTCGCGCTCTTTCATGTCGCTGTTGAGCTTGGCCAGCACCTGCTGGCGTTTGCCTCGTTCGCTCTCGAGGGCCTGGCGCTGGCTGTCGAGGTCGGCGCGTTGCGCCAGCAGTTGCTCCTGCTGGCGGCCGATGTCCTGCTCGACATTGGCCAGTTGGCGCAGTGTCTCATTGAATGTACGCAGCTGCTCGGTGCGCGCCTTGCTCAGGTAGTCGTAGTAAGTGAGGGTGCGGGCGAACTTTTCCGGGTTCTGCTGGTTGAGCAGCAGCTTGAGGTATTCCTCGCGGCCGTTGTTCTGGTAGGCCGAACGGGCCTGGATGGCGATCAGTCGCTGTTGTTCACTGCGGGCGCTCTGGAGTTTTTTTTTCTCGTGGTCAAGGCGCTCCAGCTCGCCCTCGGTCTTTTTTAGTTCTTGCTGCAGTGCCTCCACCTGCTTTTCGAGGTTGCCGATGTCGGTCTCGGTGGCCTTGAGGTCTTTCTGCACGCCGGACTTCTCCTCCTGGAGCTTGCCCAGCATTTTCTTCAGCTCGGCGATATCCTGGCGGGTGGCGTCCAGCTGTTGCTGGGTCTGCGCGCGCTCGTCGGCAGCGAAGGCCGGGGCGAGCAGGCATGACAGGGCTAGTAGGAAGAGGGCGCGGAGCATGGGGTTTGGCGTACCAGGGATGGAGACTGGCCTAGTATGCCCGCGCGGGCCTGTAAAAAAAACGCCCCGCGGCGTGTGCGGCGGGGCGTTGGTCTGGAATTCAGGTGTTTTGGGGCTGCTGCGCAGCCCTTTCGCGGCACAAGGCCG
Source organism: Pseudomonas entomophila (assembly GCF_029478665.1). Taxonomy (GTDB): domain Bacteria; phylum Pseudomonadota; class Gammaproteobacteria; order Pseudomonadales; family Pseudomonadaceae; genus Aquipseudomonas; species Aquipseudomonas entomophila_F. The sequence continues at coordinate 71,353 of NZ_JARPQB010000010.1, forward strand.
CTCCTACAGGTTATGTGCGATCACCTGTAGGAGCGGCCTTGTGCCGCGAAAGGGCCGCAAAGCGGCCCCAAAACACGAATCAAGCGTCAACCAGAATGGACGTACCGGTCATTTCTGCCGGCTTCTCCAGCCCCAGCAGCTTGAGCATGGTCGGTGCGACATCGGCCAGCACGCCGCCTTCGCGGACCTTGACGTTGCGCTTGCCGACATAGATGAACGGCACCGGCTCGCTGGTATGGGCGGTGTGTGCCTGGCCGGTGCACTCGTCTTCCATCTGCTCGACGTTGCCGTGGTCGGCGGTGATCAGCGCTTCGCCGCCCACCTTGTCCAGCGCCTCGACGATGCGTCCGACACAACTGTCCAGGGCTTCGACGGCCTTGACCGCCGCCTCGAACACGCCGGTATGGCCGACCATGTCGCCGTTGGCGTAGTTGACCACGATCACGTCAAAGCGCTGCTGCTCGATGGCTTCGACGATGCGGTCGGTCACTTCCGGGGCGTTCATTTCCGGCTGCAGGTCGTAGGTGGCGACCTTCGGCGACGGGATCAGGATGCGCTCTTCGCCTTCGAACGGTTCTTCGCGGCCACCGGAGAAGAAGAACGTGACATGGGCGTATTTTTCGGTTTCGGCGATGCGCAGCTGGGTCTTGCCGTTCTTCGCCAGGTATTCGCCCAGGACATTGTCCAGGCTGGACGGCGCAAACGCGGCGGGCGCCGGAATTTTCGCCGAATACTGGGTCAGGCCGATGTACGCCGCCAGCTTGGGCAGGCGTGCGCGTGGAAATTCGTTGAAATCCGCTTCGACGAATGCGCGCGACAGCTCGCGGGCGCGGTCGGCGCGGAAGTTCATGAAGATGACCGCGTCGCCATCCTCGACCTTGACGGCTTCGCCAATGCGCGTGGCCTTGACGAACTCGTCATTCTCCTCGCGGGCATAGGCCGCTTGCAGGCCGGCAAGGGCGCTGTCGGCGGTATATTCGGCGGCGCTGTCGACGATCAGGTTGTAGGCGGCGCTGACGCGGTCCCAGCGGTTGTCGCGGTCCATGGCGTAGTAGCGGCCGATCAGGCTGGCGATGCGGCCCTTGCCGAGCTTGGCGAAGGTGGCGTCGAGCAGTTCGATGGATGACTGGGCGCTGCGCGGCGGTGTGTCGCGGCCGTCGAGGAAGGCGTGCAGGTAGATCTTCTCGGCGCCACGCTGGGCGGCGAGTTCGGCCATGGCGATCAGGTGGTCCTGGTGGCTGTGCACGCCGCCGTCGGAGAGCAGGCCGAGGATGTGCACGGCTTTGCCGGCATTGGCGGCTTTGTCTACCGCGCCGGTGAGTACCGGGTTTGCGAAGAACTCGCCGTCACGGATGGCCTTGGTCACCCGGGTGAAGTCCTGGTACACCACGCGGCCGGCGCCGAGGTTCATGTGACCGACTTCGGAGTTGCCCATCTGCCCGTCGGGCAGGCCCACGTCCATGCCGGAACCGGAGACCAAACCGTGCGGCTGGGTGGCGCGCAGGCGGTCGTAGACCGGTGTGTTGGCGGCGAAGATGGCGTTGTATTCGGGGCTTTCGCTGTGACCGAAGCCATCCAGGATGATCAGGACCAGGGGTTTAGGCGTACTCGTCATCAATCAAACTCACGGTTGTTCAAAGATGATAAAGACACGCATTTTAGGGCAAATCCGCCAGCGGCGGCGAATATTCCTCCCCTTGCCCGACCAGCGCGGTCGGATATGCAACATGAAGGTGGTTTTCCGGCCGGCCCGGTGGGCTTTGGCGGTCATGGGGGGCTGTGTATACTGGCCGCCATTTTCAATCGCCTGGAACACCCCTGATGGTTGCTCACCTGATTCAATTCGCGACAGATCACTTCATCCTGGTGGCGATCTTCGTCGTCCTGCTGATCCTGCTGCTGATCAACGAAGTCCGCCGTGGCGGCCAGAGCCTGAGCAACGGCCAGCTGACTGCCCTGGTCAATTCGGAAAAGGCCGTGGTGATCGATATTCGCCCCTCGAAGGAGTATTCGGCCGGGCATATCGTCGGTGCGCTGAACATTCCGCAGGACAAAGTGGCCAGCCGCATGAGCGAGCTGGAAAAGCACAAAGACAAGACCCTGATCGTCGTCGACGCGATGGGCCAGCAGTCCGGCACCCTGTGCCGCGAGCTGCTCAAGGCTGGTTTCACCGCCGCCAAGCTCAGCGGTGGCGTTTCCAGCTGGAAAGCCGATAACCTGCCCCTGGTGAAGTGATATGAAGCCCGTCATCGTCTATTCCAGCGATTACTGCCCCTACTGCATGCGCGCCAAGTACCTGCTCGAGAGCAAGGGCGTGGCGTTCGAGGAGATCAAGGTCGACGGCAAGCCCCAGGTTCGCGCCGAAATGAGCCAGAAGGCCGGGCGCACCTCGGTGCCGCAGATCTGGATCGGCAGCACGCACGTCGGTGGATGCGATGACCTCTATGCCCTGGAGCGCGCGGGCAAGCTCGACGCGCTGCTGGCGGCCTGATTTGCACTGCATTCAAGAACATTAGGAAAAGGATCTGCCATGACCGAGCAACAGACCAACGGCGCCACTGACGCCAACGCCCCACAATTCTCCCTGCAGCGTATCTACGTGCGCGATCTGTCGTTCGAGGCCCCGAAAAGCCCGCAGATCTTCCGCCAGCAGTGGGAACCGAGCGTCTCGCTGGACCTGAACACCCGCCAGAAAGCCCTGGAAGGCGACTTCCACGAAGTGGTACTGACCCTGTCGGTGACCGTCAAGAACGGTGACGAAGTGGCCTTCATCGCCGAAGTGCAGCAGGCTGGCATCTTCCTGATCGCCAATCTCGACGCGGCTTCCATGAGCCACACTCTCGGCGCGTTCTGCCCGAACATCCTGTTCCCGTACGCCCGTGAAACCCTGGACAGCCTGGTGACCCGTGGTTCGTTCCCGGCCCTGATGCTGTCGCCGGTCAACTTCGACGCCCTGTACGCGCAAGAGATGCAGCGCATGCAGGAAGCCGGTGAAGCACCGACTGTGCAGTAAGGCCGCAAGCCATGAAAAAGCGCCTCGAGGGGCGCTTTTTTCTTGCCTGTCGGGACCGTTCGCCGGCAAACCGGGCGTAGGAGCCGGCTCAGCTCCCGGCAAATCCCTGCTGGCGCCACGCCTCGTAGACCGTCACCGCCACGGTATTGGACAGGTTCAGGCTCCGGCACCCTGGCCGCATCGGCAGGCGCAGGCGCTGCTCCGCCGGCAAACTGTCCAGCACCTCCGCTGGCAAGCCACGACTCTCGGGGCCGAACAGGAAGGCATCACCGGGTTGGTAGGCGACCTCGTGGAACGGGTGCGAGCCCTTGGTGGTAAAGGCGAACAGCCGCGGGTTGCCGAGGCTTTCCAGGCATCCGGCCAGGCTCTCGTGGCGCTTTAGCGTGGCATACTCGTGGTAATCCAGCCCTGCCCGGCGCAGGCGCTTGTCGTCCAGTTCGAAGCTGATGGGTTCGATCAGGTGCAGGGCGCAGCCGCTGTTGGCGCAGAGGCGGATGATGTTGCCGGTGTTCGGCGGAATTTCTGGTTGAAAGAGGATGACGTGAAACATGCACGGCTCCAGGCGTGAAGATGACGAGCATTCTAACCTCGAACCGGACCTGCGTTCGAAGGCCTTCCCGCGGGTGATCCTGTCCCTGGCCATCGTCGGGCTGATGGTCGGCATGATGATCGGCCGCCTGACCACGCCAGAGGAGCGGGTGCTGGAGCAGGTAACGGTGGTGCAGGACGGTCTCGACCTGTGGTTCAACGAGGAGCCCAAGCTGCACGGTGAGAATGTTGAAGGCACCGTGGCGGTAGTGTTCGAGGCCCAGGGCAAGGCCCAGCGCGGCCAGTTGACGATGCAGGGCAAACCGGTGGGCTGGCGTCTGCAGAAAAGCGAAGAGGGGCTGGTGCTGAGCGTGGTGGCCGCCCGCCCCCTGCACGGTGAGTGGACCGGTGCAGAGGACGATGGGCGCTGGCGGGTGCAGGTGAGGCTGCACGAATAAAAGAGGGGATGTCCCGGCCTGCCTGTACCGGGGTCCCCGAAACTGGAGATACGGTGTCTATTTCTATAGCAGGGGGCGTGCCAGGTTTTCCTTGCCCGTAAATGCTGGCGTTGAGGGCTGTTTAGCCAGGTTTTGATGGGATTTGTGCCTTCACACGGTGCAAGGGGCACAAGATCGGTGCATGGGGCCTGGAAACGACTGGGGCCGCCTTGCGGCCCTTCGCCGGCAAGGCCGGCTCCTACAAGCGCGATCCCTGTAGGAGCCGGCCTTGCCGGCGAAGGGCTGCGCAGCAGCCCCGGGATGGATGCTTCAGCTCGGCTTAGTGATCTTCACCCTCGTCTTCATCCCCTCCATCGACCTTCATCCCCAACTCCTTGATCTTGCGCGTCAGGGTGTTGCGCCCCCAGCCCAACAGCACCGCCGCGTCACGGCGCCGCCCTGCGGTGTGCTTGAGCGCGGTCTCGATCATGATCCGCTCGAAGCTGGGCACGGCGCTGTCGAGCAGGCTCGACTGGCCACGGGCCAGGGCCTGGTCGGCCCACTGGCGCAAGGCCTGCTCCCAGTTGGTCACCGGCGCGGCGTCCTGGGGCAGGTTGAGCAGTTCCGGTGGCAGGTCGCCGACCAGCACTTCGCGGCTGGACGCCATCACGGTGATCCACCGGCAGGTGTTCTCCAGCTGACGCACGTTGCCCGGCCACGGCAGGTTGCGGATGAATTCCTCGGTTTCCGGCTTGAGCAGCTTGGGCTCGACCGCCAGCTCCTGGGCGGCGCGGCCGAGGAAGTGACGGGCCAGGGCCGGGATGTCCTCGCGCCGGTCAGCCAGGCGCGGGATATGGATGCGGATTACGTTGAGGCGGTGGAACAGGTCTTCCCGGAACTTGCCGGCCTGCACCAGCGACTCGAGGTTCTGGTGGGTGGCGGCGATGATGCGCACGTCCACCTTCACCGGCACGTGGCCGCCGACCCGGTAGAACTCGCCATCGGCCAGTACCCGCAGCAGGCGGGTCTGGGTGTCGGCGGGCATGTCGCCGATCTCGTCGAGGAACAGCGTACCGCCGTCGGCCTGTTCGAAACGGCCACGGCGCAGGTTGGCGGCGCCGGTGAAGGCGCCTTTCTCATGGCCGAACAGCTCGGACTCCATCAGGTCCTTGGGGATCGCCGCCATGTTCAGGGCGATGAACGGCGATGCCGCGCGTGGGCTGTGGCGGTGCAGGGCGTGGGCCACCAGTTCCTTGCCAGTGCCAGACTCGCCATTGATCAGCACGGTGATGTTGGAGTGGCTGAGGCGGCCGATGGCGCGGAACACCTCCTGCATCGCCGGCGCCTCACCGATGATCTCGGGAGTGCGGGCCAGCGCTTGCGGCACGTCCAGCGCCTGCTGCTCCTGGGCGTGCTGGTTGGCGCGCTTGACCAGCGACACCGCTTCATCGACGTCGAACGGCTTGGGCAGGTACTCGAAGGCGCCGCCTTGATAGGAGGCCACGGCACTGTCCAGGTCGGAGTGGGCGGTCATGATGATTACCGGCAGGCGCGGGTGCTGCTCGCGGATCTGCGCCAGCAGGTCGAGGCCGCTGGCCCCCGGCATGCGGATGTCGGAAATGATCACGTCCGGTTGCTGGCGGGCCAGGCGGCCCATGACACCGTCGGCGCTGTCGAAGCTCTGGGTGGTCATCCCCTCCTGCTGCAGGGCCTTCTCCAGGACCCAGCGGATGGAGCGATCATCATCGACGATCCAGACGGTTTCACTTCGGCTCATGGGGCGGTGGCTCCTTGTTCCAGGGGCAGGTAGATCGAGAACGCGGTATGGCCGGGGTGGCTTTCACACTCGATCAGGCCCTGGTGCTGGCTGATGATGTTCTGGGTGATGGCCAGGCCCAGCCCGGTACCGTCCGGGCGGCCGCTGACCATGGGATAGAAGAGGGTGTCCTGCAGCTCCGGGGGGATGCCCGGGCCGTTGTCGACGATCTCGACCCGGGCCACCAGGCGGTGGCGCACATGGCCGATGGTGAACTGCCGCACCGCGCGGCTGCGCAGGGCGATGCGCCCCAGGCGCAGCTCGTTCTGGCTGCCGATGGCCTGCATGGCATTGCGCACGATGTTGAGCACGGCCTGGATCATCTGTTCGCGGTCGATCAGTACGTCCGGCAGGCTTGGGTCGTAGTCGCGCACCAACGTGATGCAGCCCTGGCTCTCGGCTTCGACCAGGCTGCACACCCGCTCGAGCACTTCGTGGATGTTGGTCATGGCCAGCGACGGCAGCTTGTTCGAGCCGAGCATGCGGTCGACCAGGTTACGCAGGCGATCGGCTTCCTCGATGATCACGTTGGTGTAGTCGCGCAGGTCGTCTTCAGGGAGCTCCCGGGCCAGCAATTGCGCCGCGCCACGGATACCGCCCAACGGGTTCTTGATCTCGTGGGCCAGGCCGCGCACCAGCATCTTGGTGGTTTCCTGCTTGCTCAGCTGGGCTTCTTCCTTGGTGATGCGCAGCAGGCGATCACGCGGGTGCACTTCGAGCAGCAACAGGGTCTGGCCCTGATGCAGGATAGGGGTGACGGCATAGTCGACGGTAATGGTCTGGCCGGTCAGCGAGGTGAGCTGGGCTTCGCGCTTGGTGAACGGATGCGCCTGCTCGACCGCCTGGCGCAGCGAATTGAGCGCCTCGGTCGATTCGGTGAACAGCTCGCTGATGAACTGCCCATGGCTGCGCTGGCCGCTGACGGCCAGGAGCATTTCCGCGGCCGGGTTCATGTACTCAAGGCGCAGTTCGGCGTTGAGCAGGAGCGTGGCCGTGGTCAGGTTGTCCAGGAGCAGACGGTGCTGTGCATCGCTGATGGTCATAGGGCGTCGTTGACCTCTTTTGGCACATTGGCGCCCCGAGGCTGGCCAGGGGCGCGCACGGATAACGTGCTGGATGCTGTGAAAATGCAAGAACCAAACCAAGGCTCCGAAAAGAAGCGGAATATCCGGATAAAGCCCTGGTTATGCGCAAATACAGACCAGAAAGCCCTGGTTTATCGATTCTTGTGACCCATATTGGGGTGCATGATGGGGCGCTCGACCTGATCGTGCACCAATATGGAGCATAGAGCGATCAAGGCGTTTTGCACAGCTGGCCGCTGGCGCGAATCAAGGCAAGCTGGCGAGCCGGGTTGTGCGTGCGCTGTTGCAGGGCGTCGGCCAGCTGAGTGGCGCAGTCGCGTGGCATCGACTGGTCGAACTGGGCGAGGGCGGCGAGCAGTTGGTCTTGCAGCCGGTCCAGTTCGGGGCGCACCTCCTTGCCAAGGTCCCGTCGGGCGAGGCTGGGCGCTTGCCGTGCGAGGTGCCAGCTGTCGAGCAACTGATATTGCAGAAGTTTGTTGGCCTCGATCTGGTCGGCGAAGAATGCTGCCGCGCGCGCTGGATCAAGCTGATGGGCAGGTGCGGCCTGGCGTGCACTGGCCAACACTTGTGCTTCGCGGGCGCTGGCCTGGACCGCCTGGCGCTGGTCCCACTTGTGCAGGGCGACTGTCTCGGCGAGGTCCAGGCGCTGATCGATGGTGTCGAGCAAGTGGCCGAGTGCAGGGGATGGCGGCGGCGGTGAGGCGCAGCCGGACAAGGCAATGCAACAGGTCAGGGCAAGGGGGATACGCATGGCGGTCTCCTGAAAGTGATGGAGACTTGAGTCTCTGTATAGGTTCGAAGGCGGCTATAGGTTTAGCCCGAACGTGTTGTCGCGCAAATGGAAACGGCCTCCCGAGGGAGGCCGTTTCATATCGATGTCAGCGACGCCAGGCGTCGGCTACATCAAACGCTGTAGTACAGGTCGTATTCCAGCGGGTGAACGAAGGTACGGACCTTGATCTCTTCTTCCGACTTCAGCTCGATGTAGGCATCGATGAAGTCGTCGGAGAATACGCCGCCCTTGGTCAGGAACGCACGGCCCTTGTCCAGCTCTTCCAGGGCTTCTTTCAGGCTGCCGCAAACCTGTGGGATCTCTTTCGCCTCTTCAGGCGGCAGGTCGTACAGGTTCTTGTCGGCGGCATCGCCTGGGTGGATCTTGTTCTGGATACCGTCCAGGCCAGCCATCAGCAGGGCGGCGAAGCACAGGTACGGGTTGGCCGCGGGGTCCGGGAAGCGCGCTTCGATGCGGCGGGCTTTCGGGCTGGAAACGTAAGGGATACGGATCGAGGCCGAACGGTTGCGGGCCGAGTAGGCCAGCATCACCGGGGCTTCGAAGCCTGGCACCAGACGCTTGTAGGAGTTGGTGGCCGGGTTGGTGAAGCCGTTCAGGGCCTTGCCGTGCTTGATGATGCCGCCGATGAAGTACAGGGCGGTATCGGACAGGCCGGCATAGCCTTCGCCCGAGAAGGTGTTCTTGCCGTCTTTGGAGATCGACATGTGCACGTGCATGCCCGAGCCGTTGTCGCCGTACAGCGGCTTCGGCATGAAGGTGGCGGTCTTGCCGTAGGCGTCGGCCACGTTGTGCACGCAGTACTTCAGGGTCTGGACTTCGTCAGCCTTGGTGACCAGGGTGTTGAACTTCACACCGATCTCGTTCTGGCCGGCAGTCGCCACTTCGTGGTGGTGAACTTCGATGACCAGGCCCATCTCTTCCATGGCGTTGCACATGGCGGTACGGATTTCGTGGTCGTGGTCGCACGGCGGAACCGGGAAGTAGCCGCCTTTGACGGCTGGGCGGTGGCCCTTGTTGCCGCCTTCGACGTCCTGGTCGGTCATCCAGGAGCCTTGCTCGGAGTAGATCTTGAACATCGAGCCGGAGATGTCCGACTTGAACTTGACCTGGTCGAAGATGAAGAACTCAGGCTCCGGGCCGACGAAGACGGTGTCACCGATACCGGTGGTCTTCAGGTACTCTTCGGCGCGCTTGGCAATGGCGCGAGGGTCGCGGTCGTAGCCTTGCATGGTGGACGGCTCGATCACGTCGCAGACCAGGATCAGGGTCGGCTCTTCGGTGAACGGGTCCAGCACGGCGGAGGCGTCATCCGGCAGCAGGATCATGTCGGAGGCTTCGATGCCTTTCCAGCCTTCGATGGACGAGCCGTCGAACATCTTGCCGATTTCGAAGAAGTCGTCTTCCAGCGCATCGCGAGCCGGCATGGTGACGTGGTGCTGCTTGCCTTTGGTGTCCGTGAAACGCAGATCAATCCACTTGACGTCATGATCTTTGATGAGTTGAACCGACTTCGACATGTTGTCCTCCGGATGGTCTAGGGCGCGGTTGGCCGCTGCCCTGGAAAAAGGGTGTCGCCGGGCGCGGATAGTCGGCCAAGCTTACCTGCCTCACAAGGGAGCAAATTGCATGCCAGTGCCCAAAAATGGCGAGGCCGGGATAAAACCCGGCGTTGACGGGCATTTAGCGTAGCTGCAGGAAGGAATCGTGCACGCATTGAGGGCGTGGATATTCTATTGTGCACCGTATTGGTGCGTAGCGACTTTTCCGAACGTTTCCCCTGTAGGAGCCGGCTTTGCCGGCGAAAGCGTCGGCACGGGCAACCCAACACTTGCGCCCCACATCGGTCCTGGCAATCGTCCTGTAGTGCCTGGGCCGGCCTATTCGCCGGCAAAGCCGGCTCCTACAGGTGCGCCGCAGGGTTCGGGCTCGGTAAATCAAACCTTCTGTACAAAAGTTGCTCAAACCTTGAGCAATTTCCGCTATAATTCGCGCCCCTCATTTTCGGCAGGCCCTGCGCGCGCTGTTAAACCAATGAAACTTATCGTCAAAGTCTTCCCAGAGATCACCATCAAGAGCCGGCCGGTGCGCAAGCGCTTCATCCGCCAGCTCGCCAAGAACATCCGCAACGTGCTCAAGGACCTGGATCCGGAGCTCGCGGTTGATGGTGTCTGGGACAACCTCGAGGTGGTCACCCGCGTCGAGGACGAGAAGGTCCAGCGCGAAATGATCGAGCGCCTCACCTGCACCCCGGGTATCACCCACTTCCTGCAGGTCGAGGAGTACCCGCTGGGCGACTTCGACGACATCGTCGCCAAGTGCAAGCACCACTTCGGTCACCTGCTGGCCGGCAAGCACTTCGCCGTGCGCTGCAAGCGCGGCGGCCACCACGACTTCACCTCGATGGACGTCGACCGCTACGTCGGCAGCCAGCTGCGCCAGCAGTGCGGCGCCGCCGGTATCGAGCTGAAGAAGCCGGAAGTGCTGGTGCGCATCGAGATCCGCGACCAGCGCCTGTACGTGATCCACAACCAGCACAACGGCATCGGCGGTTACCCGCTGGGCGCCCTGGAGCAAACGCTGGTGCTGATGTCCGGTGGCTTCGACTCCACCGTGGCGGCCTACCAGATGATGCGCCGCGGCCTGATGACCCATTTCTGCTTCTTCAACCTCGGTGGCCGTGCCCATGAGCTGGGCGTGATGGAAGTGGCCCACTTCCTGTGGAAGAAGTACGGCAGCAGCCAGCGCGTGCTGTTCATCAGCGTGCCGTTCGAGGAAGTGGTCGGCGAGATTCTCAACAAGGTCGACAACAGCTACATGGGCGTGACGCTCAAGCGCATGATGCTGCGCGCGGCCGCGCGCATGGCCGACCGCCTGGAAATCGACGCCCTGGTCACCGGCGAAGCGATCTCCCAGGTTTCCAGCCAGACCCTGCCCAACCTGTCGATCATCGACTCGGCCACCGACAAGCTGGTGCTGCGCCCGCTGCTGGCCAGCCACAAGCAGGACATCATCGACCAGGCCACCGAAATCGGCACCGCCGACTTCGCCAAGCACATGCCCGAGTACTGCGGCGTGATCTCGGTGAACCCGACCACCCATGCCAAGCGTCACCGCATGGAGCATGAAGAGAAGCAGTTCGAGATGGAAGTGCTGGAGCGCGCCCTGGAGCGCGCCAAGTTCATTTCCATCGACCACGTGATCGATGAGCTGGGCAAGGACATCGAAGTCGAGGAAGTGGCCGAGGCGCTGCCCGGTCAGATCATCATCGACATTCGTCACCCCGATGCCCAGGAAGACGAGCCTTTGGCACTGGACGGTATCGAAGTCCAGGCCATGCCGTTCTACGCGATCAACAGCAAGTTCAAGCACCTGGACCCAACGCGCCAGTACTTGCTGTATTGCGACAAGGGTGTGATGAGCCGTCTTCACGCACACCACCTGCTCAGTGAGGGACATGCCAATGTGCGTGTTTATCGTCCGACATAAGACGCCAGGGCTGTATGGCGGCAGCATCCGCCATCGCCCTCCCGACCGCCGGGCCCGCTGAGCCTTAAACAGTACATATTGGCCACCTACACTGGGTGGCAACCGAATCCTCTGATCGAGATACAGTTGTGATCGAAAATCTGCGTAACATCGCCATCATCGCCCACGTTGACCATGGTAAAACCACCCTGGTCGACAAACTCCTGCGCCAGTCCGGCACCCTGGAGCGTAACGAGCTCAACGACGAGCGCGTCATGGACTCCAACGACCAGGAAAAAGAGCGCGGCATTACCATCCTGGCGAAAAACACCGCCATCAACTGGAACGGCTACCACATCAACATCGTCGACACCCCCGGCCACGCCGACTTCGGTGGCGAGGTTGAGCGTGTCATGTCGATGGTCGACTCCGTGCTGCTGCTGGTCGACGCGCAAGACGGCCCGATGCCGCAAACCCGCTTCGTCACCAAGAAAGCCTTCGAAGCTGGCCTGAAACCAATCGTCGTGATCAACAAGGTCGACCGTCCGGGCGCGCGTCCTGACTGGGTTCTGGACCAGATCTTCGACCTGTTCGACAACCTCGGTGCCACCGACGAACAGCTGGACTTCAAAGTCGTCTACGCCTCGGCCCTGAACGGCATTGCCGGTCTGGACCACACCGCCATGGGCGAAGACATGACCGCCCTGTACCAGTCGATCGTCGACAACGTACCGGCGCCGGACGTTGACCGTGAAGGCTCGTTCCAGATGCAGATCTCCGCACTGGACTACAACAGCTTCCTGGGTGTTATCGGCGTTGGCCGTATTGCCCGTGGTCGCATCAAACCGAACACCCCGGTTGTTGCCATCGATGTCGACGGCAAGAAGCGTAACGGCCGTATCCTGAAGCTGATGGGCCACCACGGCCTGCACCGCGTCGACGTCGAAGAAGCCCAGGCTGGCGACATCGTCTGCATCAGCGGTTTCGACGAGCTGTTCATCTCCGACACCCTGTGCGCCCCGGACGCGGTAGAAGCGATGAAGCCGCTGACCGTCGACGAGCCGACCGTTTCGATGACCTTCCAGGTCAACGACTCGCCGTTCTGCGGTAAAGAAGGCAAGTTCGTCACCAGCCGTAACATCAAGGACCGTCTGGACAAGGAGCTGCTGTACAACGTTGCTCTGCGCGTTCAGGAAACCGATTCCCCAGACAAGTTCAAAGTATCGGGCCGTGGTGAGCTGCACCTGTCCGTTCTGATCGAAACCATGCGCCGTGAAGGCTTCGAGATGGCTGTAGGCCGTCCTGAAGTGATCATCCGCGAAGTCGACGGCGTGAAGCAGGAACCGTTCGAGAACGTCACCATCGACATCCCTGAAGAATCCCAGGGCAAGGTCATGGAAGAGATGGGCCTGCGTAAAGGCGACCTGACCAACATGGTGCCGGATGGCAAGGGCCGTGTTCGCCTGGAGTACAACATTCCAGCCCGTGGTCTGATCGGTTTCCGTAACCAGTTCCTGACCCTGACCAACGGTGCAGGCATCCTGACCTCGATCTTCGATCGCTACGACACCATGAAGTCGGGCCAGATGTCCGGCCGTCTGAACGGTGTCCTGGTTTCGGTCGAGACCGGCAAGGCACTGACCTACTCGCTGGAAACCCTGCAGGCTCGCGGCAAGCTGTTCGTTGAACACGGCCAGGAGATCTACAACGGTCAGATCATCGGCCTGAACAGCCGTGACAACGACCTGGGCGTGAACCCGACCAAAGGCAAGAAGCTCGACAACATGCGTGCTTCGGGCAAAGACGAAGTCATCGCCCTGGTACCGCCGGTTCGCCACACCCTCGAGCAGGCCCTGGAATTCATCCAGGACGACGAGCTGTGCGAAGTCACCCCTAAGTCGATCCGTCTGCGCAAGAAGATCCTCGACGAAGGCGAGCGTACCCGCGCTGCCAAGAAAGCCAAGAACTGATTGAGTTCAGGCTGAACTGAAAACGCCCCCGGTCGAAAGGCCGGGGGCGTTTTTGTTTGTCTGCAGCCCAGGCGAACTCCCGTAGGAGCCGGCGTTGCCGGCGAACACCGGCAACGCCGGTGCCCTGCATCGCGTCGCCTGGTTCGCTGGCAAGCCGGCTCCTACAGATGCGTGAACGATTCTGCGGCAGACGCATTCCGTAGGAGCCAGCCTTGCTGGCGATGCCCGGCAAAGCCGGGCTGATTACCCTGTCATCTATCGGCCAAGCACCCGGCAATAGAACTTCCACTCCTCTTCCAGCGCATGCGCCAGGTTCGCCGCCTGACGGAACCCGTGCCGCTCGCCCGCATAGAAATGCCCCTCGGCTTCGACCCCGTTGGCCTTCAGCGCCGCCAGCATGCTGCGCGTCTGCTCCGGCACCACTACAGCATCCAGCTCGCCCTGGAAGAAAATCACCGGCACCCGGATCCGTTCGGCGTGCAGCAATGGCGTGCGCTGGCGATAGCGTTCGGCATCCCGTTCCGGGTCACCGATCAGCCAGTCGAGGTAGTCGGCCTCGAACTTGTGGGTGGCCCGCCCCAGTGCAACCGGATCACTGACGCCATACAGGCTGGCCCCGGCGCGGAACACATCGTGGAAGGCGAGGGCGCACAGCGTGGTGTAGCCGCCGGCGCTGCCGCCGCGAATGAATGCCTGGTCAGCGTCGACCAGACCGTGCGCGGCCAGGTGGGCGACCGCGGCACAGGCGTCGTCCACGTCGCTTACACCCCAGCGCAGGTGCAAGGCCTGGCGGTAGGCGCGACCATAGCAACTGCTACCCCGGTAATTGAGGTCGGCGACGGCGAAGCCGCGCTGGGTCCAGTACTGGATGCGGGTGTCCAGCACCGGGTAGCAGGCCGAGGTCGGTCCGCCGTGGATGAACACCACCAGCGGTGGTGGCTTTGCGCTATCGATGGCGGGGTAGAAGAAGCCATGGGCCTGCCCATCGCCGCTGTTGTAGCGGATCGGCTGGGGAAGGCTGATCGACCCGCTGGGCAGCACCTCAGCGCCGCCTGCCAGGATACGAACCTCGTGGTTGTCACGATTGATGGCAATCACTGCGGGAGGACTGATCGGCGAAGCTGCAATGGCGTAGACATGCGCGCTGTCCATCGCCAGGCTGCGGAACCGGGTATAGGCGCTGGCGAAGCGTTCCATTTCGCCGTCGGGCTTGCGCAAGCCCAACTGCCCGAAGCCATCTTCGAACCAGCTGGCCAGGTAATGCCCAGGACCCAGCGCCAGCCAGGTGCTGGCGCCCATTTGCCAGGGGGCTCCGGCATGGTCGGCGAGAGCGGCGGGCAGGGCTTGCCAGTGTTTATCCACTTCGCCCCAGGGCTGCCAGAAACCGTCACGGTCGGAGAGGCAATACAGGTGGCCATCAGCATCGAATCGAGGTTGCTGCAACGACTCGTCGAGCCCGGCGATACACTGCGCCGCACCCCATGCGCCACAGGGTTGTCGTTCACGACACATCAAGCGGGTGGCTGTCCAGGGCTGCGCCGGCCGGTCCCACTCGATCCAGGCCAGGCGCAGGCCATCGTTGCTCAATGTGGGAGAGGCGTAGAAGTCCGCACCTTCTGCGAGGACCGCACGCCGGCCCTCCTCAAAGGCAACCAGGCGATGCTCGACGCGTTTAGCGTGGCGCTCCTCGACCGCCAGCAGCACCCCGTCCTGCCACTGCACATCGCCGTAGCGACACTGCTCGTCATGGGTCATTGGCAGCGGCATCGAGCCATCCAGCACCTGGCGGTACACCTGCTGGTCCTTTTCGTTGACGAACACCACGGCGTCGCCCGCGAGGCAGAAGCTGCCGCCGCCATATTCGTAGACCCGGCTGCGCACACTGAACCCGTCGGGGGTCAGGCAGCGCGCCTGCTGATCGTGCCAGTGCCAGATCCGGCAGGCGCCATCGGCGGGGCGGAACTCGTTCCAGAACAAGCCTTGCTCGTTGACCTTGAGCTCGGCGAAGTCGGTACCAGCGGCCACCGCCTGGGCGGCGCTGAACTCAGCCGCGGGCGATGACATGGGAGTTGCGCTCGTTGCGGAAGGTCATCTGTTCGATCTCCAGTGTCGCCTGTTCGGCTTCCTCGCGTGCCTTGAGGATGATGCCGTGGTCGGGTGACTTGCCGCACACCGGGTCGGCCTTGCTGGCGTCGCCGGTGAGCATGAAGGCTTGGCAGCGGCAGCCGCCGAAGTCCTTCTCTTTCTCGTCGCACGAGCGGCACGGCTCGGGCATCCACTCATAGCCGCGGAAGCGGTTGAAACCGAATGAGTCGTACCAGATGTGCCGCAGGTCGTGGTCGCGCACGTTGGGGAACTGCACTGGCAACTGCCGTGCACCATGACAGGGCAGCGCGGTGCCGTCCGGGGTGATGGTCAGGAACAGGCTGCCCCAGCCGTTCATGCAGGCCTTGGGGCGCTCTTCGTAGTAGTCCGGGGTGACAAAGATCAGCTTGCACGGGCTACCTTCGGCCTTGAGCCTGGCGCGGTATTCGTTGGTGACGCGCTCGGCCCGCTCCAGCTGCGCGCGGGTCGGCAGCAAGCCCAGGCGATTGAGGTGCGCCCAGCCGTAGAACTGGCAGGTGGCGAGCTCGACGAAGTCGGCCTCCAGGGCGATGCACAGCTCGATGATGCGGTCGATCTTGTCGATGTTGTGCCGGTGGGTGACGAAGTTCAGCACCATCGGGTAGCCATGGGCTTTCACCGCCCGGGCCATCTCCAGCTTCTGCGCGAAGGCCTTTTTCGAACCGGCCAGCAGGTTGTTCACCTGCTCGTCGCTGGCCTGGAAGCTGATCTGGATATGGTCCAGCCCGGCCTGTTTGAACGCGGCGATCTTCTGCTCGGTCAGGCCGATGCCGGAGGTGATCAGGTTGGTGTAGTAACCCAGGCGGCGGGCTTCGCCGATCAGTTCGGCGAGGTCCTGGCGCACCAGCGGTTCGCCACCGGAGAAGCCGATCTGCGCGGCGCCCATCTCACGGGCCTCGGCCATCACCTTGAACCATTGCGCGGTGCTCAGCTCCTTGCCTTGCTCGGCGAAGTCCAGGGGATTGGAGCAGTAGGGGCACTGCAACGGGCAGCGGTAGGTGAGCTCGGCCAGCAGCCACAATGGCAGGCCGACCGGCACCTCAGGCGAGGGTGATCCAGTGTTCGGCACGGGCCACCTCCATGAACTGCTCGATGTCGTCGGCGACTTCGGGCACACCGGGGAATTGCTGCTGCAGCTCATCGATGATGGCTGCGACGCTGCGTTGGCCGTCGATCAGCCCGCCGATCAGGCCAGCGCTGTCGTTGAGCTTGATCATGCCTTCGGGGTACAGCAGCACATGGCCTTTCTGCGCCGGCTCATACTGGAAGCGGTAGCCGGGGCGCCATGCAGGCACCTGTTGACGGTTGAAACTCATAGGGCGATCCCCTTGTGCCAGACTCGCTCGCTTGTGACGCTGTGGTAGGGCGGGCGGTTCAATTCGTAGGCCATGCTCATGGCATCGAGCATGCTCCAGAGGATATCCAGCTTGAACTGCAGGATCTCCAGCATGCGCGTCTGGCCCTCGCGGGTGGTGTAGTGCGCCAGGGTGATCGCCAGGCCGTGCTCGACATCGCGACGGGCCTGGCCCAGGCGGGTGCGGAAGTACTCGTAGCCGGCCGGGTCGATCCACGGGTAGTGCTGCGGCCAGCTGTCCAGGCGCGACTGGTGGATCTGCGGGGCGAACAGCTCGGTCAGCGAGCTGCTGGCGGCCTCCTGCCAGCTGGCGCGGCGGGCGAAGTTGACATAGGCGTCGACGGCGAAGCGCACGCCGGGCAGCACCAGCTCCTGGCTGCGCAGCTGGTCCGGGTCCAGGCCCACGGCCTGGCCGAGGCGCAGCCAGGCTTCGATGCCACCGTCCTCGCCCGGTGCGCCGTCATGGTCGAGCAGGCGCTGGACCCACTCGCGGCGCACTTCGCGGTCCGGGCAGTTGGCCAGGATCGCGGCATCCTTCATGGGGATGTTCACCTGGTAGTAGAAGCGGTTGGCCACCCAGCCCTGGATCTGCTCGCGGGTGGCGCGGCCTTCATACATCGCCACGTGGTAGGGGTGGTGGATGTGGTAGAAGGCGCCCTTGGCGCGCAGGGCCTGCTCGAACTCGGCAGGTGACATTGGTGCGGTGTCATTCATCAAGCGGACTCCTGTGGCCAGCACTCACAGCTCGATGCTCATGCCATCGAAGGCGACTTCCACCCCGCGGCGAAGCACTTCTGCGCGCTCGGGGGAGTCCTCATCGAGAATCGGGTTGGTGTTGTTGATATGGATGAGCACCTTGCGCTGGCGCGGGAAACCATCCAGCACCTCGAGCATGCCGCCCGGCCCGTTTTGCGCCAGATGGCCCATCTCACGGCCGGTGCGGGTGCCGACACCGCGGCGTTGCATCTCATCATCCTCCCACAGGGTGCCGTCCACCAGCAGGCAGTCGGCGCCGCCCATCATCTCCAGCAGCTTGTCGTCGACCTGGCCCAGGCCCGGGGCATAGAACAGCTTGCCGCCGGTGCGGGTGTCCTCCACCAGCAGCCCCAGGTTGTCGCCTGGGTGCGGGTCGAAACGGTGCGGCGAGTAGGGCGGCGCGGCGCTGCGCAGGGGGAAGGGGGTGAAGCGCAGGTTCGGGCAGGCCTCGATGACGAAACTGCCTTCCAGTTCGATGCGGTTCCACACCAGGCCACCGTTCCAGTGGCTGAGCATGTTGAACAGTGGGAAGCCTGTGGTCAGGTCCTGGTGGACCATGTCGGTGCACCATACCTGATGCGGGCAGCCCTCACGCAGGCTGAGCAGGCCCGTGGTGTGGTCGATCTGGCTGTCGAGCAGGACGATGGCGTTGATACCGGTGTCGCGCAGGGCGCGGGCCGGTTGCATCGGCGCGAATGCCTGCAACTGGGCGCGCATGTCCGGCGAGGCGTTGCACAGGATCCAGTGCTCGCCGTCGTCGGACAGGGCGATGGACGACTGGGTGCGCGCGCTGGCGCGCAGGCTGCCGTCGCGATAGCCCTTGCAGTTGACGCAGTTGCAGTTCCACTGGGGGAACCCGCCACCGGCGGCGGAACCGAGAATCTGGATGTACATGGCGACCCTTTTCAAACCGTATCCGAAAAACAACAACGCCCCGGCTGGCCGAGGCGTTTAACCGCATTACTGCTTAGCGGTTGGCGAAGTACATGGTCACTTCGAAGCCGATACGCAGGTCGGTGTATGCAGGTTTGGTCCACATGGGATGACTCCTTCCGGATGGGTTTTGGGTTGAACGGTGACGGCTGGATATAACCTGTAATTGGCGATTTCATTGGCCGAGATTGCGCTATCTTACAAGAAAAATTTGTACCGAAAGGTTAATTATTCGAAAAGCGCCATTGCATTCTCAGTAACAATCCAATTCTGTTGCCTGCCACTGGTCGTCAGGGGCGCTGGCATTGGCCAGGCACAGCCAACCGTGTTCGGCGGCAAGCAATTGCTGTAACAAGGCATCCAGCTGCCGCTGCTCGACAGAGAGAATAGACCGCTTCATTTCGGAAAGATCCGGATTTTGTGTCGCCATATGTGCTTGCCAGGCCCACTCGGCGACTTCTGCGTTTGGCATGGCGGCCTCGTCGAACTGGTCGGCAAGCCGTTGGCGGGCGTCGATGTCGAGACGCACGCCTGTGTTCAACAACGTGAGCAGGTGCCCGAGGATCTGTGCGTGGCTGGCTTGAGGTGATTGCACGCCGAACAGCAGGCCTGAGTGGCCCTCGACCTGGCGAAACGCGCTAAACACCGCATACCCCAGTTGCAGTTCGACCCGCAGGCGTTGATAGACAGGGCCCTGCAGCAAGTGCGCAAGCAGGCGGCCGCAGGCTTGCCGTACCGTAGGGAGCGGGCAGAACAGCAGCACGGCGGGCTCGCTGCCTTGGGTAGGAACTTGGCGCCACTGGCGTCCGTGAACACCTGCTGGAGGTTGTTCTTCGCCGGGTAACCCCATGACCCCCACCAAGGCCGCGCCCAGAGCGCCGAGTTGCGGGTCGTCGAAACCAACCGCCAGGCCGCGCCAGCGGGCCTGTTGCCAGAGTGCGTCGAGCAGTGGCGAATCGAGGAGGCAGGATGGCTGTGCTTGCGCTTCACCCGGCAGCAACGCATCCGGCAGCGCCTTGAGCAGAGCGCGTATCGGGATCAGCGCCGGTTGCACGGTTGCTGGCGCATGCCAGTACCTTGTGGCCGGGGCCCGCATGATACCGAGGGCTTCTTCGATGCACCTGATCACCGCCATGGGTTGTCCGGCGACACGCAACTGCCAGCACTCGCCGCTCGCGCTGAAAGCGAACTGCAGCGAGACCCGCTCGGCGCGCTCCTGCAGCGGTTGCAGGGCGCGCTCAAGGATTGCCTGGAAGCGCCGGCGCAGGGGCGAGGGGATGTGCCAGCGCAGGTACAAGGCGGCGAACTGTCGAGTGGATGGCAGATTGTTGTCAATGGACAGGCCCAGCGGCAGTTGAGCGACGCCAGCGGGTAATGAAGCATCCAGCAAGGGTTCTGCGGGCGGCAGTTGCCAGCGGCCTGAGCGCTGGTGTGGCAAGGCCTCCAGGAGTTTACCGAGCGCTGCCAAGCCCTGTTCGTCGAGCCCTTGGAGTGGCTGGCCGGTACTGTCACTCCGGGCCAGGTCCAGGGCGCTGCCAGCCTGTTCGCGGCGTTGTTGCAGTTGGCTGTAGTAGTTGTTCAGCTGTTGCGTCGATTGCTGCCGGATGAAGCCCAGCCAGCCCTGCAGCAAGGCCTGCGCGGTGCGTGGTGAAGCATTGGGAGACAGTTGCAACTGGATATGCCAAAGCATCTGCCCTGAGAAGGCGTGCAATACCTGTGTTCGACACCCTTGCAGCCAACCGCGTTGACGCAGTTCGGCCAGCCAGCTACCGGGGCGACTGTCATTCAGCAGGGCCAGCAGCAGATCCAGCGCCTGCTCCGCGGCGGGTGGCAGGCCCTCATGGGCGAACAGCAGGTCGTGGCGTGATCCGCTGGCCACGGGCGGACGCAGGGGGCCGTCGAGCAAGGCCGGCGGCGCTTGCCGCTCGCGTCTAGTGCCCGCCGCAAACAGCCCGCCGAATTGCCGGCCGAGTTGCTCCAGCGCGTCCAGTGGTTGCGGCCCGGCCAGGCTCAGGGTGATCTGTCCACCCAGGTAAAAGTACCGATAATAATGTTCAAGCGCTCGCTGGAAGGCGCCGTCCTGCAAAGGCAGGCTGTGCCGGTTGCCGGCGTGGAAGCCCGCGAGGGGGTGGCGCGACGACACCGACTGGAGCAGGGCAAACTGGTGCTGGGCTTCGGGGTTGCGCGACCAGGCGATGAACTCGGCATGGATCACCTCGCGCTCACGGCGCTGGCGGTCCAGGCCGAGGTCGGGCTCGGCTAGCATCTGGCACAGGCGCTCGAGGGCACCGCCCAGGGCATTGGGCTGCACTTCGAAGAAAAAGTCGGTGGTACGTTCGCGGGTGCTGGCGTTGACTTGCCCGCCCAGGTTCTGGACATGGCGCATCAGCCCGACTTCCAGTGGGAAGCGCGCGGTACCGAGGAAGAACAGGTGTTCGAGGAAGTGGGCCAGGCCGGGCCATTTCGCCGGAGCATCGTGGCTGCCGGCGTGCACCCGCAGTGCCGCGGCCGCACGCTTGAGGCGCGGGGCGTGGCGCAGGGTCAGTTGCAGGCCGTTGGCGAGGGTAAGGTGGCGAAGGGTGTCGGGCATGGCGCCATGCTAGCGCGCCATGGCGAGGTTGTCTGTGTTCGCCGGCAAAGCCATCCCCTTGATCTGACGTGCTCCCTGTAGGAGCGGCTTTAGCCGCGATCACCCGCGTAGCGGGTGCCAGACACCCCGATACCCTCATCGCGGCTGAAGCCGCTCCTACGTGACATGGGGTTAGCCCCGATGCCCGTGCAGTTCCTGGCGCAAGTCGGTGAGATATGGGAACGCTTTACGCCCCTGCAGAACACGCTCGCGCTCCAGGTCCGCCAACAACTGGCACTCTTCATGCCCCGCCATCGCCAACACATCGCCATCCGGCCCGACGACGCTGCTCTGCCCGCAGTACCGGATCTCACCTTCGCTACCGCAATAGTTGGCATACACCAGGTAGCACTGGTTCTCCTGCGCTCGCGAGCGCACAGTCACCTGACAGACGAAGTCGTAAGGCGCCATGTTCGCCGTCGGCACCAGAATCAGTTCGGCGCCGTCCAGGGCCAAGCGCCGGGCGTTCTCCGGGAACTCGATGTCGTAGCAGATCAGCATCCCGACTTTCCAGCCATTCAGCTCGACCACCGGAAAGTGATCGGCACCGGGGCTGAACATGGAGCGGTCGAGCTCACCGAACAGATGGGTCTTGCGGTAGTTGCACAAGCTGCTGCCGTGGGCATCGATCAACTGCACGCTGTTGTAGATCGCGCCGTCCTCGCCCCGCTCCGGATAGCCATAGACAATGGCGATCCGGTAAGTCTGGGCAATCTCCACCACGGTCATCGCCGATGGCCCATCGACGGCCTCGGCCAGGCGCTCCACCTGGTCCAGGCCGATGTTGTAGCCGCTGAGGAACATCTCCGGGCACACCAGCAGCTGCGCGCCCTGGGCGGCAGCCTGCTGGGCCTGGTGATGCAAACGCTCGAGATTGCCGGGCACGTCCAGCGGGCCGGGCGTACCCTGGAACAGGGCGATGCGCATGGCGCTACTCCTTTCGCTCAGTCGGCCAGGGCGATCGGTCCGATCTCGTGGAACACATCGCCTGGGCCGGGGTTGTCCGGGTGGGTCTGGCCACCGAAGTGGTTCATGATACCCCACACCGCGTTCAGCGAAGTCTGTACCGCGCCTTCCACCCAGGCCGGGGTCCACGACACGTCGTCGCCGGCGATGAAGATGCCGCGCTGTTCAGCGGGCATGTCCTGCTGCATGAAGTGCGCGTACATGCGCTGGTTGTAGCGGTAGTGGCCCGGCAGCGCGCCCTTGAAGGCGCCGAGGAAGTGCGGGTCGGCCTCCCACGAGATGGTGATCGGGTCGCCGATGATGTGCCCGGCGATATCGGTCTTCGGGTAGATCTTCTTCAGCGCGTCGAGGGCCAGTTGCACGCGCTTTTCCGTCGGGTGCGGCAGCATTTTCAGGGCGTCGCTCATCCAGGCGTAGGACAGGCAGATCACCCCCGGCTTGTCGTCGCCGTTGTCGAACAGGTAGGTGCCGCGGGTCAGGCGGTCGGTGAGGGTCATGCTCATCAGGTCGCGGCCGGTTTCCGGGTCCTTGTCCTTCCAGAACGGCCGGTCGACCATCACGAAGGTCTTCGACGACTGCATGTAGCGGGTGCGGTCCAGGGCCATCCACATTTTCTGCGAGAACAGCGATTCCTCGCAGTCGATCTGGGTGGTCAGCAGCCAGCTCTGGCAGGTGGTGAGCACCGCCGCGTAGTGACGGGTGTCGCCATAGTTGTCGGTAACCGCCAGGCGGCCATCGGTGGCACGGGCGATGCGCTTGACCCCGGCACGCGGCGCGCCGCTGTGCAGGGTCTTGAGGCTGGTGCCGGCCGGCCAATGGGCGCAGCGCTCCGGCGCATGGCGCCAGATGCCTTGCGGCACTTGTTCGACACCGCCCACCACCAGGTGCTGGTGGTCGTCGCAGTTGGTCATCACCACGCGGAAGATTTCCAGCATCGAGTTGGGGAAGTCCGAGTCCCAGCCGCCGGTGCCGAAGCCTACCTGGCCAAACACTTCGCGGTGCTGGAAGCTCAGCTTGGCGAAGGAGCGCGAGGTGGCGACGAAGTCGTAGAAGGTGCGGTCGTCCCACAGCGGCACCAGCTTGTTCCACAGGTCTTTCAGGCGCGGCACGTCGCGGTCGCGGATGGCCTGCTGGATATCGCCGAACTGTGCGCCGCTCTCCAGGGCATCGGCCCAGGCGTCGGCCACTTCGTGGAACAGCTGCGGCAGGTCGGCGGACTTCTCGACGTAGTAGGTCTGGCCTTCCAGGTCGATCACCGTGCTGCCCGAGGCCGGGGTGAGCGGGTTGGGGAAGGGCTTGGTCTCCAGGCCCAGCTTGTCGACATAGTGGTAGAACGCCGTGGACGAGACCGGGAAGCGCATGCCGCCCAGTTCGGCGACGATGCCGTCGGTGCCGTTGAAGGCCTGCGAACGCAGCCGGCCGCCCAGCTTGGAGGCCTCGTACACCACGGGCTTGAGGCCCAGCTTCATCAGTTCATAGGCCGCCACCAGTCCGGCGATACCGCCACCGACGATCGCCACTTCCTCGCCATGCCGTTGCTTGGGGATGCTGCCCAGGCCGGCCGGGTGTTCCAGCCAGTCATCGAAGGCGAAAGGGAAGTCCGGGCCGAAGATGGTGATGGGTTTCTTGCCGTCGGCGGGGTGGCGGTTTTTCTTGTTCATTGGGTGACCTTGCCAGGGAGGCTGCGCAGGGGCGGAGCCTGAGTATAGGAAATGACTGGTGGCCATTTTATGAAGCGGGGCGATCGTAATTAAGATGCAGAGTGGTGTCGTTATGCAGCTTGTTTCGTCGAAATGACTTGTTAGTGCGCTGTATTGACGATCTTTTTCTGCGACACCTTGGTGCCTGGCGATAGTTTTGCAGCGCGCTTGAGATCGAGCGCCGCCCGCGCGGCGCATCGCGGCCGCGCGGCGCATCGCGGCGGGCGGCGCTGGGCTTCAAATGCGCTGCAACACCCTCGTCGTACATCTTGAAAGGGCGCACCCTCGCCTCGGATTCAAAGGTGTGGTGCCGAGGAGAAGAATATTCACTACCCCTCAAATTCGGTTTGGTCCTACAGAGGTAATTGTGAACAGGACCTATCCTACAGGTCTTGTCGTCTCGGTCCGGCTTTCAAGGTACTTCTTCGCGGTTAACTTTTTCCGGTCACCGCACATTCGGTGACCGGGCGTGAGAACCCGATACCAACTTGAGCGCCGAGGCGTGCGTTATGGCAGCCCTGCGCGGGCAGGCGTTTGCCTGGCCGGTTTCCAAGTTGGCCGGATTCTCACCCCGCGTACGGCTGCCACCTTGATCCCGTGAGAAGGATGCAGAGGGCAGTTATCCCAGACTCAACTTGGATACTGCGCTATGAAAAAGATCGTCCCAGACCCACCCCTGAAGCTGAACCCCACCACCGAGCAGTCCTTCTGCACCTGCCAGTCCAGCCATCCACCGATCTTCACTGTCCGCCCCGGCGTCGACGCCGCCGACGCCTTGGTCCACGCCAGCATGCTCGCCCGAGCCATCCAGGAAATCGCCGACAACTACGCCCTGCATCACGCCCCCGAAGCGAACCGGGCGATGATCTGGTCGATCTTGCATTCGGCGGAAACGCTCAGGGCATTGCTGGAGGGATTACTCGACGCCATGGAGGCCTGACGGCAAGACGCGGGGCAGTCAGCCCGGCTGCCCCCGGTCCACCTTGCTGCTGAGGATGATCGACGTGGTGGTTTTCTCCACCCCGTCGAGGCTGCCGATCTGGTCGAGCAACTGGTCCAGTTGCTCGGGCGAATCACTGTGCAGCCAGGCGACATAGTCAAACTCGCCGCTCACTGCGCACAGTTGCTGCACCTGCCCCATGGCCGATAGCCGCCGCACCACTTCCTTGCCCGAGCGCGGCTGTACCTTGATCCCCACATAGGCCTGCAAGCCCCCGCCAATCAAGCGCTGGCCCAGGCGCACGCCGTAGCCGGTGATCACCTTGGTCTTTTCCAGCCGTGCCAGGCGCGAGTTCACGGTGGTGCGGGCGATGCCCAGCTGGCGGGCGAGGGTGGCGACGCTCTCGCGGGCATTGATCTGCAGCAGGGCGATCAACTGGCGGTCGATTTCGTCGAGGGCGATGGGGCGGGTGTCAGGCATTCTGAGGTCCTTGCTCGGCGGCAAGCCAGCCTAGCCATGCCTTGCCTGGAAGTGAAGCTTTGACGCTGCAAACCCAGTGAAACTGTGCGTAGCTTAGCGTAGGCATAGTTAGCTGGGGGTAGCGTGGTTACTGGTGTTCAGCGTAATTTGGCGAAATGGGTGGAAGCTGGGCACTGTACCGCCAGTGTATTGTTTTTTCGTACCGCGGAGCGGTCAGGTTTTTTCGGCCATGACGTTGTTCTCCTGGTAAAAATGTGATCAAGGTTGTTGCAAGGTGGCAATTACACACCTAAGATGCCCGCCTTCTCTCACCCGACAGCAAAGGAGGTACATCATGCAACAGTTGATCACCCTTTGCAGGTCGCGCCTGGCTTGAACGCATTCGCCGCTACTCGTTAGCGGTACCGCAACGCCCGGCCTCTGGCCTGCCAATCCGAACATCTTTTTGTTTCAACCCATCAGGATTGGACTATGGGCACTTGCATTCGCAATTTGTCCGACGGCGCCGTATTGGTCGCCGCGGACGACACATGGATCGAAGGAAAAGCGATCCAACAACTCGAAACCACCGCTCGCCTAGGGGGCATGCATCGGGTGGCCGGCATGCCGGACCTGCATCCGGGGCGTGGCTATCCGGTCGGCGCGGCATTCTTTTCCGTGGGGCGTTTGTACCCGGCGCTGGTCGGCAATGACATCGGCTGTGGCATGGCGCTGTGGCGCACGGACATTCCGACCGCCAAGCTGCATCTGGACAAGCTGGAGAAACGCCTTGGCAACCTCGACCTGCCGCTTGACGAGACGTGGCAGGAGGCCGTCGCCAGCTTCGGTTTGCCTGCCACGGGGCACGAGCGTTCTCTAGGCACCATTGGTGGTGGTAACCACTTCGCCGAGCTGCAGCAACTCGATGAAAACTACGACGATGCGGCCCTGGCAGCCTTGGGCATCGAGCGCAAACACCTGCTGTTGCTGGTGCACAGCGGCTCGCGTGGTTTGGGCGAGGCGATCTTGCGTGAGCAGGTCGACCTGTTCGGTCATCACGGACTGGAGGCGGGCAGCGAGGCCAGCACTCATTACCTGGGCCGGCACGACGGCGCGCTGCGTTTTGCCGAAGCCAACCGTCAGTTGATTGCCCGGCGCATGCTCGACCGCTTGCGTGCCGATGGCGATGTACTGCTCGACATCAACCACAACCTGGTGTCGCCAGCGCAGGTCGACGGGCTCGATGGTTGGCTGCATCGCAAAGGCGCCACACCGTCGGATCAGGGGGCGGTGGTGATCCCTGGTTCGCGCGGCGACTACAGCTATTTGGTGCAGCCGATCGCCGACGAGCGCAGCCTGTTGTCCCTGGCCCATGGCGCCGGACGCAAATGGATGCGCAGCGAGTGCAAGGACCGCCTCGCCTCGCGCTACAGCGTCGAGCAACTGAGTCGTACGGCACTAGGCAGCCGCGTGATCTGCGCCGACCGGTCGCTGATCTACGAGGAAGCGCCGGAGGCCTACAAGGCTATCGACTCGGTGGTGGGTGCCTTGCGTGAAGCGGGGTTGGTTCGCGTGCTGGCACGACTGAAACCGGTGCTCACCTACAAGACGCGCGGAGGGTGCTGCTGATGATCCTACTGCAACTCTCGGCGGCTCAGGGGCCGGAAGAATGTGCCCTGGCAGTGGCCAAGGCATTGCTCAGGCTGCAGGCCGAAGCGGATGCCCAGGCCGTGGCGGTACGGATACTCGAAGAAGAGCCGGGGCCGCGGCGCGGCACCTTGCGCTCGGTGTTGCTGGCACTGGATGGCGAGCAGGCCGAGCGCCTGGCGGATCACTGGACGGGCTCGCTGCAATGGACGTGCAGCAGTCCGTACCGGCCGGGGCATGCGCGCAAGAACTGGTTCTTTGGGGGCGCACGGTTTGCGCCACCGGCACCGGAATTGGCGAGCGAGATCCACTTCGAGACCTTGCGTTCGTCCGGGCCGGGTGGTCAGCATGTCAACACCACCGACTCGGCAGTGCGCGCCACGCACCTGGCCAGCGGCGTCAGCGTCAAGGTACAGAGCGAGCGTAGCCAGCACGCCAACAAACGCTTGGCGCTGCTGCTCATCGGTCAACGCCTGGCGCAACAGGCAGAGCAGGTCGACAGCGAACTGCGCGCGGAGCGGCGGTTGTTCCATCACCGCATCGAGCGTGGCAATCCACGTCGGGTGTTTCGTGGCGAGCGCTTCGAGCCGGCTGACGAGTAGATTGTGTGCGAATAGTCGTCGTGCACAAGTCAGGCCGGGCGGCGTAGGCGATGCCGGCCCCACAAAAACGGATGAGGAAAGGACCCGGCTCGCACTCGGGTTTACGAGTTGCAAATGAGCATTCCGTATCTGAGGCGATCCCGTCAAAAACGCAAAAGCCGCGCAGTGCGCGGCTTTGAAGGTGGTGGGCCCACACGGACTCGAACCGTGGACCAAAGGATTATGAGTCCTCTGCTCTAACCGACTGAGCTATAGGCCCTCAGTAGGTGCGCCGGATTATAACGAGGGTTTCGATACCGTGCCATCCGAAAGATCTGATAGTGCTATGCGAAGGAAGGTAGCGGCGAACTCCGCAGGCGGTAGGGGCAGGCTGACGATGTAGCCCTGGATCTGCTCGCAACCCTCGGCGGCGAGGAAGCGCTGCTGGGCCTGGTTCTCCACCCCCTCGGCGATGATCGTCAACTGCATGCTGCGCCCCAGGGCAATGATGGCGCGGGCGATGGCGGCATCGTGGGGGTCATCCGGCAGGCCGCGGATGAACGATTGGTCGATCTTGAGGATATCCAGCGGCAGGCGCTTGAGGTAGCTGAGCGAGGAGTAACCGGTGCCGAAATCGTCGATGGCCAGCTGTACGCCCAGTTGCTTGAGTTGGTGGAGCACGCTCAAGGCTTCCTCGGCCTGGCTCATGATGAAGTTTTCAGTGATCTCCAGTTGCAGGTCGCCCGCCTTGAGCTGGTAGCTCTTGAGCAGTTGCTCGATGCGCTTGGCCAGGCTGGGCTGGCGCAGTTGTGCGCCGGCAAGGTTGATCGAGAGGGGGCCGAAAGCCTGGTAGGCCTTCTTCCAGAGGTGCATCTGCCGGCAAGCCTGCTCCAGCACCCAGTCTCCCAGTTGGAGGATGGTGCCGTTTTCCTCGGCGAGATGGATGAACTGCTCGGGCGGCACTTCGCCGAAGGTGGGGTGGGTCCAGCGGATCAAGGCTTCGGCGCCGACCAGGCTCTGGGTCTTGAGGCTGAACTTGGGTTGGTAGTACAGGCTCAGTTCGTTGCGCTCGATGGCGCGACGCAGCTCGTGCTCGAGGGCGATGCGCTCGCTGGCCTGGGCGGTGAGGTCGCGGGTGTAGGTCTCGACACGGTTGCGGCCCTTGGCCTTGGAGCGGTACATGGCGGCGTCTGCGTTGCGGATCAGCGTGGCGACATCGCTGCCGTCCTGCGGATACAGACTGATGCCGATGCTGGCGCTGGTGAAAAACTCGTGTTCACCGGCCTGGAACGGGGCGTGGAAGCAGGCCAGCAGCTTGTTGGCGATGGCGCTGGCGTCACTGGGCTTGTGCAGGCCGGGCAGGAGGATGATGAATTCGTCGCCGCCCAACCGGGCCACTGTGTCGACATCCCGCACCTGTTCTTTCAGGCGCTGGGCGATGCCCTTGAGCAGCAGGTCACCGACCGGGTGGCCGAGGCTGTCGTTGATGTGCTTGAAGCGGTCCAGGTCGAGGAACAGCACGGCGCCCTGGCGGTTGGAGACTTGCGCGCAGGTGAGGGCCGAAAGCAGGCGGTTTTCGAACAGTGCGCGGTTGGGCAGGCCGGTCAGTGGGTCGTGGTGGGCCTGGTAGTCGAGCTTGGCCTGTGCATGCTTGAGGCTGGAAATATCGGCGAACACGGCAACGAAGTGGGTGGTTTCGCGCTCGCTGTTGCGCACGGCGCTAATGGTGAGCCAGCCGGGGTAGAGCTCGCCGTTCTTGCGTTTGTTGTAGATCTCACCCTGCCAATGGCCTTCGGCATTCAGCTGGTGCCACATGGCGGCGTAGAAGGCGCTGTCATGCTGGCCGGAGGCGAGCAGGCGCGGAGTTTGGCCGAGGGCTTCGATCTCGCTGTAGCCGGTGATTTCGCTGAAGGCCCGGTTGACCGCGCTGATGCGCTGGTCGGTGTCGGTAATCAAGACGCCTTCGGCGGTGTTCTCGAACACGGTGGCGGCCAGTTGCAGTTTCTCCTGCATCAGGTGGCGCTCGGTGATGTCGCGGGCAATGGTCAGCATGCAGTCGACGCCGCCGATCGGCAGGGGCCGAGCAGACAGTTCGCACAGGCGGATCTGCCCGTCGCTGCGGCGGATATGGCAGCTGAAATCGCGGACGAAACCATCGCGGTTGAGCTGTTCGACCAGGCGCTGGCGTTCGTTGAGGTCGACCCAGATGCCCAGGTCGAGGGAGGTCTGGTCGACGGTCGTGCTGATGTCGTAGCCGGTCAGGCGGCAGAAGCCTTCGTTGACCTCCAGCAGCAGGCCATCCTTCTGACGTGACAGCAGCAGCCCGTCAGGCGAGGCGTGGAACGCCTTGGCAAACTTTTCTTCGGATATTTGCAGCTGCTGCTGGGTTTCCTTGAGCTGGTTGATGTCGCGAACTGCCACCACCAGGGCTTTGGTGCCGTCCAGCTCGAAGGTCTCGGCGGAGACAAGGCCGGTGAACAACTGGCCGTTACTGCGCCGGAAGGTCATTTCCAGGTTGCGGATACCGCCCTGGTGCAGGCGTTCGAGCAACAGTGGGCCGGTGCCGGCCACGCCCCACAGGCCAAGTTCGGTGGCCGTGCGGCCAAGTACTTGCGCCGGGCCCAGTCCGATCTGCTCCTCGAACGCTTCGTTGACCTCCATCAGGCAGCCGTCACTGTGGCGTGCAATGAGCAGGATGTCCGGGCATTGCTGGAACACCGAGGCGAACTTCTGTTCCGACAGGCGCAGTGCATCTTCAGTGTGCTTGGTTTCGCTGATGTCGATCATCAGGCCGCGCATCAAGGGTTTGTGGCCGTGCTCGATCATGCTGACGATGTTGCGTACCCACAGGGAATGGCCATCGGCGCGGATCACCCGGTAGTCGAGGCTGTGGTCGCGCCCTGCCGCGGTTTCGCTGTCGCAGTAGGCCTGGGCCCAGAGCGCGTCCTCAGGGTGCAGGATGCTGCGCCAGAACCCGGGCTGGAGCCATTCGCCCAGGGGGTAGCCGAGCAGGTCTTCGGCATGGGGCGAGACGTAGCTGTAGGTGAAGTCATTGGCGTCGGCCTCCCAGGCAATCGCCGACAGGCTCTCGACCAGGCCGCGATAGTGGTACTCACTGCTGCGCAGTTCCTGCTCCAGGGCGATGCGCCGGGAGATCTCCGAGCTGAGCCGGCGGTTGATGCGGATCACCACGGCGAGGATGGCCACCAGCAGCAGGACGCCCGGCAGGCCGTAGAGCAGCATGTCGTGCCAGAAGGTGCGCTGGTCGATGACGTTGCCCACCCAGCGTTGCTGGATATGGCTGACCTCGCTGCTGCTCATGTCGGCCATGACCTTGTCGAGGATGCCGATGAAGATCTTCTGCTCTTGTGGCGCGGCCATTGCCAGCTGGTAGCGGTAAGGGGTCTCGCCACTGACGTAGAGGCCGTCGAGCTTGAGTTGGCGCAGGCTCCAGATACTTGAGGCGAGGTCGCCAACCACGGCGTCCACTGCATCCGTGGCCAGTGCCTGGAGCGTGGAACTGACGTTGGGCATGGCCACCAGGTTCAGGTCCGGATGGTGGGTACGCAGCAATTCATGGGGTGCGTAATTCTCCACCACGGCGATCTTCAAGCCATAGAGATCCTCCAGGTTGCGCGGTTGAGCGCCGCCTTTGTGGGCGAGGATGACGATCGGGAAGTCCAGGTAGGGGCGGGTGAATGCCAGGTAGGCCTGGCGTTCCGGGGTGGACATGATCCCGGGCAACAGGTCGATGCGGCCCGTGCGCGCTTGTGCGAGCACCTCGGTCCAGCTGCTGGGCTCGATGGGCTTGAGCTTGATGCCAAGGCGGTCCTGGATCAAGGCGATGTAATCGGCGGCCAATCCCTGGTAGCGGCCTTCCTGGTCGCGAAATTCGAAAGGCGGCCATGAAGCGTCGACGCCCAGGCGCAGCTGCGGGTGCGCGCTGAGCCAGGCTTGTTCCTCGTCAGTCAGGGTGAGCGCGCCGGCCGTTGTGTTCCAGGCGAGCAGGAGCAGCAACAGAAGGGCCGGCATCAAGGGCATAGCGGCCTCTCGATCAGGGGGTCTGAATCGAGTGTAGACGGGCATCCGGCCAGCGGCGTGGCGCCGTTCACGACCATTTGTCACATAAGAAAAACCCCGGCCTGGGCCGGGGTTCGTCTTTACTCGTCGAGGAAGGAGCGCAGATGCTCGCTTCGCGTCGGATGGCGCAGCTTGCGCAGCGCCTTGGCTTCGATCTGACGGATCCGCTCGCGGGTCACGTCGAACTGCTTGCCGACTTCCTCAAGCGTATGGTCGGTGTTCATGTCGATGCCGAAACGCATGCGCAGCACCTTGGCTTCGCGCGCGGTCAGGCCCGAGAGCACGTCGCGGGTCGCTTCCTTGAGGCTTTCGACCGTGGCCACGTCGATCGGGGACTGCATGGTGGAGTCCTCGATGAAATCGCCCAGGTGCGAGTCTTCGTCGTCACCGATCGGCGTTTCCATGGAGATCGGCTCCTTGGCGATCTTCAGGACCTTGCGGATCTTGTCCTCAGGCATCTCCATGCGCTCGCCAAGCTCTTCCGGGGTCGGTTCACGGCCCATTTCCTGCAGCATCTGGCGGGAAATACGGTTGAGCTTGTTGATCGTTTCGATCATGTGCACCGGAATACGGATGGTGCGCGCCTGGTCGGCGATCGAGCGGGTGATCGCCTGGCGGATCCACCAGGTGGCGTAGGTCGAGAACTTGTAGCCGCGACGGTATTCGAACTTGTCCACCGCCTTCATCAGGCCGATGTTGCCTTCCTGGATCAGGTCGAGGAACTGCAGGCCGCGGTTGGTGTACTTCTTCGCAATGGAGATCACCAGACGCAGGTTCGCCTCGACCATTTCCTTCTTGGCGCGGCGGGCCTTGGCCTCGCCGATGGACATGCGACGGTTGATTTCCTTGATTTCGGCGACGGTCAGGCCGGTCTCGGTCTCGAGGTCGATCAGCTTCTGCTGGCAGGCGACGATCGCGGCGTCTTTCTCACCCAGGGCGGCGGCCCACTTGGTGTTGCGCTTGGCCAGGTCGCCGGACCAGGTCTGGTCGGTCTCGTTGCTCGGGAACAGGCGCAGGAAGTCGGCGCGCGGCATGCGAGCGTCACGCACGCACAGCTGCATGATGGCGCGTTCTTGCTGGCGCAGGCGGTCAAGGGCGCTGCGTACGCGCTCAACCAGTGCGTCGAACTGCTTGGGCACCAGCTTGATCGGCATGAACAGATCGGCCAGGGCCTGCATGGCGCCAATGCTTTCGGCGTGAGTGCGGCCGTGCTTCTTCAACACCTTGAGGGTGATGACCAGCTGATCGTTGACGGCACCGAAACGCTGTGCGGCAACGACTGGGTCCGGACCGCTTTCGGCCTCTTCCTCGTCATCACTGCTCTCGGCGTTTTCGTCGTCGTCTTCTTCTTCTTCCTTCGCGGCGGCGGCCTTGGCACCTGGGATCGGTACTTCTTCGGTCGGCGCGGCGATGTTGTCGTCAGGGTCGATGTAACCGCTGAGGACGTCGGACAGGCGGCCGCCTTCGGCGGTGACGCGGTCGTATTCGCTGATGATGTAGTCGACGGTGCCCGGGAAGTGAGCGATGGCGCCCATGACTTCACGGATGCCTTCCTCGATGCGCTTGGCGATTTCGATCTCGCCTTCGCGGGTCAGCAGCTCGACGGTACCCATTTCACGCATGTACATGCGCACCGGGTCGGTCGTGCGGCCGATATCGGTCTCAACGGCCGCCAACGCGGCGGCGGCCTCTTCGGCTGCGGCTTCGTCGGTGTCGGCTTCCGCCAACAACAGGGCATCCGCATCCGGAGCACTCTCGAATACGTTGATCCCCATGTCGTTGATCATGCGGATGATGTCTTCCACCTGCTCCGGATCTGAAATATCCTCTGGCAGGTGGTCGTTGACCTCCGCGTAAGTCAGGTAGCCCTGCTCACGACCGCGGGTGATCAACTCTTTGATACGAGATTGCTGTTGCGCTTTTCCGGACATAACACCCTATCCACTGAAGGTCTTGGCGGGCAAAAAACAAGCCGAGGATTATACCCGAGCATGGACCTCACGCGCCAGATGAGGTCGGGTTTTGTGCGGGAACATTGCGGCGGAGCAAGTCGCGAAGCTTCGAAGTTTCGTCCTCGTCCAAACCGGTTAGACGTGACTTGCTGATCAAATGTTCCAGGCTGCGCTCACGTTGGCGAGCGGACAAACTAGTTATAGTGTCGAAAAACTGTTGTTCAAGGTTGTCGGCATCGATCAACCATTCCTTTTCCGCCAGGGCCCGCAGCAGGCGGCCTTGCTCGGTCCCGTGCCAGCGTGCGATCAGCTGCATAGAGCTTAGCTTAGGATTCTTCTGCGCGGCTTCGATCAGGGCCACCAGCAGTTGGCTGTACAGTTGCTTCTCGTCGGCGAAGTGGCCGGCGTCCTCGACCTTGCCGGCCAGCAACGGATGATGCAGCAGGGTGCGCAAAGCTGACAATGTCGGTGGTTCCACGGGGGCAGGCACCCGTGGTGGCGCTTCGCGCTGGCCATCACGCTGCCAAGGCTTGCCGCCTTTCTTGTCCCACGGCTTGCCATCCCACTGTTTCTTGCCGCCGCCCTTGTTCGGCGTCCACGGGCGCTGCTCCTGCTGTGCCGGAGCGTAGTCGGGCTGGTGCGGATCGCCAAAGTCCGGTGTGTAGCTGGCCATGGCGTCGTAGTCGTAGCCGGGGTCGTAGTCCGGCACGCTGGGAGCGGGCGCGCTCTGGGCCAACTGCTCCATCTGCTGCGGATCGAGCCCGGTAATTTCCTTCAGGCGGTTGCGCATCAACTGGCGCAGGTTCGCACCGGGCACCTGCTCGATCAGTGGCGTGGCCAGCGTGGCCATGTGCGCCTTGCCTTCCAGAGAGCGGGGGTCGGCCTCGTTGCTCAACTGCTCGAAGAAATAGTCGGCCAGTGACTGGGCATGCTGGTTTATACGCGCCTGGAAGGCGTCGGTGCCCTCGGCGCGGACCAGGCTGTCCGGGTCCTCGCCCTCGGGCAGGAACAGGAAGCGCGCGCGGCGGCCATCCTGCAGGCTCGACAGGGTCGACTCCAGCGCGCGCCAGGCGGCCTTGCGGCCGGCCTGGTCGCCATCGAAGCAGAACAGCACGCTGGGCACCACGCGGAACAGGCGCTTGAGGTGTTCCTCGCTGGTGGCCGTGCCGAGCGTGGCCACGGCGTTGCGCAAGCCCTGTTGGGCGAGGGCGATCACGTCCATGTAGCCCTCGACCACGATGATCTCGTCGAGGTTGCGGTTGTGCTTGCGCGCCTCGTAAAGGCCGTACAGTTCCTGACCTTTGTGGAAAACCGGCGTTTCCGGGGAGTTCAGGTACTTGGGCTTGTCGTCGCCCAGTACCCGGCCGCCGAAGGCGATCACCCGGCCGCGGCTGTCGCGGATGGGGAACATTACTCGGTCACGGAAGCGGTCGTAGCGCTTGCCGCTTTCGGCGTTCTCGATCAGCAGGCCTGCGTCGATCATCACCTTCTGCTGCAGGGGGTCGGCACCCAGGTGCTTGAGCAGGTTGTCCCAGCCCGGCGGCGCGAAGCCCAGGCCGAAGTCGCGGGCGATCTCGCCGGACAGGCCGCGACCCTTCAGGTACTCCACTGCCGCCTTGCGGGTGGGGTGGTTGCGCAGGGCCTGGCGGTAGAACTCTGCGGCGGCTTCAAGCAGCGGGTACAGCGGCGAATCGGTCGGCTGGCGCGGTTTCTGCCCGCGGCGGCCTTCCTCGCGTGGTACCTCCATACCCGCCGCGCGTGCCAGTTCCTCGACCGCCTGGGGGAAGTCCAGGTTGTCGTGGTCCATGACAAAGCCGAGCGCGTTGCCACCGGCACCACAGCCGAAGCAGTAGTAGAACTGCTTGTCGGGGCTGACGGTGAAGGAGGGGCTCTTTTCCTTGTGAAACGGGCAGCAGGCGGAGAGATTCTTGCCGGTCTTCTTCAGCTGGACGCGCGAACTCACCACATCGACGATGTCGGTGCGGTTGAGAAGGTCATCGATGAAGCTCTGGGGAATCAGCCCGGCCATGGCAGTCTCGTCATCTGGCAACTGGCAAGTCTAAACGCTTGTGCGCGGGTTTGGCGTGGGGTGTCGCAGAAGAGGTGTTGTGCTCGTCACCAGCCCGGGAAGGGCTCGTCAGAGAAGACGTGCACGCCTGGTCAAAGACCAGTTCTGACGTGTTGAGGCAGGTTGCCCATGGCTTGTGCCGGGGCACCCAAGGCGCATGGCCAAGGGTTTGAAACGACCGCTGCCATCAGCCCGGCACGAGGCCGGGCGGGGCAGAAGCTTTGCGTAGAACGCCTGTATTAGTACAGGCGAACGGCGCGGCGCTGTTCGCGCTGAACCTTCTTGGCGTGACGCTTAACAGCGGCAGCGGCTTTGCGCTTACGCTCGGCGGTCGGCTTCTCGTAAAACTCGCGGCTACGAACTTCAGCCAGTACACCGGCTTTTTCGCAGGAGCGCTTGAAACGACGCAGAGCTACGTCGAAGGGTTCGTTCTCTTTAACTTTGACGGCTGGCATCCAGGGCTACCTTAATTCATTACCGGGGTAGACGTGCTCCTGGCAAAACATAAGGTGTGCTGGAGAACGTCGGTTTTCAAGGGTTGCGGATGTTAACCCTTAGCTGGCAGGAATGCAAAGCCTCTGATCGAAAACCGCTGGTCGGCACAAGGTGCGGGGACTATCATGCGCGCCTTCGAATTCAGCCTCCACAAGGCACGGACCCATGCTAGTACTGGGATTGGAAACATCCTGCGACGAAACTGGCGTCGCATTATACGACAGCGAACGCGGCCTGCTGGCCGACGCGCTGTTCAGCCAGATCGACCTGCACCGCGTCTATGGCGGTGTAGTCCCCGAGCTCGCCTCGCGCGACCACGTCAAGCGCATGTTGCCGCTGATCCGCCAGGTGCTGCAAGAGGCCGGCTGCGTCGCCACCGAGATCGACGCCATCGCCTACACCGCGGGTCCTGGCCTGGTCGGCGCGCTGCTGGTGGGTGCATCTTGCGCCCAGGCGCTGGCGTTCGCCTGGGATATTCCGGCGATCGGCGTGCACCATATGGAAGGCCATCTGCTGGCGCCGATGCTCGAGGAGCAACCACCGGAATTTCCGTTCGTCGCTTTGTTGGTCTCGGGTGGCCATACGCAGTTGGTTCGGGTTGATGGTATCGGCCAATACGAGCTGCTGGGCGAGAGCCTGGATGACGCCGCTGGCGAGGCCTTCGACAAGACCGCCAAGCTGATCGGCCTCAACTACCCGGGTGGCCCGGAGATCGCGCGCCTGGCGGAACAGGGTACGCCGGGGCGTTTCGTGTTCCCGCGGCCGATGACCGATCGGCCTGGCCTGCAGTTCAGCTTCAGTGGCCTGAAGACCTTCGCCCTGAACACCTGGCAGCAATGCCGCGACGCCGGGGACGACAACGAGCAAACCCGTTGCGACGTGTCCCTGGCGTTCCAGCAGGCGGTGGTGGAAACTCTGACCATCAAGTGCAAGCGCGCCCTCAAGCAGACCGGCCTCAAGCGTCTGGTCATCGCCGGTGGCGTGAGCGCCAACAAAGCCCTGCGCGTGTCTCTCGAGGAGATGCTGGCCAGCATCAAGGGCAACGTCTATTACGCGCGCCCGCGCTTCTGTACCGACAACGGCGCGATGATTGCCTATGCGGGCTGCCAGCGCCTTCTGGCCGGTCAGCAGCAGGACCTGGCGATCAGTGTCCAGGCACGCTGGCCGATGGAGCAGTTGCCTCCCGTGTGAGATGCGGCCGGGAGGCGGGCGTCAGAAGTGGCGTTCGCGCCCGGCGAACAGGTCGCGCAGGTTATTGCGGTGTCGCCATACGATCATCAGGGTGAGCACCGTCATTGGCAGCAAGGCCTCGGGCTCGCGCCAGGCCAGCAGTGGCAGGGTGAGTGGCGTGGCGATCAGGGCGGCCAGCGAGCTGGTGCGGGTCAGGTAGAAGGTCAGCAGCCAGGCGCCGATGGCCAGCAGTGCTGCCGGGAAGTAAAGGGCCATGAGCATGCCGGCCGCAGTGGCGACGCCCT
The DNA here is from genome assembly GCF_029478665.1 of Pseudomonas entomophila. Lineage (GTDB taxonomy): Bacteria > Pseudomonadota > Gammaproteobacteria > Pseudomonadales > Pseudomonadaceae > Aquipseudomonas > Aquipseudomonas entomophila_F. The sequence continues at coordinate 108,619 of NZ_JARPQB010000010.1, forward strand.
TGCCACCCTGGAAGCGGAAGTAGATCGGGAACAGGTGGCCGAGCACCGCGCAGATGCCCACCCAGGCCTGCTCCTGCGGATCCAGGCCGGCCTGGCGAGCCAACAGCACGGGCAACATGCCCTTGCACAGGTCGCCCAGCAACGTCAGGATCGCCAGCTTGCGCCCTGCCAGGCGTAGCATGTTGGTTGCGCCGGCGTTGCCCGAGCCACTGGAACGCGGGTCCGGGCTGCCCGTGAGGCGGCTCAGGAGGATGGCGAAGGACAGAGAGCCGAGCAGGTAGGCAAGCAGCGCCAGTGACCAAAACATGCTAACTATTCCGGGCGAGGACGCCCTGATTCTAACGGCGCCCGTCGCCCTTGTCGTGCTGTGGAGAGAAGTGCTTGGACAGAGTGTTCATCGAAGGCCTGGAAGTCGATACCGTCATCGGTGCCTATGACTGGGAGCGGGATATTCGCCAGTGCCTGCGCCTGGACCTTAGTTTCGCCTGGGATAACCGCCCGGCCGCCGCGGGTGACGACCTGTCACTGGCCCTCGACTACGCCAGCGTTTCAGCACGTATCCAGGCCTTTGCCGAGCAGGCGCGCTTCGAACTGGTAGAGACCTTCGCTGAGCGCCTGGTGGCGGTGCTGATGGACGAGTTCAACATCCCTTGGGTGCGTCTGAAACTGACTAAGCCGGGCGCGGTGCCTGCGGCCCGTGGCGGCGTTGGCGTGGAGATCGAGCGCGGATGTCTCTGAGCACGGTTTACCTGGGGGTGGGCAGTAACATCGACCGCGAACGGCATGTGTGCGCGGGGCTTGATGCGCTGGCGGGCATTCTCAGTGACATGCACTGTTCAGCGGTGTTCGAAAGCCAGGCCGTGGGCATCAAGAGCGGGCCCTTCTACAACCTGGTGGTGCGTGGGCAGACCGATCTGCCGCTGCTGGAGCTCGATCGTCGTCTCAAGTTCATCGAAGCGGACAATGGCCGCTATGCGCCGGACCGCAAGGGCCTGCCGCTGGATATCGATGTGTTGATGTACGACGACCTGCATGGCACGTTCAACGGGCTTGTGCTGCCTCGGGCGGAGATCCTGAAGAACGCCTTTGTGCTGTGGCCGTTGTCGCTGTTGGCGCCGGAACTGGTGCATCCGGGCGCGGGCAAGCCCATGGGGCAGTTGTGGCATGAGGCGAGCATCGAGCAGGTGCTGGCGCCAGTGCCGTTCGAATGGCGGGGTTTGCAGCTGACCCGGATCTGATCCGAAGCGGTTCGCCGGCAAGCCGGCTCCTACACGGTCAGGTAGGAGCCGGCTTGCCGGCGAACAGATCAGTTGGCCTTGAAAGCCTGTAGCGCGCTGAGCCGCGCGGCCTTGAGCGCCCCGCCCAGTGCCTGGCCCGTCAACCCGCTTTCCATCAACGGCTTCACATCCACCGCCCTGGCTGTTGCTGCCGCACCCCGCAAGTGCTCGCCCTGTGGATAATCCCGGCCCTCCAGCAAGGCATCCATCCTGCACGCCTCGATGAATTCCTCGAAACGTTGTGGGCGCCGGTACACGTCGAACTTTTGCAGCAACTCCAGTAGCGTTTCAGCTGGCAGCTCCAGGGCGCGGTGTCCGTGCTGGTGGAATTCACCCACCAGCATCGCCAGTTCCTGGCACTCGCGGGGTGCCTTGAAGCGTTGGTTGACCGCCTTGATCTGCTTCTCTTCAAGAGCAAGCAGCAGGCAGGCCCAGCGCACTGTAAGCGGCTGCTTGTGTACTGCGGTCTGTTGCAACACAGCAAGCATATGAACGCCCTGACCGGCGTCGCCTTGGAACAGGGTGTCGACCTCCGGCATCAACTCCTCGAGGGCGCCGCAAGCGCGCAGCACTTCGATGAAGACCTGGGGCTGCTCCTCCATCAAGGCGCGTTCGATTTCCTTCCAGCTACGCTCCGCGGTCAGTGCCTGCAACTCGCCCGAGCCTGCGATCTGGCGCATCAATTCCAGAGTCTCATCGGCCACGCGAAAACCCAGCGGCGCATAACGGGCGGCGAAACGTGCCACGCGAAGGACACGCAGGGGATCTTCGGCGAACGCGGGGGCAACATGGCGAAGAATGCGCTGATCGAGATCAACTTTACCGTGGTAGGGGTCATGCAGGTTGCCGTGCTCGTCCTCGGCCATCGCGTTGATGGTCAGGTCGCGGCGGATCAGGTCTTCCTCCAGGGTCACATCCGGACTGGCATGGAAGGTGAACCCGCCATAACCGCGCCCACTCTTGCGCTCGGTGCGGGCCAGGGCGTACTCCTCACCGGTCTTGGGGTGAAGAAACACCGGGAAATCGGCGCCCACCGGGCGGAAGCCCTGGGCCTGCATCTGTTCGACCGTGGCTCCGACCACCAGCCAATCGACGTCGCTGACCGGGCGGCCGAGCAAGCGGTCGCGCACGGCGCCGCCAACTTTGTAGATCTGCATATGAACCTCCATGAGTGCCGACAGGATACCGTGTCGGCACGCATGGGGGAGGGTCAGAGGTGATGAACCACGGCCAGGTCCATGCGCCCGTACTCACCGGCCTCGCCATGTTCGCTGCGGGGCGGCATGTGGTGGGTCTTCATGATCTGGTCGCCCTGTACGGTTTCCAGGTGAATATCGAAGCCCCACAGGCGGTGCAGGTGCTTGAGCACTTCGTCGGTGGAGTCGCCCAGTGGTTTGCGGTTGTGTTGCTGGTGGCGCAGGGTCAGGGAGCGGTCACCACGGCGGTCGATGCTCCAGATCTGCACATTGGGCTCGCGGTTGCCCAGGTTGTACTGGGCGGCCAGTTGCTCACGGATGGTCCGGTAGCCGTCTTCGTCGTGGATCGCCGGTACCAGCAGGTCGTCGCGCTGGTCGTCGTCGAGGATGCTGAACAGCTTGAGGTCGCGGATCACCTTCGGTGAGAGGTACTGCAGGATGAAACTCTCGTCCTTGAAGCTGCTCATGGCGAACTTGATGGTGGACAGCCAGTCACTGCCGGCGATCTCCGGGAACCAGCGGCGGTCCTCTTCAGTTGGGTGCTCGCACATGCGACGGATGTCGGTGTACATCGCAAAACCCAGGGCATAGGGGTTGATGCCGCTGTAGTACGGGCTGTCGAAGCCGGGTTGGAACACCACGCTGGTATGCGACTGGAGGAACTCCATCATGAAGCCTTCGGTGATCAAACCCTCGTCGTAGAGGTCGTTCATCAGCGTGTAGTGCCAGAAGGTCGCCCAGCCTTCGTTCATCACCTGGGTCTGGCGCTGCGGGTAGAAATACTGGGCGATCTTGCGCACGATGCGCACGACTTCACGCTGCCAGGGCTCGAGCAACGGAGCGTGTTTCTCGATGAAGTAAAGGATGTTTTCCTGTGGCTCGGCCGGGAAACGCGCGTCATCCTTCTCGCTGCCTTTCTCCGCGCCTTTGGGGATGGTGCGCCAAAGATCGTTGATCTGCCGTTGCAGATGCTCTTCACGCTCCTTCTGGCGGCGGCGCTCCTCTTCCGCAGAAATGGGATAGGGGCGTTTGTAGCGGTCCACGCCGTAATTCATCAGGGCGTGGCAGGAGTCGATCAGGTCTTCCACGGCGTCGATGCCGTGGCGTTCCTCGCATTGGGCGATGTACTGCTTGGCGAACACCAGGTAATCGATGATCGAGCTGGCATCGGTCCAGGTGCGGAACAGGTAGTTGCCCTTGAAGAAGCTGTTGTGGCCATAGCAGGCATGGGCGATCACCAGTGCCTGCATGCACATGGTGTTCTCTTCCATCAGGTAGGCGATGCACGGGTCGGAGTTGATCACGATCTCGTAGGCCAGGCCCATCTGCCCACGGCTGTAGGACTTCTCGGTGCTGAGGAACTGCTTGCCATACGACCAGTGGTGATACCCCAGGGGCATGCCCACGGAGGCATAGGCATCCATCATCTGCTCGGCGGTGATGACTTCGATCTGGTTCGGGTAGGTGTCCAGCGCGTAGCGCGCGGCCAGGCGGCTGATCTCGCGGTCGTAGGTCTGGATCAGCTCGAATGTCCACTCCGAACCGACGGAAATGGGTTGGCGTCTCTGTTCTCTGGCGCTCATGTGGCTAACCTGCGCTGGAAGAGTTCACGGAAGACCGGATAGATATCGCCGGCCGATACCAACTGCTGCTGGGCAAAAGTGTCCGGATAGGCTTCGCCTATGCGCTCGTACTCGTACCACAGCGCCTGGTGTTCGCGTGGAGTGATCTCGACATAAGTGTAGTACTGCACATGCGGCATGATCTGGTTGGCGAGGATGTCGCGGCAGATCGGCGAGTCGTCGTTCCAGTTGTCGCCGTCCGAGGCCTGGGCGGCGTAGATGTTCCAGTCACTGGCCGGGTAACGTTCGGCCATGATCTCCTGCATCATTTTCAGCGCGCTGGAAACGATGGTGCCGCCGGTCTCGCGGGAGTAGAAGAACTCTTCTTCGTCCACTTCGCGGGCACTGGTGTGGTGACGGATGAACACCACCTCGATGCGGTCGTAGTTCCGCTTGAGGAACAGGTACAGCAGGATGAAGAAGCGCTTGGCGATATCCTTGGTGGCCTGGGTCATGGAGCCGGAGACGTCCATCAGGCAGAACATCACCGCCTTGGAGCTGGGGTTGGGTTGCTTGATCAGCAGGTTGTACTTGAGGTCGAAGGTGTCGAGGAACGGCAGGCGGTTGATGCGCGCCTTGAGGCGTTCGATCTCGATCTCGGTTTCCTGGATGTCGGTGAAGTTGTCCGGCTCTTCGACTTTCAGCCGATCCAGCTCCTTTTGTGCTTCACGCAACAGGGCGCGACTGCTGCCGGTCAGGGCGATGCGCCGCGCGTGGGCCGAGCGCAATGTGCGTACGATATTGATGCGCGAGGGGTTGCCTTCGTTGGCGATACCGGCGCGCACGGTCTTGAAAGTGTCGGTACCGGTCAGGTGGCGTTTGACCAGATTGGGTAGTTCAAGGTCCTCGAACATGAACTCGAGGAACTCTTCCTGGGTGATCTGGAAGACGAAGTCGTCCATGCCCTCGCCGGAGTTGCCAGCCTTGCCGCGCCCGCCACCGCCGCCGCCACCCTGGGGGCGGGCAATGTGTTCGCCGGCGGTGAATTCCTTGTTGCCGGGGTGGACGATGGTCTGTTTGCCGCCACGACCGTGGTGCAGTACCGGTTCATCGATATCGCGACCCGGAATGCTGATCTGTTCGCCATGCTCCATGTCCATGATGGAGCGGCGGCTCACGGCCTCTTCGACGGCTTTCTTGATGTGCTCGCGGTACCGCCGCAGAAAACGCTGGCGGTTGACCGTGCTCTTGTTCTTGCCGTTCAGGCGTCGGTCGATTACGTAGCTCATGGGCCCTCCGGTAGCGGGATACAGCTGCAAGCTTCAAGCTACGAGCTGCAAGTAAAAGCAGTCGCCGCCGCCACGCGCGGTACGCGGGAGCCCGTCGTACCGTACGTGACTTGCCGCCTTTACTGCGATTTCCTGACCCGCAGGTACCATTCCGACAGCAGGCGCACCTGTTTGTCGGTGTAGCCACGCTCCACCATCCGGGTGACGAAGTCGTTGTGTTTCTGTTGATCCTCTTTGCTGGCCTTGGCGTTGAAGCTGATGACGGGCAGCAGATCCTCGGTGTTGGAGAACATTTTCTTCTCGATCACCACCCGCAGCTTCTCGTAGCTCAGCCAGCTGGGGTTCTTGCCGTTGTTGTTGGCCCGGGCGCGCAACACGAAGTTGACGATCTCGTTGCGGAAGTCCTTCGGATTGCTGATGCCTGCCGGCTTCTCGATCTTCTCCAGCTCTTCGTTGAGGGCGATGCGGTTGAGGATCTCGCCGGTTTCCGGGTCGCGGTATTCCTGGTCCTGGATCCAGAAATCGGCGTACAGCACATAGCGGTCGAAGATGTTCTGGCCGTATTCGCTGTAGGACTCGAGGTAGGCGGTCTGGATTTCCTTGCCGATGAACTCGATGTAGCGCGGTGCCAGGTATTCCTTCAGGTAGCGCAAGTAACGCTCGCGCACCTCGGCGGGGAACTGCTCCTGCTCGATCTGCTGTTCCAGCACATAGAGCAGGTGCACTGGGTTGGCCGCGATTTCGTGCGGATCGAAGTTGAACACCTTGGACAGGATCTTGAACGCAAAACGCGTCGACAGGCCGTTCATGCCCTCGTCGACACCGGCTGAGTCGCGGTATTCCTGGATCGACTTGGCCTTGGGGTCGGTGTCTTTCAGGTTCTCGCCATCGTAGACGCGCATTTTCGAGTAGATGTTGGAGTTTTCCGGCTCCTTCAGGCGCGAGAGCACGGTGAACTGGGCGAGCATCTTGAGGGTGTCGGGCGCGCAGTGGGCCTTGGCCAGCGAGCTGTTGACCAGCAGCTTGTCGTAGATCTTGATCTCGTCGCTGACCCGCAGGCAGTACGGGACCTTGACGATGTAGATCCGGTCGATGAACGCTTCGTTGTTCTTGTTATTGCGGAACGTGTGCCATTCCGACTCGTTGGAGTGGGCCAGCAGGATGCCGGTGTAAGGGATGGCTCCAAGGCCCTCGGTACTGTTGTAGTTGCCCTCCTGCGTGGCAGTGAGCAACGGGTGCAGGACCTTGATCGGTGCCTTGAACATCTCGACGAATTCCATCAGGCCCTGGTTGGCCCGGCACAGAGCACCCGAATAGCTGTAGGCGTCGGCATCGTTCTGTGGAAATTCTTCTAGCTTGCGGATGTCCACCTTGCCCACCAGGGCCGAGATATCCTGGTTGTTCTCGTCGCCCGGTTCAGTCTTGGCGATAGCGATCTGATTGAGGATCGAAGGGTAGAGCTTGACCACCTTGAACTGGCTGATATCACCGCCAAACTCCGCCAGGCGTTTGGTGGCCCAGGGCGACATGATGGTGTTCAGATAGCGTCGTGGTATCCCGAAGTCCTCTTCGAGAATAGCGCCGTCCTCAGAAGCGTTGAACAGCCCCAGGGGCGATTCGAACACCGGCGAGCCCTTGATGGCATAGAACGGTACTCTCTCCATCAACTGCTTGAGTTTTTCGGCCAGCGACGATTTACCGCCGCCTACCGGGCCCAGCAGGTAGAGGATCTGTTTCTTCTCTTCCAGGCCCTGAGCGGCATGGCGGAAGTAGGAGACGATCTGGTCGATGCATTCTTCCATCCCGTGGAAGTCGGCAAAGGTTGGATATCGACGGATCACTTTGTTGGAGAAGATCCGCGACAGCCTGGAGTTGCTGGAGGTGTCGATCAGCTCGGGTTCACCGATAGCCATCAACAGCCGCTCGGCCGCCGAGGCATAGGCACTGCGATCTTTCTTGCACAGTTCGAGGTACTCCTGCAGGGAGAGTTCTTCCTGCCGGGTGGACTCGAAACGTTGTTGGAAGTGGCTAAAAATGCTCATGACGTCACCTCGCTCGATACGTGGAGACGACGCCGGATCAGTCAGCCGATGCTGGCATGCAACCGGGCTTGCCGATTGCTGTAAACCCCCCAGAACACCCTGAAACGCTACCGATGACCCGCACGCCGGTGTACCGGCTCTCCCCTTTTCTTGGATGGCCTGGGCTTAAGGATAGTTGGTTATACGCAAGGTCAAGGGCGGGGAGCCAAGAAGACGCCTGCGACCGTTCGTCAGGTCTGGCGCGAGCCCGCACGGAGCGCGGGCTGCAGGAAAAATGAAAAAAATTATTCCACGTTGCCCTGAGCGGTTTCGTCCGGGTAGGTGGCGCGCCACAGCTCGAAGCCACCATCGATGCTGTAGACATTGGAGAAGCCCTGGCCGACGAGGTAGGCGGCGGCGCTCTGGCTGGAATTGCCGTGGTAGCAGACAACCAGTGTAGGCGCATCGAGGTCGGCACTGCGGATGAAATCGGCCACCGAGTGGTTGTCCAGATGAGTGGCGCCGGTGATGTGCCCGGCGGCGTAGGCTTGCGGGTCGCGAATGTCCACCACGACCGCACCTGCTGCACGTAGGGCGAGGGCTTGCTCGGGGCTGATACGCTTGAATTCGCTCATGGGTGCGCTTCCTTCAGGGTTGATCGTTGTGGGGTGCTGGTGGGCGAGGGGTGCCCTCACGGGTGCAATCGCAGCGGTGGTACTCGCCGCTGTCGACGTTGTACAGGGTCATCGCGCCGCCCCAGACGCAACCGGTGTCCAGGGCGATCACGCCCGGTACGTCGACACGGCCTTCGAGGGCGGCCCAGTGGCCGAAGATGATCTTCACGTGCCGCGAGCGGCGGTCTGGATGGTCGAACCAGGGCTTGTAGCCTTTGGGGGCGCTGTCCAGCCCTTCCTTGCTCTTGAGGTCGAGCTTGCCGGCGGCAGTGCAGAAGCGCATGCGGGTGAAGTAGTTGGTGATCACCCGCAGGCGTTCGACACCCGCCAGGTCCTTGCTCCACTTGTTGGGCTCGTTGCCGTACATACCGTCCAGGTACAGCTTGAGACGGCCATCGTCGCGCAGCACTTCCTCGACTTCGGCGGCCAGTTCCAGTGCCTTGCCCAGTGTCCATTGCGGTGGGATGCCGGCGTGGACCATGGCAATGCCGCGTGGTTCGTCGTAGTGCAGCAGCTTCTGCCGGCGCAGCCAGTCGAACAGTTGGTCGGCGTCCGGGGCCTCTATGATTTCGCGCAGGGTGTCGCTTTTCTTCAGGCGTTCGACGTTGTGCCAGGCAGCCAGCAGGTGCAGGTCATGGTTGCCCAGCACGCAGATCAGCGAATCACGAATCGAATAGAGGTAGCGCAGGGTCTCGAGCGACTCCGGGCCGCGGTTGACCAGGTCGCCCACCAACCATAGGCGGTCCACCGCGGGATTGAAGCGCACGCGTTCGAGCAGGCACTTGAGTGGCTGCAGGCAACCTTGCAGGTCACCGACCGCGTAGGTGGTCATCAGTGCAGTGCTCCGGGCACGGCCAGGCGGAACGGCGCGATCGTGGCGTCGAAGCGTTTTCCGTCCTCGGCGAACATCTGGTAGCTGCCCTGCATGGTACCGACACGGGTGCTGATCACCGCGCCGCTGCTGTAGGTGTGGCTCTGTCCTGGTTCGATCAGCGGTTGCTGGCCGATCACGCCTGCCCCCCGGACTTCCTCGACTTCGCCATCGCCGTTGGTGATCAGCCAGTGCCGGGACATCAGCTTGGCTTTCACCGTGCCGTTGTTCTGCACGGTGATGGTGTAGGCGAAGGCGAAACGGTCGTTCTCGGGGTCGGATTGTTCTTTGAGGTAGCGAGTGACGACGCTGACGTCGATCTGGTAGCGGGGGTCGGACATGCAAGGGCCTTGGGCGAACTGACGCAATAACGCAGTCTAGGCCATTGGCGGGGGGGAGGGCCAGCGGTGCTGGGCAGCTGCGGGACCGTTCGCCGGCAAGCCGGCTCCTACGATGGGGCGTATCGCCTGTAGGAGCCGGCTTGCCGGCGAACAGGGCTATCAGCCCTGCTGTTCGGCCAGCTTGTCGGCCAGGCGTACGAACGCGGCCAGGTCCAGTTGCTCGGGGCGCAGGCTGCCATCGACGCCGGCAGCCTCGATGGCCTGGCTGTCGAGCAGGCCCTTGAGCGTGTTGCGCAGGGTCTTGCGGCGCTGGTTGAAGGCTTCGCGTACCACGCGCTCCAACAATTGCGGGTCCTTGGCCGGGTGCGGCAGTACCTCGTGGGGGACCAGGCGCACGATGGCCGAATCCACTTTCGGCGGGGGGTTGAACGCGCCTGGGCCTACGTTGAACAGGTGTTCCACGCGGCAGTGGTACTGGACCATGATCGACAGGCGGCCCCAGTCACCACCACCCGGGCCTGCGGCCATGCGCTCGACCACTTCCTTCTGCAGCATGAAGTGCATGTCGCGGATCAGGTGGGCGTGGGCCAGCAGGTGGAAGATCAGCGGTGTCGAGATGTTATAGGGCAGGTTGCCCACCACCTTGAGGCTGCGCTCCGGCACGCCCAGCTGATTGAAGTCGAACTTCAGGGCGTCGCCCTGGTGCAGGCGGAAATTGCCGCGCCCGGCGAACTTGTGTTGCAGGATCGGCACCAGATCCTTGTCCAGCTCCACCACGTCCAGCTGTGCGCCGCTGCCCAGCAGGCCCTCGGTGAGGGCGCCCTGGCCCGGGCCGATTTCCAGCAGGTGTTCGCCGGCCTTGGCGTTGATCGCCCGCAGGATGCGGTCGATGATTCCGGCGTCATGCAGGAAGTTCTGGCCGAAGCGCTTGCGCGCCCGGTGTTGGTAATGCTCGTTCATGGTCGGTTCTCGGCCATCTGGTAGGCGGTTTCCAGGGCGACGCGCAGGCTGCCGGTGTCGATCCGGCCACTGCCGGCCAGGTCCAGGGCGGTGCCGTGGTCGACCGAGGTGCGGATGATCGGCAGGCCCAGCGTCACGTTGACCGCGGCACCGAAGCCCTTGTACTTGAGTACGGGCAGGCCCTGGTCGTGGTACATCGCCAGCACCGCGTCGCAGTGCTCCAGATATTTGGGGGTAAACAGGGTATCGGCCGGCAGTGGTCCGCGCAGGTCCATGCCTTCCTGGCGCAGGCGCTCCAGGGCGGGCTCGATGATGTCGATTTCTTCGCGGCCCAGGTGGCCGCCTTCCCCGGCGTGCGGATTGAGCCCGCAGACCAGGATGCGTGGGTTGTCGATGCCGAACTTGTCGCGCATGTCCGCATGCAGGATGCGGGTGACGCGCTCAAGGCGTTCGGGGGTGATGGCATCGGCGATGTCGCGCAGGGGCAGGTGAGTGGTCACTAGTGCCACGCGCAGGCCTCGTGTCGCCAGCATCATGACCACTTGCGCGGTATGGGTGAGGTCGGCGAGGAACTCGGTGTGCCCGGAGAAGGCGATGCCGCTCTCGTTGATCACGCCCTTGTGCACGGGGGCGGTGATCATGCCGGCGAAATCACCGTTGAGGCAGCCTTGGCCGGCGCGGGTGAGGGTCTCCAGGACGAAGGCGGCGTTGGCCTTGTCCAGTTGTCCGGCTACTACTGGCTTGGCCAGGGGGGTGTCCCAGACGTACAGGCTCCCGGCGGGGGCCGGGTGTTCCGGGAAACTGCCGGGCGTGACCAGGCGTAGGTCGACGGCCAGCCCCAGCTGCGCGGCCCGCTCGGCGAGCAGGTCACGGCTGGTGATGGCGATCAGGGGGTGGGGCTGTGCCTCGGCGGCGAGCAGCAGGCACAGGTCGGGGCCTATGCCGGCTGGTTCACCGGGTGTAACGGCGAAGCGCAGGGGCTTCACTGGCCGGCCTGGTCGGCGCCAGGCAGCTTGATTTCAACGTAGGCTTCGTCGCGGATCTGGCGCAGCCAGGTCTGCAGCTCTTCGTCGTACTTGCGGTTGCGCAGGACGTTCATGGCCTGTTGCTCACGCGCCTGTGCTGTGCTGTCGGTGGCGCGGCGGCCCAGCACTTCAAGCACGTGCCAGCCGTATTGGGTGCGGAACGGGCGGGTGACTTCGCCTTGCTGGGCGTTGGCCATCTGCTCGCGGAACTCCGGCACCAGGCTGTTCGGGTCGACCCAGTTGAGGTCGCCACCGTTAAGCGCCGAGCCCGGGTCTTCCGAGAAGCTCTTCGCCAGTTCGCCGAAGTCTTCACCGTTCTTGATCCGGTCGTACAGGCGTTCGGCCAGTTGCTCGGTGGCCTTGTCGCTGCGGATCTCGCTAGGCTTGATCAGGATGTGGCGCACATGCACTTCGTCGCGCAGCACACTGCTTTCGCCACCACGCTTCTCCTCGAGCTTGAGGATGATGAAACCGTTGGGGATGCGGATTGGCTGGGTGATGTCGCCGACCGTCATGCTGCTGAGCATCTTGGCGAAGTCAGGTGGCAGTTGGCCGGCTTTGCGCCAGCCCATCTCGCCGCCTTCCAAGGCGTTCTCGCTGGCCGAGCGCGCGATGGCCAGGCGACCGAAGTCGGCACCTTGCTTGAGCTGCTGGTAGACGTCGCCCGCTTGGCGAGCTGCCGCCTGGATCGCGTCGGAGTTGGCGCTTTCCGGGGTCGGGATGAGAATGTTGGCCAGGCGATACTCTTCCGAGAGCTGCATCTTGCCCAGGTCCGAGTTGAGGAAGTTCTTCACTTCCTGCTCGGAAACCTGGATGCGCTCGGCCACCCGCCGCTGACGCACGCGGCTGATGATCATCTCGCGCTTGATCTGCTCGCGGGCGTCGTCATACGACAGGCCGTCGTGGGCCAGGGCGGCGCGGAACTGTTCCAGCGACATGCCGTTGCGCTGGGCAATGGTGCCGACGGCCTGGTTCAGCTCCTCGTCGGTGATACGGATGCCCGAGCGCTCGCCGATCTGCAGTTGCAGGTTCTCGACGATCAGGCGCTCCAGCACCTGCTGCTCCAGCGCACCGGCCGGTGGCACCCCACCGCCACGCTTGGCGATGGTCTGCTGCACTTCGTGTACGCGCTGGTCCAGTTGGCTCTGCATGACCACGTCGTTGTCGACGATGGCCACCACACGGTCAATGGGTTGCACCGCGGCATGCACCGCGCCACTCAGCAATACGGCGCCCAGCATCAGCGGGCGCAGACGATCAATAAGCTTGCTCTTCACGTGTACGGTAACCTTGAATGCCTTGGTCCAGGAACGATTCGACCTTGTTGCCTACCACGCCACCGAGGCCCTTCAGCACGATCTGCAGGAAGACACCGTGGTCGCCTTTTTCGTTGCTTGGGGTCGCTTGGCTGAAGTCGTCGTAGTCCAACCAGTAACGGTTGATCAGGCGCAGCTTCCAGCAGCAGTTGTCATATTCGAAACCGCCCATCGCTTCGAGGGTGCGGTTGCGGTTGTAGTCGTGCTGCCAGCGTGCGATGACGCTCCATTGCGGCACGATCGGCCAGATGACCGAGAAGTCGTGCTGCTGGATCTTGTAGTAGTCCTTGATGTAGTTCGGCTGGCCTGGCGTGCCGTAACTGCCGCCTTCCTTCCAAGTACCGGTCAGCGAGTCGTAGATGACCATGTCGTTGCGGTAGCGATAGCCAAGGTTGACGACCTTGTTTGGATTGTCTTCAGGCTGGTAGTGGAACATCGCGCTGCCCGAGCGGGTGCTGCGGCTGTCCGGATCCCAGTTGAAGTCCGAATTGAATCGCCAATCGCGGTTGAAGGCATACTCGTATTCGAGCGCATAGGGCGAGACATTCGACAGGCTGGACTCTCGGGCGCGATAGTCGATGCCAGGGAGTTGGACCTTGCGATCCTTGAAGTAGTAAGCCTGGCCGATACTGAAGCGCTGGCGTTGGAAGCCGTTGTCTTCGATCCAGCGGTTGGTCACACCCAGCGACAGTTTGTTCTCGTCACCGATACGGTCCGTGCCGCTGAAACGATTGTCACGGAACAGCGAAGCATAGTTGAAGGTGTTTTCAGCCGAGTCGAACAGCGGGATGTCCTTCTGGTCCTTGTAGGGGACGTAGAGATAGAACAGACGCGGTTCGAGTGTCTGGCGATAGTTCGTGCCAAACAGCTGAGTGTTCCGATCGAAGTAAAGACCGCTGTCGACGCTGAACACCGGGACATCACGGTTCAGTGTGCTGTTGTAACTGCCGTAGCCGGCAATAGACGACTGTGCTGCCGCCTGCGCCTTGCCTTGGCTGTCCAGGTCCAGGTCGTAGTGGGTATAGACGTATTTCAACTTCGGCGTGACATAGCCATAGCTGGCGCCCATTGGCAGGCTGATCGCAGGTGCCGCGTTCAGGCGGGTGCCATTGGCACGGGCAATGCCGCTGACACTTTCATCGATGCGGCGACCGCCGATGATGTTGCCATTTGGATCGAACACATAACCCAGTGATCCATCCGCCTCGCCGTCCTTGTTGAACACAAGGTCGTTCTTCAGGTCGCGGTCGAAGCGGACGGCTTCGGTCTCGTAGCTGAAGTCGAGCCCACCTGGATGGTAGGGCAACATCCCGTTGAAGGTGACTTGTGGCAGCCTGTCGTACGGCGTGATCTGCGAGATGGTCGCCATTTCGTAGGCGTGGACATTCAAACCCGCGGAATAATTGTCACCACGATAGGTGAGCGTACCCCGTTGGTTGATGAAGTCTCGCTTCTGCACACCAATCTGGTCCGTTTCCAGATCCTGGAAGTAGAACGGATCGCTGATGTCGGTGTAGTCCACCTCGGCCATCAGGCGGTCGTCCAGGCCACCCTTGTGCTGCCAGTTGACCATCCAGCGTTCTTTCTTGTAGTCCGTCTGCAGCTTGCGGTCATCGTCCTGGTCGCTCAGGTACGCGCCGCCGAACTGGCCTTCGCTGGACTTGGTCAGGTAGCGGAACTCGCCTTCCATCAACATGCCGCGCTTGGCCATGTAGCGCGGGTACAACGTGGCATCGTAGTTAGGTGCCAGGTTGAAGTAGTAAGGGGTGACCAGCATGAAGCCGGTGTCGCCGCTGGTGCTGAACGACGGTGGCAGGAAACCGGACTGGCGGCGATCGTCAATCGGGAAGTAGATGTACGGTGTGTAGAACACCGGGAAATCCTTGACCCGCAGCGTCACGTTGGTTGCGGTACCGAAGCCGGTGGCCGGGTTCAGGGTGATGTTGTTGCCCTTGAGCTGCCATGCGTTGCTGCCCGGTTCACAGGTGGTATAGGTACCGTCCTTGAGGCGAATGATGGCGTTTTCCGCACGCTTGGCGTACAGGGCGTTGCCGCGGATGTGCGACTTGTGCATCACGTATTCGGCGTTGTCGACCCGGGCTTCGCCGGTGTCGAGCTGGATCTGTGCCTCGTCGCCCACAACCAGCGAGCCGTTGTCGCGGATCTTGACGTTGCCCTTGAGCTCGCCACGGTTTTCGGCCTGGTACAGGTTGGCTTCGTCGGCCTCGGCCTGCATGCTGCCCTGGCGCATGACCACGTCACCGGCGAGCGTGGCGATCTGCTGCTCCTGCTGGTACTTGGAGACCTTGGCGTTGATGTAGGTGGGCGACTCGTCCTTGGGCGTGGTGTCGTCCATGCCCGGGCGGGTCGGCTCAATGTAGGCGCCGCCGCAGTACGGGCCAGTCTCGGCCAGTTGCGCGGCAGTGAGCTTCTCGCGCGGCACCCAGTCCAGGTGGCTGTAGTCCTCGCTGCGCGACTTCAGGCCACGGCCTTTCGACTCGGTGACCAGCATCGGTTTTTCGGCCTGCGCCTCGCCAGCTTCGCCTGGTGCTTCGGCACCCGAGCTTGCAGCGGCAGCGCCCGGGTGTACCGGGCGTGGAGGCAGGTTGCCTGAGACCTTGGGCTTGCAGTCCCAGCCACCGGCAGCGGACACTTGGCAGTCGAACTGCTCGGCCGCCACCACGTACGACGTGGCCAGGGGTTGCAGTGCCAGCAGACCGCCAGTCACCAGCAACGGAAACTTTCTACGAAACGCGGGGGATTTCAATGCCATCTTATTAGTCCGGGCTTCCTGCGTGCCATCTGCCCGCGTGTGGGGGCCGCACGCCTCTCGATGGTCTGAAAAAGATGCTGGATAATAAAGCATGACCCGCTTGACGGCTAGGGCCGTCGGAGAACCCTTGTAATGCCCGATCACGATGTACGCCTGCAACAACTGACCGCCTGGCTTGCCGGGCAGCTCGAGACCCTGTTCCGCGACAACGCCTGGGGCGAAGTGCCCGAAGGCAGCCTGACCTCCGCCAGCAGCGATGCGAGTTTCCGCCGCTACTTCCGTTGGGAAGGCGCTGGCCACAGCTTCGTGATCATGGATGCCCCACCTCCCCAGGAAAACTGCCGGCCATTCGTGGATATCGACCATCTGCTGGCCAGTGCCGGCGTGAACGTTCCGGTGATCCACGGCCAGGACCTGGAACGCGGCTTCTTGCTGCTGGGCGACCTGGGGCGCCAGACCTACCTGGACATCATCGACCAGGGCAACGCCGACGCACTGTTCGCCGATGCCATTGAGGCATTGCTGGCCTTCCAGCGCCTGCCGATGGACGCCGCGCTGCCTGGCTACGATGTCGCCCTGTTGCGCCGTGAGTTGGAACTGTTCCCCGAGTGGTACGTAGGCCGAGCGCTCGGCCTGCAACTGAGCGAGGGTCAGCAGGCCGCCTGGCAACGGGTGAGCCAGGTGCTGATCGACAGCGCGCTGGCCCAGCCCAAGGTTCTGGTACACCGCGACTACATGCCGCGCAACCTGATGCACAGTGCGCCCAACCCCGGTGTGCTGGACTTCCAGGATGCGGTCTACGGCCCGGTCACCTACGACATCACCTGCCTGTTCAAGGATGCCTTCCTCAGCTGGCCCCAGGCGCGCGTCGAGGGCTGGTTGCGCAACTACTGGGACAAGGCACGGGCCGCGGGCATCCCGGTCCAGGACGACTTCGAAGCGTTCCACCGTGCCAGCGACTTGATGGGGGTGCAGCGTCACCTCAAGGTGATCGGTATCTTCGCGCGAATTTGCCACCGTGATGGCAAGCCACGCTATCTCACCGACGTGCCACGCTTCTTCACCTATATAGAAGAAGTGATCGCCCGACGCCCTGAGCTGGCCGAGCTGGGGCAACTGATTGGCGAACTCAAGGGCGAGGCACGCCCATGAAGGCGATGATCCTGGCGGCAGGCAAGGGCGAGCGTATGCGCCCATTGACCCTGCATACCCCCAAGCCACTGGTGCCCGCCGCCGGCAAGCCTCTGATCGAGTACCATCTCGAGGCGCTGGCCCGGGCCGGCGTCCGCGACGTTGTCATCAATCACGCCTGGCTTGGTCAACAGATCGAGGATCATCTGGGGGATGGCAGCCGTTTCGGGCTGAGCATCCGCTACTCACCGGAGGGCGAGCCGCTGGAGACCGGCGGGGGGATCTTCAAGGCCCTGCCGTTGCTGGGGGACGCGCCGTTCCTGCTGGTCAATGGCGATATCTGGACGGATTACGACTTCCGCGCGCTGAACGCCCCCCTGCAGGGCCAGGCGCACCTGGTGCTGGTCGATAACCCCGGGCACCACGGTCGCGGCGATTTCCGACTGCTGGATGGGCAAGTGGTCGACGGCGACGATGCACCAGGTACGCTGACGTTCAGCGGCATTTCCGTGCTCGACCCTTCGTTGTTCGATGGCTGTCAGGCGGGAGCCTTCAAATTGGCCCCGTTGCTGCGCAAGGCCATGGTCGAGGGGCGTGTGAGTGGCGAGCATTATGCTGGGCACTGGGTCGATGTCGGCACCCTCGAACGCCTGGCCGATGTCGAGCGCCTGATCGGAGCGAATACCTGAAATGTGGTGGCCAAGCACAGTGATTGGTGCCGGGGCCGGTTTCGCCGTGGCCAGCATTCCAGGGGCATTGCTCGGGGCGCTGCTGGGCCAGGCCATGGATCGGCGCCTGCGTCTTCAGGGATGGGACGATATGCGCGAGCGCCTGGGTGGCCGCCCGGCGCTGCGTGATGACGAACTGCTGTTCGTGCTGCTTGGGCGCCTGGCCAAGAGCGATGGTCGGGTGGCCGAAGGGCACATCCAGCAAGCCCGCCAGGAGATGATACGCCTGGATCTTGGCGAGCCTGCGCGGCGGCGAGCCATCGCTGCGTTCAACCGTGGCAAGGCGGGCAAGGATCGGCTGGGGCATCACCTGCGCCGGATCAAGCTGCAGCCCCATGCTGCGGAAGGTACTTTGCGCGCCTGCTGGCGGATGGTCTGGGCCGATGGCAAGGCGGGGCGCCAGGAGCGTGACCTGTTGTTGGGCTGGGGCGAGCAGCTGGGGCTGAGCCGCAGCCAGGTGCAGGCGCTGTCGTTGGAGTACGAGCCGCGAAAGGCGTCGCTCGAAGGCGGCACGATGACGTATGCGGCAGCCTTGCGCCTGCTGGGGGTGGAGCCGGACACCGACACCGACCAGGTGAAGCAGGCCTATCGCCGTCTGCTCAGTCGCCACCACCCGGACAAACTGGTGGGCAGTGGCGCCAGTGAGGCGAAGGTGCGCGAGGCGACCGAGCTGACGCGTGAGCTGCACCAGGCCTTTGCCATGGTCCGTAAACGTCGGGGTATCTAGCCAGCGATCGCACCAAGGACAAGCCTTGCACGATCCCTGTAGGAGCGGCCTTGAGCCGCGAAAGGGCTGCGTAGCGGCCCCAGGATTTCAGTACTGGGCAAAGACCGCCAGGGCCGCCTTGCGGCCCTATCGCGGCTCAAGGCTGCGCCTATAGGCGCAGACGTGAATTCCGAATACCCCGCAAGGTGCTTCACTCTTCCTTGGGCGTCAGCCACCCACGCACCCGGCGCAGCAGTTGCTCCTGCTCTGCCGCCTTGTTTCCTGGCATGGCCATCAGCGAAACCTGGCGATACTGGCTGTCCTTCTGCCGCTTGCTCGCCTGCAGGCGCTGCTGGGCGGCCTGGCTGTCCTGGGGGCGGCCGGCGTAGTAGATGTCGGCGGTCGGGACTTTCAGGTTCGAGGTCAGGCTTTGCAGGTCCTGCTCGACCCGTGCCGGCGTCTGCGCGCCGACCATCACCAGTTTCTGCACCTGCGGCGGCTGCTTCTCGCTCAGGTAGCGCGCGGCCCAGTAGGCACCGCTGCCATTGCCGAGCAGGACGATGCTGCGTGCCTTCTGCTGCTGCGCGTAGGCCACCGCGGCGTCAAGGCGGGCGAAGATCCGCTCGGCATCGGCCTGGTCGCTGTGCTCGTCGGCTTCGACCGCGTCGGTGCTCTCGGCGGCGTCCGCCTCGGGGGCGGTGGCCTGGGCGACGTTGGCGTTGGCGTCCGCTGGCGTGTCCTTGGCCGGTGCCGACTCCCCCTCAGGCTTTTGCGCGGTGGCGGCCGGCTTGGCCTCGACCCGTGCCTGCGGGCGTTCGGCCAAAAGGTCCGGCAGGCTCAGGCTCAGGGTGTGCCAGCCTGCGTCCGGGAAGCCCCGGCGCAACGGGCCGACGGTATTCGGCCAGTCGGCCGTCTCACCCGCGCCCGGGACGATGATCACCGCGCCTTTCGGGTCGCTGTCGTTGGCGGGTTTCCACAGTGCCAGGAAGTTCTCGCCATTGGCCTGCAAGGTCTGCTGCTCGGCCTTGGGCGCCTGGCGCTCGAGGGCCAGGGCGTCGTCCTGGCTGCGTTCGGCCAGGGCTGGGCGCGGCGTAGGTGCGGCGGCCTCGATGGCAGCCTCTGTTTTTTCGGTGTCGGCGGCTTGAGCGCCGAGGGGCAGGAGCGAGGCCAGGCAGAACATTGCCAGCGTCGTGCGATAAAGTGTGAACATGAATCAACCCAAGGCCAGAATGATACCGGCAGCCTAATAGTATTTGCCCGCGACGGCCACGCCAGGTGGCCATCCTTGCCAAGACGAGCGTATAGATGAAGCGAGTGCGTTGCCTGTGGGTTATCGGCTGGTTGTGTCTACCCTTGATCGCGTTGGCAAGGCCGGAGGCGCCCCCCGTGGTTGCGCTGGAGCCTGCCCAGCAACAATGGCTGGACGCGCACCGCAGCCTGCGTGTCGGATTCGTGTTGCAAGCGCCTTACGCGCAGTTCGATCGCCGTCTCCAGCAGTACTACGGCGCGAATGTCGAACTGGTCGATGAGCTGGCCCAGGCGCTCAGGCTGGATCTGACCTGGCGCGGGTTCACCGACGAGGCAGCCCTTGAGCATGCCTTGCAGGCGAGCGAGATCGACTTTGCCCCTGGGCTTGCCCAGACCCCGGCCAGCCTGCGCAACTGGTTGTTCAGTGACCCCTACATGCGTGTGCCGCAGTTGGTGGTGGGAGTGCGCAGTGGCGCGGTGGCGGTGGAGCTGGAGAAGTTGACCGCCAATGACCGGGTCGCGGTGCGCATGCCCTCCCGGTTGGCCGATTACCTGCGTGGCAACTACACCAACCTCAACCTGCAAGGCGTGCCCAGCGAACGTGAGGCATTGCAGCTGGTACTGGGCGGCCAGGCCGGTTTCGCCGTGCTTGATGAAGCGCAACTCAGCCGTCTTTCCCGCGAAAGCGAATTCAGTGACCTGGCCGTCGTGGGCGACATCGGCCTGCCCCAGCTGCTGCGGATCGGCTCGCGACGAGACTGGCCGATGCTCGCTGACATTCTCGAGCGCGGCCTGCAGGCGATGCCGGCCAAGCGCCTGGAGCAATTGCATCAACGCTGGTTGCAACCCAAGTACCCACGCTTTTCCGAGTCGACCGGGTTCTGGCAGAACCTCGCGCTGTTGTTCGGTCTGTTGCTGCTCTGCGCCCTGGCCACGCTGGTGTGGCAGCGTCGCCAGCAGCGGGGGGTGGAGCGGGCCTTGCTGGCGGCTCGCGAGACGCTGGTCGAGCGCCAGGTGCGCGAAGAAGCGCTGCGCCTGAGCCAGTTCTCCATCGACCAGAGCACGGTCGGTATCTTCTGGGTCAACTGGGACAGCCACGTGCGCTACGCCAATCACGCGGCCGAGCGCATGCTCGGGTTCGATGAGGGGGCGTTGATCGAGCGGCCGCTGAGCGACGTCGAGCCCAGCCTTAGCATGGATCGCTGGCTGGCCCTGTGGAAGCGGGCGCGCAGCGGCGAGGGTGGGGAGCTGCAGTTCGAGAGCCAATGTGTGCGCGCCGACGGTAGCCAGTTGCCGGTGGACCTGTCGCTGTCGTTCCTGCGTTTTCGCGATGCCGAGTACCTGGTGGTGTTCCTCTCCGATGTCACCGAGCGCCGCCGGGCCCTTGCCGAACTGCGCGAAAGCGAAGCGCGCCTCAAGGGTATCGCCGGCAATGTGCCGGGGCTGGTGTTCCGCCTGGAGCGCGACCCGGCCGAAGGCGACCCGGAGTTTCCCTACATCAGCGAGGGCAGCGAAGCCCTCGTCGGCTATAGCCCGGCAGCCATCCAGCACCCGCAGATGGGGCTGCGCAATCTGGTCCACCCGGAGGATCGCGGCGACTACCACCGCGTCCAGGACCTGGCCTTGGCGACTGACCAGGATTGGTCCTGGCAAGGACGGATCCTGACGCGCGAGGGCGAACAGCGCTGGGCCGACATCAAGGCCACTACCCGCCGCCTGGCCGATGGGCGCATGGTCTGGGACGGGGTGGTCTGGGACATCACCCAGGGCAAGCAGGCGGAACTTGCGCTGGCCAGCTCCCAGGAGCAGCTTCGCGAGCTGTCGGCGCACCTGGAGAGCGTGCGCGAAGAAGAAAAGGCCCGGATCGCCCGCGAAGTGCACGACGAACTGGGGCAGATGCTCACGGTACTCAAACTGGAAGTGTCGATGTGCGAGCTGGCCTACGGTGGGCTGGACACCGGGCTCAACGAGCGGCTGGCCAGCATGAAGCGTCTGATCGCCCAGTTGTTCCAGCTGGTGCGCGATGTGGCCACCGCCTTGCGCCCGCCGATCCTCGACGCCGGCATTGCCTCGGCCATCGAGTGGCAGGCCCGGCGTTTCGAGGCGCGCACGCAGATCCCCTGCCTGGTGCAGGTGCCGGACAATCTGCCTCCCTTGAGCGATGCCAAGGCCACGGGCCTGTTCCGCATCCTCCAGGAGGCGCTGACCAATGTGATGCGCCACGCCCAGGCGCACACGGTGCAGATCGACCTCGTGCGCGAGGGCGGGCAATTGCGCCTGACGGTCATCGATGACGGTAAAGGCTTCATACCGGGCGAGGCGCGGCCGACCTCGTTCGGCTTGGTGGGTGTGCGTGAACGTGTGCTGATGCTGGGCGGCAGCATGAGCCTGGACAGCGAGCCGGGCGAAGGCACCAGCCTGAGCGTGGCGATTCCTTTGGTGTAGGAGAAACGATCGTGATTCGAGTGCTGGTGGCGGAAGACCACACCATCGTCCGGGAAGGCATCAAGCAGTTGATCGGCCTGGCCAGGGACATGCAGGTGGCGGGCGAGGCGAGTAACGGCGAGCAATTGCTGGAGACGCTGCGGCACACGCCCTGCGAGGTGGTGTTGCTGGATATCTCCATGCCGGGGGTGAATGGCCTGGAGGCGATCCCGCGGATCCGCGCGTTGAACAACCCGCCCGCGATCCTGATGCTGTCGATGCACGACGAGGCGCAGATGGCGGCCCGGGCGCTGAAGGCCGGCGCCGCGGGCTATGCCACCAAGGACAGCGACCCGGCGCTGTTGCTCACCGCCATTCGCCGGGTGGCCGGGGGCGGGCGCTATATCGACCCGGCCCTGGCTGACCGCATGGTGTTCGAGGTGGGCCTGACCGAGACCCGGCCGTTGCATACGCTACTGTCGGAGCGCGAGTTCTCGGTGTTCGAGCGCCTGGCCCAGGGTGCCAACGTGAATGACATCGCCCAACAGCTGGCGTTGTCGAGCAAGACCATCAGCACCCACAAGGCGCGCTTGATGCAGAAGCTCAAGGTCAACTCGCTGGCGGAATTGGTGAAGTACGCCATGGAGCACAAGCTGGTGTGAGTGTTCTGGTTGCGACATTGGTGTTTACGCGGCCTCACCGTAGGAGCGGCTTTAGCCGCGATACAGACTCCGCTGTCGCTGGCACCCGCTTCGCGGGTGATCGCGGCTGAAGCCGCTCCTACAGGGATCGAGTTGCCTGAAAACGCCATTCTTGTAGGGCGATCCCTACAGCAAGTCTTCCATCCGGATGATGACATTCTCTCAGCGCCCCCGATTTTCGGGCCTTCGCGCCTCTTCTACGCTTTTGCCCACGCAGTCATTCCAACAAGAAGGTACAGGCATGAGCGAGGCGAATTCGAACGCGGCCAGCGAGACGCTGGTCAGCTTCCGGGGCGTGCAGAAGAGCTACGATGGCGAATCGCTGATCGTCAAGGACCTCAACCTCGATATCCGCAAGGGCGAGTTCCTCACCCTGCTCGGGCCGTCCGGCTCGGGCAAGACCACCAGCCTGATGATGCTGGCCGGCTTCGAAACCCCCACCGCCGGCGAGATCCAGCTGGCCGGGCGCTCGATCAATAACGTGCCGCCGCACAAGCGCGATATCGGCATGGTGTTCCAGAACTACGCGTTGTTCCCGCACATGACCGTGGCCGAGAACCTGGCCTTCCCGCTGACCGTGCGCAACCTGAGCAAGACCGACATCAGCGAGCGGGTCAAGCGCGTGCTCAACATGGTCCAGCTCGATGCCTTCGCCAAGCGCTACCCCGGCCAGTTGTCCGGTGGCCAGCAGCAGCGCGTGGCGTTGGCCCGGGCCCTGGTGTTCGAGCCGCAACTGGTGCTGATGGACGAACCGCTCGGCGCGCTGGACAAGCAACTGCGCGAGCACATGCAGATGGAGATCAAGCACATCCACCAGCGCCTGGGTGTGACCGTGGTGTACGTGACCCACGACCAGGGCGAGGCGCTGACCATGTCGGACCGGGTGGCCGTGTTCCACCAGGGTGAGATCCAGCAAATCGCAGACCCGCGCACCCTCTACGAAGAGCCCTGCAACACCTTCGTCGCCAACTTCATCGGCGAGAACAACCGCATCAACGGCACCCTGCTGGCCAGCGATGGCAAGCGCTGCCAGGTGCAATTGGCCCGTGGCGAGCGGGTCGAGGCGCTGGCGGTGAACGTTGGCCAGGCTGGTGAGCCGGTCACCCTGTCGATCCGCCCCGAGCGTGTGCGCCTCAACGGTCACAGCGAAAACTGCATCAACCGTTTCTCCGGCCGCGTGGCCGAATTCATCTACCTGGGCGACCACGTACGGGTGCGCCTGGAGGTCTGCGGCAAGGCCGACTTCTTCGTGAAGCAGCCGATCGCCGAACTCGACCCGGCCCTGGCCGTGGGCGATGTGGTACCGCTGGGCTGGGAGGTGGAGCACGCCCGCGCGCTCGATCCGATTGCCGAAGCCCATTGATGGTTTGCTTCACCAACCCTGTACTGTGGAGAAAATAATAATGCGCAAGCAGTTGAAACTGACCGCCCTGGCCCTGGGGCTGTTCGCCGCCGGCCAGGCCATGGCGGCCGACCTCACCGTGATTTCCTTCGGGGGTGCCAACAAGGCCGCCCAGGTCAAAGCGTTCTACGAGCCGTGGGAGAAGGCCGGCAAGGGCAAGATCGTCGCTGGTGAGTACAACGGTGAGATGGCCAAAGTGAAAGCGATGGTCGACACCAAGAGCGTGAGCTGGAACCTGGTGGAGGTGGAGTCCCCTGAGCTGGCGCGCGGTTGCGACGAGGGTATGTTCGAAGAGCTCGATCCAGCCTTGTTCGGCAACGATAGCGATTATGTGCCGGGTGCCATCCAGCCTTGCGGCGTCGGCTTCTTCGTCTGGTCCACGGTCATGGCCTACAACGCCGACAAGCTCAAGACCGCGCCCACCAGTTGGGCCGATTTCTGGGACACGAAGCAGTTCCCGGGCAAGCGCGGCCTGCGCAAGGGCGCCAAGTACACTCTGGAATTCGCCCTGATGGCCGACGGTGTCGCGCCGAAAGAGGTCTACAAAGTGCTGGCCACCAAGGAAGGCCAGGACCGCGCCTTCAAGAAACTCGATGAACTCAAGCCCAGCATCCAGTGGTGGGAAGCCGGCGCCCAACCGCCGCAGTACCTGGCTTCGGGCGACGTGGTCATGAGTTCGGCCTACAACGGCCGCATCGCCGCGGTGCAGAAAGAGAGCAACCTCAAGGTGGTGTGGAACGGCGGCATCTACGACTTCGACGCCTGGGCCATTCCGAAGGGTGCCAAGGACGTGGAAGCAGCGAAGAAGTTCATCGCCTACACCGTGCAGCCTGAACAACAGAAGACCTACTCCGAGAACATCGCCTACGGCCCGGCCAATTCCAAGGCCGTCCCGCTGCTGGCCGATGCGGTGAAGAAGGACATGCCGACCACGCCTGAGAACATCGCCAACCAGGTGCAGATCGACGTGGCCTTCTGGGCCGACAACAGCGAACAGCTGGAGCAACGCTTCAACGCCTGGGCGGCGAAGAAGTAGTCACGGGCCGCTGCGCGGTGGTTCGCNAAGCGCAATCCATCCGTAGGAGCCGGCTTGCCGGCGAACAGCCTTTTCCCCGTTTTACCGGAGTTCGTCATGGCCATTGCAATGCCAATCAACGAAGGCGCAGGTCCAAGCCTCAAGCAGCGCCTCAAGCGTGCCGAGCGGGTCAACCGCTGGAAGGCCCAGGCGTTGATCGCGCCGCTGGCGCTGTTCCTCCTGCTGGTGTTCCTGGTGCCGATCGCGGCGCTGCTGTACAAGAGCGTCGGCAACCCCGAGGTGGTCGGCGGCCTGCCGCGTACCGTCGAGGCGGTGGCGCAGTGGGATGGCAAGAGCCTGCCCGGCGAGGCGGTCTACAAGGCCTTGAGCCAGGACCTGGCCGAGTCGCGCAAGAACCAGACCCTGGGCGATCTTTCCAAGCGCCTGAACATGGAACTGGCCGGTTACCGCAGCCTGCTGGCCAAGACCGCGCGGGCGCTGCCATTCAAGGAAGAGCCCGCCTCCTATAAAGAAGCCTTGCAGGCGCTCGACGAGCGCTGGGGCGACCCTGCCTACT
The DNA here is from genome assembly GCF_029478665.1 of Pseudomonas entomophila. Lineage (GTDB taxonomy): Bacteria > Pseudomonadota > Gammaproteobacteria > Pseudomonadales > Pseudomonadaceae > Aquipseudomonas > Aquipseudomonas entomophila_F. The sequence goes on from NZ_JARPQB010000010.1 coordinate 133,856, forward strand.
GGCAGGCGATCCGTCGCAACACCAGCAGCGTCACGCCGTTCTACCTGCTGGCCGCACTGGACCACCGTATCGACGACCTGGGCGAGCTGGCCAAGGCTACCCCCGACCAGGCCATCTACCTCGACATCTTCGCCCGCACCCTGTGGATGGGCGTGGTGATCACCGTGATCTGCCTGGTGCTGGCCTACCCCCTGGCCTACCTGCTGGCCAACCTGCCGACCCGGCAGAGCAACCTGCTGATGATCCTGGTGCTGCTGCCATTCTGGACTTCGATCCTGGTGCGGGTGGCGGCGTGGATCGTACTGTTGCAGTCGGGTGGCCTGATCAACAGCGCGCTGATGGCGATGGGCATCATCGACCAACCGCTGGAGCTGGTGTTCAACCGCACCGGCGTGTACATCTCGATGGTGCACATCCTGCTGCCGTTCATGATCCTGCCGCTGTACAGCGTGATGAAAGGTATTTCACCCAGCTACATGCGCGCGGCGATCTCCCTCGGTTGCCATCCCTTCGCCAGCTTCTGGCGGGTGTACTTCCCGCAGACCTACGCCGGCGTCGGCGCCGGTTGCCTGCTGGTGTTCATCCTGGCCATCGGCTACTACATCACCCCGGCGCTGCTGGGCAGCCCGAACGACCAGATGGTCAGCTACTTCGTCGCCTTCTACACCAACACCAGCATCAACTGGGGCATGGCCACCGCGCTGGGCGGGCTATTGCTGCTGGCGACCGTGCTGCTGTACCTGATCTATAGCTGGCTGGTCGGCGCCAGCCGCCTGCGCCTGAGCTGAGGAGCCTTGTCATGCTGAGCCCCTACATGTCGCCCGTGGAACGGGTGTGGTTCTACAGCTTGCGCATCCTGTGCGGCCTGATCCTGCTGTTCCTGGTGCTGCCGGTGCTGGTCATCGTGCCGTTGTCGTTCAACAGTGGGAGCTTCCTGGTCTATCCGCTGCAAGGCTTCTCGCTGCACTGGTACCAGGATTTCTTCGGCTCCGCCGAATGGATGCGGGCCTTGAAGAACAGCATTATCGTCGCCCCGGCGGCCACGGTACTGGCCATGGTGTTCGGCACCTTGGCCTCGATCGGCCTGACCCGGGGTGATTTTCCCGGCAAGTCGCTGGTGATGGCGCTGGTGATCTCGCCGATGGTGGTGCCGGTAGTGATCATTGGTGTGGCCAGCTACCTGTTCTTCGCGCCGCTGGGCATGGGCAACAGCTTCGTCTCGCTGATCCTGGTACATGCGGTGCTGGGCGTGCCGTTCGTGATCATCACCGTGTCGGCCACGCTGCAGGGCTTCAACTACAACCTGGTGCGTGCGGCGGCCAGCCTCGGGGCTTCGCCATTGCTGACCTTCCGTCGGGTGACATTGCCGTTGATTGCGCCGGGCGTGATTTCCGGGGCGCTGTTCGCCTTCGCCACTTCGTTCGACGAAGTGGTGGTAACCCTGTTCCTCGCCGGGCCGGAGCAGGCAACCCTGCCGCGGCAGATGTTCAGCGGTATTCGCGAGAACCTGAGCCCGACCATCGCGGCGGCGGCCACCCTGCTGATCGTGTTTTCGGTGATCCTGTTGCTGACCCTGGAATGGTTGCGAGGGCGTAGCGAGAAGTTGAGAACCCAGCAACCTGCCTGATGACCGTGCAGTTGTAGGAGCCGGCTTTGCCGGCGAACCAGGCGACGCGATGGCTGCCACCGGCTGTGCCGGTGTTCGCCGGCAAGGCCGGCTCCTACAGGGTTGCGGCGCATCCTTGATACCAATCAGCCCCGATCCGCTTCCCTGGGTTACAATGCGCGCCACCGTGATTTCCGCCAACAGGTGCGCCATGCAGCCCTACGCTATTGCCCCCTCCATTCTTTCCGCCGATTTCGCCCGCCTGGGCGAGGACGTCGACAAGGTTCTGGCCGCCGGGGCCGACATCGTCCACTTCGATGTCATGGACAACCACTACGTCCCCAACCTGACCATCGGCCCGATGGTCTGCAGCGCGCTGCGCAAGTACGGCGTGACCGCGCCGATCGACGTGCACCTGATGGTCAGCCCGGTCGACCGCATCATCGGCGACTTCATCGAGGCCGGCGCCACCTACATCACCTTCCATCCGGAAGCTTCGCAGCACATCGACCGCTCGCTGCAGTTGATCCGCGACGGCGGCTGCAAGGCCGGCCTGGTGTTCAACCCGGCGACCAGCCTCGACGCCCTGAAGTACGTGATGGACAAGGTCGACATGGTCCTGCTGATGAGCGTCAACCCAGGCTTCGGCGGGCAGAAGTTCATCCCCGGCACCCTCGACAAGCTGCGCGAAGCCCGCGCGCTGATCGACGCCAGCGGCCGCGATATCCGCCTGGAGATCGACGGCGGCGTCAACGTCAACAACATCCGTGAGATCACCGCCGCTGGCGCTGACACCTTCGTGGCCGGCTCGGCGATCTTCAACGCCCCGGACTACAAGGAAGTCATCGACAAGATGCGTGCCGAAATGGCGCTGGCCCGCGCATGAGCGGCTTCGAGCAGCTGTTCCCGGGGACGCTGCCCAGGCTGGTGATGTTCGATCTGGATGGCACCCTGATCGACTCGGTCCCCGACCTGGCCGCAGCCGTCGACCGCATGCTGCTCGAACTCGGGCGCCCGCCTGCCGGGCTCGACGCCGTGCGCCATTGGGTGGGCAACGGTGCCCAGGTCCTGGTGCGCCGGGCGTTGGCCGGCGGCATCGAACACGATACCGTGGACGACGAACTGGCCGAACGTGCCCTGGCCCTGTTCATGGAGGCCTACGCCGAGAGCCACGAGCTTACCGTCGTCTACCCCGGTGTGCGCGACACCCTGCGCTGGCTGAGCAAGCAGGGCGTGGAAATGGCGCTGATCACCAACAAGCCGGAGCGTTTTGTCGCGCCCCTGCTTGACCAGATGAAGATAGGTCGCTACTTCCGCTGGATCATTGGTGGCGACACCCTGCCACAGAAGAAGCCCGACCCCGCAGCCTTGCTGTTTGTCATGAAGATGGCCGGCGTTGCCCCTGAGCAGTCGCTGTTCATCGGCGATTCGCGCAGTGATGTGTTGGCGGCGAAAGCAGCCGGGGTCAAATGCGTCGGCCTTAGCTATGGCTACAACCACGGCCGCCCCATCGACGATGAATCCCCCAGCCTGGTGATCGACGATCTGCGCCGCCTGCTGCCCGGTTGCGTAGTCACCGACACTGGGATAACGTTGGCGGACCTTCAAGCCCCGCAAAGCAGAGACAAAAACGTGGTGGTCACTGGCAAATTCTGGATGAAAGTCATCAAGGCCCTGGCCCGCTGGCGCTGGCGCGCCTGACTCCCCCTCGCCGGCACCTGCCGGCCCGTCCGCTTGCCCGACCCCATTGCTGCTTGCCACGAGGCTACACATGACCCGCGAAGAATTCCTGCGCCTGGCTGCCGCCGGCTACAACCGCATCCCCCTGGCCTGCGAAACCCTGGCCGACTTCGACACGCCGCTGTCGATCTACCTGAAGCTCGCCGACCAACCCAACTCCTATCTGCTCGAGTCCGTGCAGGGCGGGGAGAAATGGGGCCGTTACTCGATGATCGGGCTGCCGTCGCGCACCGTGATGCGCGTGCATGGCTATCACGTCAGCATCCTGCAGGATGGCGTCGAAGTGGAAACTCACGATGTCGAGGATCCGCTGGCTTTCGTCGAGGCGTTCAAGGACCGTTACAAGGTTGCCGACATCCCCGGTTTGCCGCGCTTCAACGGTGGCCTGGTGGGTTACTTCGGCTATGACTGTGTGCGCTACGTCGAGAAACGCCTGGGCGCCAGCCCCAATCCGGATCCGCTTGGGGTGCCGGATATCCTGTTGATGGTGTCCGATGCAGTGGTGGTGTTCGACAACCTGGCGGGCAAGATGCACGCGATCGTGCTGGTCGACCCGGCCGAGGAGCAGGCTTTCGAAAACGGCAAGGCGCGCCTGGAAGGGTTGCTGGAGAAGCTGCGCCAGCCGATCACCCCGCGTCGTGGTCTGGACCTCAGCGGGCCCATGGCCGCCGAGCCCGAGTTCCGCTCCAGCTACACCCGCGCCGACTACGAGAACGCGGTGGGCCGCATCAAGGAATACATCCTCGCTGGTGACTGCATGCAGGTGGTGCCGTCGCAGCGCATGTCCATCGACTTCAAGGCCGCCCCTATCGACTTGTACCGAGCGCTGCGCTGCTTCAATCCGACGCCGTACATGTACTTCTTCAACTTCGGTGACTTCCACGTAGTGGGCAGCTCTCCGGAAGTGCTGGTGCGTGTCGAGGACAACCTGGTCACTGTGCGTCCCATTGCCGGCACCCGTCCACGCGGTGCCACCGAAGAGGCCGATCGTGCCCTGGAGGACGACCTGTTGTCGGACGACAAGGAGATCGCCGAACACCTGATGCTGATCGACCTGGGCCGCAACGATGTTGGCCGGGTGTCGGCCACAGGTAGTGTGCGCCTGACCGAGAAGATGGTGATCGAGCGCTATTCCAACGTCATGCACATCGTCTCCAACGTCACCGGCCAGCTGCGTGAAGGGCTGACGGCGATGGATGCGCTGCGGGCGATCTTGCCGGCCGGCACCTTGTCTGGTGCGCCGAAGATCCGTGCCATGGAGATCATCGACGAACTGGAGCCGGTCAAGCGTGGTGTCTATGGTGGCGCCGTGGGCTATTTCGCCTGGAACGGCAACATGGATACCGCCATTGCCATCCGTACTGCGGTGATCAAGGATGGCGAACTGCATGTACAGGCAGGTGGTGGCATTGTCGCGGACTCAGTGCCGGCGCTGGAGTGGGAAGAGACCATCAACAAACGCCGGGCGATGTTCCGTGCCGTGGCGTTGGCTGAGCAAACCTCGAAATAAGCACTGGCAACAGAACTCACTGTAGGAGCGGCTTTAGCCGCGATTTAGGCAACGCGGTGTTGGATCCCCGCCTTGCGGGTGATCGCGGCTAAAGCCCCTACAGAGGTCGTGCGAAGTCGATTACGGCTTTATCCATGCTGGCGAATCGCTACTCAGAAGTCGACGCTCACCGCCAGGCTCACCCCCTGCTGCCTCAGCTCGTCACTCTTGCGCCAGTTGTAGTTCCCCCGCAGGTTCACCCCCGGCACCAGTTCATGAGTCACCCCCAGGCTGGCGCGGGTCAGGTTGCTGTGCGGCGAATAGCCGGTCAAGGTGAAGTCGTTGGCCGGCAGCGTGGTCAGGTGCATGTTCAGGTCCTGCTGGTCATCCTCGAACTCGTGCTCCCGGGCGACCTCGGCGAACAGCTTCGTGCCTTGCAACACCTGCACACTACCCAGCATCCCGACGCCCAGGCGTCGTGACGTGCGCTCCTGGTCATCGAAGCCGAGCGCCGTCGAGCGTCCGCTCTTCTCGTCATAGCCATCCACCTTGACCCGTGCATAGTCGGCGCTGACGAACGGTGCCAACTGCCACTCGCTGCCCTCGGCGGCCAGGTTGTAGCCCAGGCGGCTGGTGACCGCCCAGGTCTCGCCGTCGGTATCGCCTTTCTCGCTGCGATCGTTCACGCCCAGGGCGAAGGTGCGCTTGAGGTCCCTGTAATCAAGATGCCCGGCGGTGAGCGCCGCGTCGGCCCACCAGCGGTCCTGGCGAAACTGGGCGAAGGCACTGGCAAGGTAGCTGTCGAGCTTGTAGTCCGAATCTTGTTGGCCCACCTCGAGCTTCTGCCGGTACACACCGGCGGCCAGCCCCAGCCGCCAAGTATCGTCGAGTCGGTAGCTGCCACCAAGGGTCAGGTTATAGCCCCGACCATCACCGCTGGCGGTACTGCGTTGGCTGCCGAAGTCCAGGTCTTGCGCGCCGGTAGCGACGAACGCCTGCCACTGGCCGACCGCTTGCCAAGGTGTTTGCCACTGGTTGCGCAACTCGTCCTGGTGGGCGCGGACACTGGCGTGGGCAATTTCGGGAAGAAGGGTCAGCTCCCACGGTGCGGCGAGAATCGAATAGCCGTAGTCGGCGATCAGTTGCTGACCGGCGATGGTCGGATGCACGGAGTCGTTGAACAACAGCTTGGTCGGGTCGGGCGTTGTGCCGTTGGCGCCGTAGACCGGGTTGCCCACGCAGTTGCTACCGCTGTAGCAGGTGCCGACCAGGTTCTGGCCGGTGGCCAGGCCGAACTGCGCAGGGCTGGCCAGGGCTTCCTGGAGCAGCACGGGTATGTTCAGGGGAATGATCTCGGCGTCGATGCTGGCAAGCTGGCTGACCAGCGACTGATTGAACACGCTGGACAGCTGCGACAGCGGGCCCTGTTGTGGCGTGCCACTGAAATTCGGTGTCTGGCCCAGGTCGGGCAGCAACCACACCATGATGTAGCGGGCACCTGCCTGTTGCAGCGCTTGGGCGCTGGCGGCCAGGCGGGCGCCGGACGCGGCGGCGCTGGCCGGGCTGGTGACCAGGCCCTGGAGGAAGTCGTTGCCGCCACCTGTCAGGTAGTACAGGGCGTTCGGGTCGGCGCCCAGGCCGTTGGCCAAGTAACCGGGGCGTTGGCGCAGCACCGTGCCGGCTCCGGGTTGCCCTGGCGGGATGACCGCTTTCGAGGTGGTGGTGATCGAGTCGAGGATCTGTTGCGTGGTGTAGCCGCCCACTGCCCAGTTGTTGCCGTCCGGTATGCCGCGCAGCTGGTTGGTCGGTGACGTCGAGGGGCCGAGCGAGGCGTCGCTGAAGCCCAGCCGGCCGCCGAGGATCATGGGTGATACCGGCGCATAGTTGCCGTTGGCGTCGCGGTTGGTGAAGCGCATGCCTGCTGTACCACCGGTTGGGTCGGGAAACTGCCCGGCGTCGCTCAGGCTGTCGCCGAAGACGACCAGCGAGCTATAGGGAGAGGGTGCAGCCATGGCCTGGCTGCAGGCGAACACGAGGGCACCGAGTGAAGTACGCAGGAAGGGAGCCTTGTGCATGCAGGGATATCCTTTTCGTTGTTTTTATCGGGACAAGCCGAATGACCTTAGCAAATTCCCGGTCTTTGCCTACCGTTCCATTCGTTTCCCCGTGTTTACGGGCATATTGCGCCCGTCGCCACGGTAGGCTACTGTGCCGGAACGTATGAACGAGACCTACCCTGTGTTGATCGTCAGCAAACTCTTGATGCACGTGATCAAGGCCATCGCCCGTTGGCGTTGGCGCGCCTGACTTTTTCTCCTGCCGGCATACCCGGCCCGTCCCTGTTTGCCTTCCTTTCGTTTCACCTGCCGCCCTGTTGCGCACCTGTTCGCGCACCCGTGATCGGCAGTGGAAGGCTCGAATCAAAAGTCAGTATTCAAGAGGTTCGTTCCAGATGTTACTGATGATCGACAACTACGACTCCTTCACCTACAACGTCGTGCAATACCTTGGCGAGCTGGGTGCCGAGGTCAAGGTCATTCGCAACGACGAAATGACCATCGCCCAGATCGAAGCCCTCAATCCCGAGCGCATCGTCGTCTCGCCCGGCCCCTGCACACCCAGCGAGGCGGGTGTGTCCATCGAGGCCATCCTGCATTTCGCCGGCAAGCTGCCCATCCTGGGCGTCTGCCTCGGCCACCAGTCCATCGGCCAAGCCTTCGGCGGTGACGTGGTGCGCGCACGCCAGGTGATGCACGGCAAGACCAGCCCGGTGTTCCACCGCGACCTGGGCGTGTTCGCCGGTTTGAACAACCCGCTCACCGTCACGCGCTATCACTCGCTGGTGGTCAAGCGCGAAACGCTGCCGGATTGCCTGGAAGTCACGGCCTGGACCGCCCACGAAGACGGCTCGGTCGACGAGATCATGGGCCTGCGTCACAAGACGCTGAATGTGGAAGGGGTACAGTTCCACCCCGAGTCCATTCTCACCGAGCAGGGCCATGAACTGTTCGCCAACTTCCTCAAGCAGACCGGCGGCCGCCGCTAAGGATCGATCATGGATATCAAGAGCGCTTTGAGCCGTATCGTCGGCCATCTGGACTTGTCCACCGAGGAAATGCGCGATGTCATGCGCCAGATCATGACCGGCCAGTGCAGCGAGGCGCAGATCGGCGCCTTCCTCATGGGCATGCGCATGAAGAGCGAAAGCATCGACGAGATCGTCGGCGCGGTGTCGGTGATGCGTGAGCTGGCCGACAAGGTCGAGCTCAAGAGCCTTGACGGCGTGGTCGACATCGTCGGCACCGGCGGCGATGGCGCCAACATCTTCAACGTCTCCACGGCGTCGGCCTTCGTTATCGCGGCGGCCGGTTGCACCGTGGCCAAGCACGGCAACCGCGCGGTTTCCGGCAAGAGCGGCAGCGCTGACCTGCTGGAGGCTGCCGGCATCTATCTGAACCTGACGCCGGTCCAGGTGGCGCGTTGCATCGACAGCCTGGGCATCGGCTTCATGTTCGCCCAGACCCACCACAGCGCCATGAAGCACGCGGCCGGACCGCGTCGTGACCTGGGCCTGCGTACTTTGTTCAACATGCTCGGCCCGCTTACGAATCCGGCCGGCGTGAGGCACCAGGTGGTCGGCGTCTTCACCCAAGCCCTGTGCCGTCCACTGGCCGAAGTGCTGCAGCGCCTGGGCAGCAAACATGTGCTGGTGGTGCATTCGAAGGACGGCCTGGATGAGTTCAGCCTGGCCGCTCCGACCTTCGTCGCCGAACTGAAGAATGACCAGATCACCGAGTACTGGGTCGAGCCGGAAGACCTCGGCATGAAGAGCCAGAGCCTGCATGGCCTGGCCGTCGAAGGCCCGCAAGCGTCGCTGGAACTGATCCGTGACGCGCTGGGCCGGCGCAAGACCGAGAACGGACAGAAGGCCGCCGAGATGATCGTACTCAACGCGGGCGCCGCCTTGTATGCCGCCGATCACGCGATGACCCTGGCGCAAGGTGTGGAACTGGCCCATGACGTGCTGCACACCGGGCTGGCTTGGGAAAAACTGCAGGAGCTGGGTGCGTTTACCGCGGTATTCAAGGTGGAGAACGAAGCATGAGTGTCCCGACGGTGCTGGAAAGGATCATCGCCCGCAAGTTCCAGGAAGTGGCCGAGCGTAGCGCACGCGTCAGCCTCGCCGAGCTCGAGGCCATGGCCAAGGCTGCCGATGCGCCGCGTGGCTTTGCCAAGGCCCTGATCGAGCAGGCCAAGCGCAAGAAACCGGCGGTGATTGCCGAGATCAAGAAGGCCTCGCCCAGCAAGGGCGTGATCCGCGAGAACTTCGTGCCGGCAGACATTGCCGTCAGCTACGAGAAGGGCGGTGCGACCTGCCTCTCCGTGTTGACCGACGTGGACTACTTCCAAGGTGCCGACGTCTATCTGCAGCAGGCCCGTGCCGCAGTTTCGTTGCCGGTGATCCGCAAGGACTTCATGGTCGACCCGTACCAGATCGTCGAAGCCCGTGCCCTGGGTGCCGACTGCGTGCTGCTGATTGTTTCGGCGCTCGACGATGTAAAAATGGCCGAACTGGCCGCCACGGCCAAGGATGTCGGTCTCGATGTGCTGGTGGAAGTGCACGACGGTGATGAGCTGGAGCGTGCGTTGAAGACCCTGGAAACGCCACTGGTCGGGGTCAACAACCGCAACCTGCACACCTTCGAGGTCAGCCTCGAGACCACCCTTGACCTGCTGCCGCGCATTCCGCGCGATCGCCTGGCCATCACCGAGAGCGGCATCCTCAACCGTGCCGATGTCGAGCTGATGGAAATCAACGAGGTGTATTCGTTCCTGGTCGGTGAAGCCTTCATGCGCGCCGAGCAGCCGGGGCTGGAGTTGCAACGGCTGTTCTTCCCGGACTAGGTGAAGAAAACCGTGGTTCAGCCACTGGACTGATCGAGTCGAAGCCGGCATTTGTCGGCTTTTTTGTTTGTATGCCATGGCCCCTTCGCGGGCAAACCCGCTCCTACAGGTTCCTCATATTGCTCCTGTGGGAGCGGGTTTACCCGCGAAGGGGGCCGAGAGAACAACATCAAAGGTGGACAATGACCGATCAACCCCTGGCCCTGACCGTCGAGCAAGGCCTGCACGCCGAGCAGGACCTGCTGGCCGCCGTGTGCCGCGGTGAACGCGAATCCGGTGTGCTGTTCTGGCGCCCGACCGACCATGCCCTGGTGATGCCACGACGCATGAGCCGTCTGGACAACTTCGAAGCCGCCTGCGCTGAGCTGGCGATCGCCGGCTGGCCGGTGTTGCTGCGTGAAACCGGTGGCGAGCCGGTGCCGCAGTCCCACGCCACGGTGAACATTGCACTGGTCTACTTGGCGCCGCGCAGCGAAGGCGACCATGGGCGGATCGAGAACGCCTACGAGCGCCTGTGCCTGCCGTTATGTGATGTGTTGCGCGAATGGGGTGGGGGGGCTTCGGTCGGTGAAATCGACGGCGCCTTCTGTGACGGGCGCTACAACGTCAACCTCAATGGCCGCAAACTGGTCGGCACCGCCCAGCGCTGGCGCCAGGGCCTGGGTGGCAAGCGCCCTGTGGTGCTGGTGCATGGCGCACTGTTGCTGGATAACGAGCGCGAATCGATGGTGGCGGCGGTGAACCGCTTCAACGAGTGCTGTGAGCTAGAGCAACGCTGCCGTGCCGACAGCCATATCGCCCTGCATGAAGCGGTGCCCGAGGTACCTTGGTTCGAGCGCCTCAACCAGGCTTATGCCGATGTGATCGGGGCATTGCCGAAGGATTAACGGGTACCGTAGACCACCATGGTCTTGCCCTTGACCTGCACCAGGCTGCGCTCCTCGAGGTCCTTGAGCACGCGGCCGACCATTTCACGGGAGCAACCGACGATCCGGCCGATCTCCTGGCGGGTGATCTTGATCTGCATGCCATCGGGGTGGGTCATGGCGTCGGGTTGCTTGCACAGTTCGAGCAGGCAGCGGGCAACCCGGCCGGTTACATCGAAGAAGGCCAGGTCACCCACCTTACGCGTGGTGTTGCGCAGGCGCTGGGCCATCTGGCTACCGAGCGCATAGAGGATTTCCGGGTCCTGGCGCGCCAGTTCGCGAAACTTGTCGTAGCTGATCTCGGCCACTTCGCATTCGGTCTTGGCGCGCACCCAGGCACTACGCTGGTGCTCCTGGCCAACCGGCTCGAACAGGCCCAGCTCGCCAAAGAAATCGCCGTTGTTGAGGTAGGCGATGATCATTTCGTGGCCTTCGTCGTCCTCGATCAGGATCGTCACCGAACCCTTGACGATGAACGACAGCGTTTCGGCCCGGTCGCCCGCGCAGATGATGTTGCTCTTGGCCGCATAGCGGCGGCGCTGGCAGTGCCCGAGCAGCTTGTCGATGTTCTTGATCTTGGCGGGAAGGGCTGAGGAGACCATCACGAAATCCTGTTCGATGCGACGCATTGGCTTTTATATAGTTGGCCTGGCGTGGTGCGCCAGGCATTTGGCGCCAGCTTATCAGACACTTTCGTTTGTATCGGCATAAAAGCGGCGTGTCTTGAGCTTTTCCGACAGCGCCACAAGGACTAAGCTGACACCCTTTTACGAAATCGGGAGTCCGGATAGATGAAGGCACGCATCCAGTGGGCCGGTGAAGCGATGTTCCTCGGCGAGTCGGGGAGCGGCCATGTCGTCGTGATGGACGGCCCACCCGAAGCCGGTGGCCGCAACTTGGGCGTACGCCCCATGGAGATGCTTTTGTTGGGCCTCGGTGGCTGCAGCAGCTTCGACGTGGTCAGCATCCTGAAGAAGTCGCGCCAGGCCGTGGAAAGCTGCGAAGCCTTCCTGGAGGCCGAGCGTGCCAGTGAAGACCCCAAGGTGTTCACCAAAATCCATCTCAACTTCGTGGTCAAGGGCCGCGGGTTGAAGGAGGCGCAGGTCAAGCGTGCGGTGGAGCTGTCGGCCGAGAAGTACTGCTCGGCCTCGATCATGCTGGACCGCGCGGGCGTCGAGATTACCCACGGTTACGAAATCGTCGAGCTCGCCTGACGTGGGGGAGCGCCTGGAGCTCAGGCGCTCTGCTTGCGCAGTCGCTCAACGCCAAGCAGTAGTGCGAGCCCTGGGATTAGGGCAAGCAGCAACCAATGCACGTTCAGGCCCAGCAGCATGACCAGTTCCAGGTCGCTCCAGGTACTGCCGTAGCTTTCGGCGAAGTTCAAGCACTGCAACTGCGCGACGATGATCGCAAGCAGCACAAAAATGCAGATGAGCGTTCGACGGCTGTGGATAAAGCAGCCGAGCAGAAGGAACACTAGCTGCACCGGGGCGGTGAAGAGCAACAGTTCGAGTGCGCTGTTGCTATTGGGTTCGACGAGATAAGGCAGCTCCAGGCTGAACCCGGTTTGCCTGAGGCTGGCTGTCATCAGGCAAACGAAGAGATAGGCAACCAGAATCAGCCCGAGGCCTTGCAGCAGGCGGGTGATGAACATTCGTATGTTCAACGGCGCAACGCTGGGAGCAGTTGCAAAAGGCTGGCAGGTACTTTTGTTCGTAGGTGTGCGCTCAATGCTTCCCGTTGCTTCTGATAGAGCACGCCTAGCCCGATAACGGCGAGACCGATCAGGCTCAGTACTACAGGGAACAGCAGGGAATCGGCGAATACTTCGTAGGAAAGGTATCCCAGGTAAGCCGCCACCCCCAGCGCTCCGAACACCATGAACACCGGCCTGCGCAAAAGCACAGCCAGGCCCATCAGGCCCAGGTTGATCAGGCAGTACACGAACTTGCCCCATTCGCTGCCGCTGTCCATCAGCGTCAGCCCGCCCCAGAAAGCCGCCAACCCCGCGAGATAACCCCAGAAGGCGTAATCGCGCTCGGTGCGACCGTCCACCACGAGAAACACCAGCAACATGCCAAGGCCGAACCACAGCGATACGGTACGGCGTTGTTCCCAATCGAAGACATCGCCGTAAAACCATTCGGTGAGGTCCATCGACATGAACCAAAGCGCCACGGCAATCGGCATGACAATGAAAGGAAAGGGCACCAGGCGCAGCATCAGCAGGCCGGCGAGCACGGTTGCCGCCTCCATGACCAGCCAGCCACCCTGCACGTAGGTGTAGTACTGGTGATAGTCGCCCTGGGCATCATCCATTGGCCACCACCCGAGCAACTGCTCGATGGCGAACACCGCCAGCGGCACGATGCTGACCGCCACCGCCGCCAGCACCCCTGCGGCGAGGGGTTGGCCTCGGCGTTGCAGTGACAAGGCGAACAGGGTGATCGCCGCAATGTAGAGCAGGGCGATGGCCAGCAGCGCAGAGTCGCCGATGCGCATCCAGGCTTCCGTGAGCAACCAGCCCATGGCGCCCATGATCAGTAGCGCGCCAAAGTAGAACGCCACGTGAGCCAGCTGGAAGCTGCCGGAGCTTTGTGGCTGCTGGCGCAGGAAGTCCAGTAATGCGCGGTCCTGGCCGGGTTGCAGTATCCCGGCGCTCACGGCGCGTGCCAGGTCCTTGGCGTCGAAGCGTTCCATCCGGGTTACCTCAGATGCGGTAGGTGCTCTTGGTCATGACCTTGGCCAACAGGCTCATACCGAAGCGGACTGGTGCCGGGAAACGATAGCCGCCGGCTTCCAGGGCCGATTCAGCGTGGTGCTCCTCGTCGATGCGCATCTGCTCGAGGATCGCGCGGGACTTGCCGTCGTTCTCGGGGATCTGCTCAAGGTGCTCGTCCAGGTGCTTGCACACCTGATGCTCGGTAGCCGCGACGAAACCGAGGCTGACTTTGTCGCTGACCAGACCGGCGAGGGCGCCGATGCCGAAGGACATGCCATAGAACAACGGGTTGAGTACGCTGGGGTGGCTGTTGAGCTGGCGAATACGCTGTTCGCACCAGGCCAGGTGGTCGATTTCTTCTTCCGCCGCATGCTCCATGGCTTTACGCACCTGGGGCAGCTTGGCGGTCAGGGCCTGGCCCTGGTAGAGCGCCTGGGCGCAGACTTCACCGGTGTGGTTGATGCGCATCAGGCCGGCGATGTGGCGGGTCTGCTGTTCGTCGAGTTCAGTGTCCGGCTGGATGATCGCCGGGGACGGACGGGCAGGTTGGCCGCTGAAGGGCAGCAAGGTGCGCATGGCGGTATCGGCCTGCAGCAACAAGCGGTCGAGCGGCGAATAGTGACGTTCGGTAGCCATCGGGCACCTCCGCAAGAGTGTGCCCGACAGTTTACCGCAATCGGTTGCACCGAGCTTGCCTTGGATCAGCCCGGTGGCCAGTGCATCTGGCGCTGGCCGAGCACATGCATGTGGATGTGGTAGACGGTCTGGCCGCCTTGCGGGTTGCAGTTCATGACCACCCGGAAGCCTTCCTCGCAGCCCTGCTCGACGGCCAGGCGCTGGGCGGTGAACAGGATGTGGCCGGCCAGGGCCTTGTCCTCTTCGGTCAGGTCGTTGAGGGTGCGGATGTGTTTCTTCGGTATGACCAGGAAATGTACCGGCGCCGCGGGGGCGATATCCTTGAAGGCCAGAATCTGGTCGTCTTCGTAGATGATATCCGCCGGGATTTCCCGGTTGATGATTTTGAGGAATAGATCGTCCACAGCACTTGCTCCATGGTGAGTGTCCGGGCCGAGTGTACTGAGCCCGATGCCGCTCGCCCAGTGGTTATTCCATGCCGGCCGGGCAGTAGCGCCGATGGATCACGCCGGCCAGTTTGCGCGTCAGCCAGCGTGGCAGCAGGCGCGGGGCGAAGGCCAGCCAGCGGTTGCGTCGGCCTGGCATGATCAGTGCGCGGTTCTTGTCCAGGGCACGGACGGTGTACAGGGCAATTTCCTCGGGGCTGGGGCAGCGAGTGCCGCCATCAAGCCTCGGTATCCTGCGCCGGGATGAGCGTATCGGCCCCGGGCACAGCACTGAAACCTTGATTCCGGTACGCCGGAGCTCCTCACGCAACGCTTCGGAAAAGCTCATCACATAGGCTTTGCTGGCGGCATAGGCAGCCATCCAGGGCCCGGGTGCGGCACCGGCGAGTCCGGCGACATTGAGAATCTGCCCGCCACCCTGGATCGCCATCAAGTTGCCGATGGCGTGGCACAGCCGGCTCAGGGCGAGGATGTTGACCTCGAGCAGGTCCTGCTCGTCGGCCCATTCATTGGCGAGAAACGGCCCATAGGTACGCTGTCCGGCGCAGTTGACCAGCAAGTCGATACGCCGCTCGCCTTCCTCCAGTTCGAGCACGAACCCCGACAGGCGCAAGGGCTGGCTGAGATCGCAGGCACGGAACAGCACCTCGACCCCGAATCGTTGGGTGAGCTCGATGGCTACCGGTTCCAGCGTCTCGCGCTGGCGTGCCACCAGGATCAGGTTGCGCCCGCGCCGCGCCAGTGCCTCCGCCAGGGCGAGGCCCAGGCCGCTGGAGGCTCCAGTGATCATGGCGTAACGGGTCATGCAAGGCTCCTGGGGCGTGAGGGGCGCCTAGTGTACAGCCTGGCCGATTTGCTACAAGGCGTTGCCGCGTAGCTGCTGGCTAAGATCAAGGGCCGCCTGGTACTCGTCGCACAGACGTCTGATAAGTTCGGCGGCGCCAGGCAGGTCGTGGATCTCGCCAACGCCCTGGCCGGCGGACCAGACGGTTTTCCACGCCTTTGCCTCGTCGTCCAGTGGCTTGAGCTTGCCGGTCTCGGGGTTGTTCTTCAGGGCGCCTGGATCGTAACCGGCGTGCTCCAGGCTCTGGCGCAGGAAGCTGGCCGGGATGCCGGAGACTGCCGGGGTATGCACGATGTCGGCCGCGCCTGCGTCCAGGATCATCTGTTTGTAGGCTTCCTGGGCCTGGCTCTCTCGGGTGGCGATAAAGCGTGTACCCATGTAGCCCAGGTCGGCTCCCAGCAGTTGGGCGGCAAGCAATTGGTTGCCGTGGTTGAGGCAGCCCGCGAGCAGGACGGTCTTGTCGAAGAACTGTCGGATTTCCGCAACCAGCGCGAACGGACTCCAGGTCCCGGCATGGCCGCCCGCGCCCGCGGCGACGGCAATCAGCCCATCGACGCCGGCTTCGGCGGCTTTTTCGGCATGACGGCGGGTGGTGACGTCGTGAAACACCAGGCCACCATAGCTGTGCACCGCGTCCACCACTTCTTTCACCGCCCCCAGGCTGGTGATGACGATCGGCACGCGGTGCTCGACGCACAGTGCCAGGT
The DNA here is from genome assembly GCF_029478665.1 of Pseudomonas entomophila. Classification (GTDB taxonomy): domain Bacteria; phylum Pseudomonadota; class Gammaproteobacteria; order Pseudomonadales; family Pseudomonadaceae; genus Aquipseudomonas; species Aquipseudomonas entomophila_F. The sequence continues at coordinate 149,877 of NZ_JARPQB010000010.1, forward strand.
CGGCCTGCAGGCGCGGGTTGCTCTGGTGCACGATCAGGTTCACCGCATAGGGCGCTGGCACCTGCAGTTGTGCCAGTCCAGCCTCGATTTCTTCCAACCAGGTTTTGAAACCCGCACTGTCGCGCTGGTTGAGCGCCGGAAAACTGCCCACCACGCCATTGGCGCAGCAAGCCAGCACCAGCCCGGGGTTGGAGATCAGGAACATCGGTGCGGCCACCAGCGGCAAGCGCAGGCGTTGTTCGAGCGAGGCGGGCAGCGACATGGCGAAACTCCTGTAGGTGGCGGTTTATCGTCAGAACGGTTTGACCACCACGAGAATTACGATACCCAGCAAGATGAGGACGGGCACTTCGTTGAACCAGCGGTAGTAGACATGACTGCGGGTGTTGCTGCCTGCGGCGAAGCGTTTGCGCTGGGCGCCGCACATGTGATGGTAGACCGTGAGCACGGCGACCAGTGTCAGCTTGGCGTGCAGCCAGCCCTGGCTCAACCAGCCGGGGTTGAGATACAGCATCCAGCCGCCGAACACATAGGTGGCGATCATCGCCGGGTTCATGATGCCGCGGTACAGCTTGCGCTCCATGGTGACGAAGCGATCCAGGCTGACGCTGTCCTGGCTCTGGGCGTGGTACACGAACAGGCGTGGCAGGTAGAACAGGCCGGCGAACCAGCAGACCACGCTGACGATATGCAGCGCCTTGATCCATAGATAGAGCATGAGGAGTTCCTTCGGGTTTTCACGGTCGTCAGATAGTAGAGTCCCAGCGCCCCAAGGGACATCCCAAGAGTTGTTACGGGCCTTTTGCGCCCCTATTATCGTGCGTTTTCCAGTCGGTTCGTTGATAAGGGGCAAGCGTCATGATCAAGGTCGGTATCGTTGGCGGCACGGGCTACACCGGTGTCGAACTGCTTCGTCTGCTGGCGCAGCACCCTCAGGCCGAAGTGGCGGTGATCACCTCGCGTTCCGAAGCGGGCGTGGCGGTTGCCGACATGTACCCTAACCTGCGCGGCCATTACGACGGGCTGACCTTCAGCGTGCCCGACAGCAAGACCCTCGGCGCCTGCGACGTGGTGTTCTTTGCCACCCCGCACGGAGTGGCCCACGCCCTGGCCGGCGAGCTGCTGGCGGCGGGGACCAAGGTCATCGATCTGTCCGCCGACTTCCGCCTGCAGGACGCTGCTGAATGGGGCAAGTGGTATGGCCAGCCACATGGCGCTCCCGAATTGCTCAAGGATGCGGTCTATGGCCTGCCCGAAGTGAACCGCGAGAAGATCCGTCAGGCACGCCTGATCGCTGTACCCGGCTGCTACCCGACCGCCACCCAGTTGGGTTTCCTGCCATTGCTGGAGGCTGGCCTGGCCGACCCTTCGCGTCTAATAGCCGACTGCAAGTCGGGTGTAAGCGGCGCCGGCCGTGGCGCTGCGGTGGGCTCGTTGTTCTGCGAGGCGGGCGAAAGCATGAAGGCCTATGCCGTCAAAGGCCATCGCCACCTGCCGGAAATCAGCCAGGGCCTGCGCCTGGCCGCCGGCAAGGACGTCGGCCTGACGTTCGTGCCGCACCTGACCCCGATGATCCGCGGCATTCACGCCACCCTGTACGCCACAGTCGCCGACACCTCCGTGGACTTGCAGGCGCTGTTCGAGAAGCGCTATGCCAACGAACCGTTCGTCGACGTAATGCCGGCCGGCAGCCATCCGGAAACCCGCAGCGTGCGCGGCGCCAACGTCTGCCGCATCGCCGTGCATCGGCCGCAGGGTGGAGACCTGGTGGTGGTGTTGTCGGTGATCGACAACCTGGTCAAGGGCGCTTCCGGACAGGCGGTACAGAACCTGAACATCCTGTTCGGCCTGGATGAGCGCATGGGGCTGTCCCACGCAGGCCTGTTGCCGTAAGCAGCCTCCGTGCATCAAGGCCCGCTTTGTGCGGGCCTTTTTCATGGGCGCGACTAAAGCCGCACAATTCTTGACCGATTTTCTCGGAGAAGCGGATAATGCGCGACATCGAGTTTTATGGCGGCACTGCGCCGGGAGAATCAACATGAGCGTCGAATCCTTCACCCCCACGGCTTTGGAGTTCACCCCAGGGGCTGCGCACAAGGTGAAGACTCTGGTCAGCGAAGAGGGCAATGACCGTCTGAAGCTGCGGGTATTCGTGACCGGCGGTGGTTGCTCGGGTTTCCAGTATGGCTTCACCTTCGATGAGGACGTGGCCGAGGACGACACCATTGTCGAGCGTGAGGGTGTCGCGCTGGTGGTCGATCCGATGAGCTTCCAGTACCTCGCTGGCGCTGAGGTGGACTACCAGGAGGGCCTGGAAGGTTCGCGCTTCGTGATCAAGAACCCGAATGCCACCACTACCTGTGGTTGTGGTTCGTCGTTCTCGATCTGACTGCCGTGCTGCAATGCAAAACGCCGCGCAATTGCGCGGCGTTTTGCATTCTGCAAGATGGCTATGCCGGGTAGATGGCGCCGAGGATGCGCAAGCCTTTGGCGGCGGTCACACTGGGGCGGTTGGCGGGGATGCCCTCCAGGCAGCAGTGGGCAAGCCAGGCGAAGGCCATGGCTTCGACCCAGTCTGGGTCCACGCCATGCGCCGCAGTGCTGGCAACCTGCGTCGAGGGCATCAATGCCGCCAGGCGGGCCATCAGCGTTCCGTTGCGTGCTCCCCCACCACACACCAGCAACGACTCGGTAGCGTCCTGTGCCTGGCGCAGCGAATCGATGATGCTGGTGGCGGTCAGTTCCAGCAGAGTGGCCTGAACATCTTCATCTCGGTACGCAGGCAAGCGCGCAAGATGCATATCCAGCCAGGGAAGGTTGAACACTTCGCGGCCAGTACTCTTCGGGCCGCTCCCGGCAAAGAACGGATCACTCAGCAACGCTTCAAGCAGGTCAGGCTGGACTGTCCCACTGGCCGCCCAGCTGCCATTGGCATCAAAGGCCAGGCCTTGCTTGCGTTCGACCCAGGCGTCCAGCAGTACGTTGCCAGGCCCGCAGTCGAAGCCGTGCACCGGTTTGTCCTGTTCGATCAGGCTCAGATTACTGAAACCCCCTACGTTCAAGATCGCTACCCGTTGGCCAAGATGTCCGAACAAGGCCTCATGGAATGCGGGTACCAGTGGCGCACCCTGGCCGCCGGCCGCCACGTCACGGCGGCGAAAGTCACCCACCACGCAGATACCCGTCAGTTCGGCGAGCAATGCCGGGTTGCCGATCTGCACGGTAAAACCGCGAGCGGGTTCATGGCGGATGGTCTGCCCGTGGCTGCCGATGGCGCGGATAGCGTCAGGCTTCAGGCCTTGAGTGGCCAGCAGGTGGTTGATGCCGTGGGCCGCGAGGCTGGCCCAGCGATTCTCCGCCAGGGCTGCGCGCGCAATCTCGTCCGGCCCGCTGGCGCAAAGGCCGAGCAAATCCCGGCGGAGATCGGCGGGCATGGGGATGTAGTGGGTGGCGAGCAGCTTTGGCTGCTCGTGTTGTTCGATCAGGGCGATGTCCAGGCCATCGAGGCTGGTGCCGGACATCACCCCCAGGTAGAGCGCCATGCCGTCAGCGCTTGTTGGCGGCGAGCAGGGTGGCCTTTTCCTGATCCATGCGGGCGATCAGGGGTTGGCTCTGCTGGTTGAAGCGTGCGCGTTCGGCCTTGGCGATCGGGTCGGCCATCGGCACTTTCTGGCTCAACGGATCGACGTGCACGCCATTGACCTGGAACTCGTAGTGCAAGTGCGGGCCAGTCGAAAGGCCGGTGGTGCCGATGTAGCCGATGATCTGGCCCTGCTTCACGCTGCCGCCCGTCTTGATGCCTTTGGCGAAGCCCTGCATATGACCGTAGAGGGTCTTGTAGGAGTTGCCGTGGGCGATGATCACGGTGTTGCCGTAGCCACCGCGACGGCCAGCCAGTTCGATGCGGCCATCGCCAGCGGCTTTGATCGGTGTACCGCGGGGGGCTGCGTAGTCCACGCCCTTGTGGGCGCGGATCTTGTTCAGGATCGGGTGTTTGCGGCCCGCGGAGAACCGCGAGCTGATGCGGGCGAAGTCCACTGGCGTGCGGATGAACGCCTTGCGCAGGCTATTGCCGTCGGCGGTGTAGTAGTTGGTGTTGCCCTGCTTGTTGGTGTAGCGCACGGCGGTGTAAGTCTTGCCGCGGTTGGTGAAGCGGGCGGAGAGGATGCTGCCGGTGCCGACCACCTTGCCATCCATCATCTTCTGCTCGTAGACCACGTCGAATTCGTCGCCTGGGCGAATGTCCTGGGCGAAGTCGATGTCGTAGCCGAGGATCTTTGCCATGTCCATGGTCATGCTGTGGGACAGGCCGGCACGCTGGGCCGAGGCCGACAGCGAACTCTTGATCACTCCATGCGCGTAGGCGGTGCGCACCACCGGCTTGCTGATCTCGCGGTCAAAGGTGAAGCCCTTGTCGGTGCGGGTCAGGCGAATGGTCTCGAGATTGCTGACCTTGCTGTGCAGGCTGGTCAGTTGGCCGTCCTTGTCCAGTTCGAACTGCAGCACCTGGCCATGCTTGAGCTGGCTGAACTGCTTGGCCTGCTTGTTGCTGGCGAGGATGTCGTGGACGGCGTTGGCGGGCAGGCCGACCTTGTTGAACAGGGTGGAAAGCGTATCGCCACGGGAGACGACCACTTCACGATGGCCTGGAGCCTTCTCTTCTTGCTTGGCGACAGGCGCGGGTTCGCTCTTGGTCTGGGCGGTGTCCGCCTCATCGCCTTCGATCTGGGCGAAAGGGGAGTCGGTGTTCTGCTCGGTCTGCACCAGCGGTGCGGCCCGGGACTCGTCCTTCAGTTGTTCGGCCGGGCTTTCAAGCTCCAGGCTGAGGGTGGTTTTCTTGGCTTCGACTTCGCTGGAAGGGAAGACCAGCAGCGCCAGGCTGAGCAGGGCAGCAATGCCGCTGGCGGCCAACAGATGGCTTTTCGGATAAAGCGGGGGCGCTTTAGGCGTTTCGTTGGTCATAGGTGAAGTGACTTTGAAAAAATGAAGTGGAAAAGATGAATGACATGATGAAGATGAAATAACTGTATAAAATATAACCAAATCCGTTCTCGCGCAAGGGCGCGTAGACGCCGTCGCGCGTCGTCCGGGTCACATTTCATTGCGAAACTTGTAATTGATGGCCGATCTTGTATGGTTGGCTCCCCTTGAATCTGAGCCTTGCGGGTCTGTCTATGAAGTCGGTTGAAGAGCAGCTGGCGCTTATCAAGCGCGGTGCGGAAGAGGTATTGGTCGAGTCGGAACTGGTGGAGAAGCTCAAGCGCGGCCAGCCGCTGCGCATCAAGGCGGGCTTCGATCCAACCGCGCCCGACCTGCACCTGGGCCACACCGTGCTGATCAACAAGCTGCGCCAGTTCCAGGAGCTTGGCCACCAGGTCATTTTCTTGATCGGCGACTTCACCGGCATGATCGGTGACCCGAGCGGCAAGAGTGCCACCCGCCCGCCGCTGACCCGCGAGCAGGTGCTGGATAACGCCGAGACGTACAAGCAGCAGGTGTTCAAGATTCTTGATCCAGCGAAAACCGAGGTGGCGTTCAACTCCACCTGGATGGATCAGCTCACGCCTGCCGACTTTATCCGCCTGGCTTCCCAGTACACGGTCGCGCGCATGCTCGAGCGTGACGACTTCGACAAACGCTATACCAGCAATCAGCCGATCGCGATCCATGAGTTCCTCTATCCGCTGGTGCAGGGGTATGACTCCGTGGCGCTGAAGGCCGATGTGGAGCTGGGTGGTACCGACCAGAAGTTCAACCTGCTGATGGGGCGTGAGTTGCAGCGCGCGTATGGGCAGGAAGCGCAGAACATTGTCACCATGCCGTTGCTCGAAGGGCTGGACGGTGTGAAGAAGATGTCCAAGTCGCTGGGCAATTATGTTGGCATCCAGGAAGCACCTGGGGTGATGTACAGCAAGCTTGTGTCGATTCCGGATACTTTGATGTGGCGTTACTTCGAACTGCTCAGCTTCCGCTCCATGGACGAGATCAATCAGTTCCGTGCGGATGTCGCGAAGGGTGCCAACCCGCGGGATATCAAGATCAAGCTGGCTGAGGAGATTGTCGCTCGCTTCCATGGTGAGGAGGCGGCTGCCAATGCTCACCGTGCGGCGGGTAACCGCATGAAGGATGGCGAGCTGCCGGAAGACCTGCCGGAGATCGAAGTCGCTGCGGCGGAAGACTTGCCGATCGCTGCCGTGTTGAACCGGGCGGGACTGGTGAAGAACTCGGCTCAGGCGCGGGACTTGTTGAGTGGCGGCGCCGTCAAGGTTGATGGCGCGGTGGTCGAGCGTGACTTCATGTTTGTGCTTGGTGCAACCCATGTGTGCCAGGCGGGCAAGAAGTCCTTTGCGCGAGTTACGTTGAAGGCGGAGTGAGGCTTGGTTCTTTCTATATAGAAGAAGCGGAAGCGGGGAGGCCGACAGGCCTCCCCGTTTTGTTTTTGGGGTTGGCTCTTTCTTCTATATAGGAGTTGGGGCCGGCAGGTACCTGTCTCTCGTCATGCGGGGCGGCTGCAGCGCCAGCCGATAAACCACGCCGTGCCTGTAGGAGCGGATTCATCCGCGATGCGCCGCGTAAGCGGCGCTCGATCTGCGGGGCGGTGCAGGTGCTGAGCGCACGCCTGGCGGCCGTGATGCGGTCTTCTCGCTAATTATTTGAAATTATTGAAATTAAAGGTTGA
>NZ_JARPQB010000100.1 GCF_029478665.1 Pseudomonas entomophila
GAACGAGAGCAAGGCCAACTTCCTTTACGACCCGGTCGGGCGCCTGCTGCAAGAGCAAGGTTTCGATGGCCTGGTGACGCGTTACCAGTACGATCCTGATACGGGCCGGCTGGCCAGCACCCAAGTCGGCCAGCGCCGCATCGATATCACCTTCGACCCGGTGGGGCGTCTGATTTCACGTGCGGCCAGCTTGGGTGACCAGCGCCAGGAAGAGACCTTCGCCTACGACGGCAACGGCAACCTGATCCAGGCGATCAACGCGGCCAGCAAGCTGCAATGGTTCCATGACGAGGCGGGCAACCTGACCCGCGAGCACCAGTACTACCTCGGTACCGAGGTGCCGATGGTTGCGGTGTGGCAGCACGAGTACGACGTGCTCCACAACCGTGTCGCGACCGTTCGCCCGGATGGGCACAAGGTCAGCATGCTTACCTACGGCAGCGGCCATGTGCTGGGCATGACCCTCGATCAGCATGAGTTGCTCGCCTACGAGCGCGATGACCTGCACCGTGAAGTGGTGCGTCATCAGGGCAACCAGCTGATGCAGGCTCAGAGCTGGGACCCGGCAGGGCGTCTGCAGGAACAGTTGCTGGGCAGTCATGATGGTAAGGCCACCTTGCTCAAGCGCCAGTACCAATACGATGCCGTGGGCCAGCTGACCGATATCCACGACACCCGCCGTGGCCACCTGGCCTATCAGTACGATCCCGTTGGCCGCTTGCTGCAAGCCACCAGCCGCCTTGGCGTGGAGACCTTTGCTTTCGACCCGGCCGGCAACCTGCTGGACGACAAGACCCAGGAGCTTAACCGTCCGCTGGAAAGCGATCCGCGGCGTAACAAGCTGATGGACAACCTGCTGCGTGAATACGCCGGGACCCATTACCAGTACGACGAACGCGGCAACCTGATCCATCGCCTGCACAACGGCGACAAGGCCCACCTGGCCTGGGACCTGTTCGACCGCCTGACGCGTTATGACGATGACAGGCTCACGGTGGTGTACAGCTATGACGCCCTGGGCCGCCGTCTGCACAAGCACTCCACCGCGCACCATCAGGATGATCCGCGGGCCGGCAGCGGCTGGAACCTGATGCAGCGGGCCAAGCGCCAGCGTGAACTGGGCTGTGGTTACACCTTGTACGGCTGGGATGGCGATACCCTCGCCTGGGAAAGCTCACCGCCGCAGGATGAAGGCGACACCGGGCGGACCGTGCATTATCTATACGAGCCGGGCAGTTTCGTGCCGGTTGCCCAGGCGCTGCGCAAGAGCCCGATCCGCTTGCTACGCCAGCCGGACTGGAGCGACCGGGAATACGATTTCGATCAGGACCCGCTGTGGCAGCACGAGGTCAAACCGCAGCCATTCGATGCCATTGCCTGGTACCAGTGCGACCACCTCGGCACGCCGATGGAACTCACCGACCACAATGGTGAGGTGGCCTGGACGGCGCAGTACAAGGCGTGGGGTGAGGTCAAGGAGGCCCGTTCGGAATGGGCGAAGCAGAATGGCCTGAACAACCCGATCCGCTTCCAGGGCCAGTACCACGACCACGAGACGGGGCTGCACTACAACCGCTATCGGTACTATGATCCGAATATCGCGAAATTCATCTCTCAAGATCCGATAGGGCTATTGGGAGGAACAAACCTCTACCAGTACGCGCCAAACCCTCTGATCTGGATCGATCCACTGGGGCTATCAAAATTAACAGTTGGTCGTTGGATGGGACCTTCCGAGTACAACCAAATGACTAGTACTGGGAAAGTTGTGCAAAGCTCTACAGGAACAACACATGTTGCATCTCCAGCCAGTATTGATGCATTTGGAAAACAGGCTAAGCCCGGAACTAAGTATGTTGAGTTTAATGTTCCAGAGGAGTCTCTAATTAAAACCAATGAGGGGTGGGCAAAAATTGTGGGTCCCGACTCATTAGAGGGAAGGCTTGCCAAAAGGAAGGGTAATCCTGTACCGGAAATGCCAGTGGCAGAAGACATTCAAGTCAAGGCACATAAAACTGAAGATGGAATTATCAAATGTTCATAGAGATATTGGCTTGGCTTGAGATTAACTCAAGCAGAAAGCTGGAACTGAATGAGAATGAGTTAAGTTCAAGTGCCGTTATCAATGTTGATGATGAGTGTAATTTGGCGAGACTGACATTGTGGGATGATGATAGTTGTGTTATTGAAGCTATCGATGTCGATTCTGGTGGCTATATAATTAATGAGCGTTACGAGATAAAAGACCTGCAGGGATTTATTGACGTTTTCGGGAAGTTTACTTCGGTATTGAAATAGGGATATTTTAGTTTAGCGGATTTGTGCCTGGTCGCGGCCGCGCTGGCGGGCCCAGGCCAGGCGCCTGCCAACCCGCCAGCCGCCGCAGGCAATCTGCTGGTCTACTACCCCCAGGCCAGCATCGACAACTACATGGCCGGCGCCTACAGCACCAACCTCAGCTCCGCCCTCAATGCGACGGCCAAGGCCGAACTCCTCGCATGCTTAACCTGAAGACGTAAAAATGTCTGAGGGTTTGGCGGTTAGCATGATGGGCGTGATATGCCAGGCGGGCATATGTCTCCTGGGCACTCAGCAGTGTATCCAATTCGCGATATGACACGGGATGAGTTTGATGGGTTGTTTAAAGCGTTGCCGTGAGAATATGGGGGTAAGGTATGAGTGAGTTCATGACGGCGTTTAGTGCGATCGAGGATTCTTTTAATGAGAAGGTTCGCGGTTTTGTTGAGTCGGTTCAGCATTCTGGACTTTCGTGGTCTAATTATGAGCTGCACGAACGCGTCACAAATCAGTATGGCTATGATGTTCGATCTCTGTATTTGCAGTATGAGCCTGATTTGATGGAGATGCTGCGTTCTGACAGTAGTGAAGATCGGCGGGTATCTTTAAAAGTTGCAAGAGATGGTCTGCTTGATTTTTCTTGCTCTGACTCGTTTGTCGAGAAAATCATAAATATATCGATAGATGGGAATGAGGAGGAGATGCTGCTGGCAAGAGGTATTTTAGCTTCCCGTGGCTGGACATCTGGTCGGGATGAGCTGGTCGGGAGAATTGTATCTGGTTTCTGCAGTGATGGTGTGGATTATTATACGTATAAAAATGTTGGTGAATTTCTATGTGTTGTTGGGAGTAAGAGCTTGCTAGAGGCGCATATAAAACTGGGCGAGGGTAGCCAGGATGAAGATATCGTTGAGCTGGCTAATGATCTAAGTTTGCACTTTTTTCGTGGGTAATTTGTTTTTGTATACGTGTTTGAGAACTCTAGCTGGTAGTGGCTGGGGTAGGGCTTACATCACGACATACTCATCGCGGAGATTTGGTTGGTCATTCTATGTGCGCGCGGGGGCGATTGATTGTGAGGCCGGCTGCAAGTGAACCCAACCAAGGCCAATGGGCGAGGCGTGGATCAAAAAGAGGACGGATTTGAATGGTACTTACTTATCAATTAACCCTTTGATCTGTAAGAAGAAATTAAGAAGGGCTGGCCTTGGTCCCTGGTTTTGCCGAACTTTGCGAAGCTTCGAGGTGTACGACGGGAGAGGTGCAGCGCCTATCAGATCGAGCGC
>NZ_JARPQB010000101.1 GCF_029478665.1 Pseudomonas entomophila
TTCAGGACCTTGTCCGTCCATCGCCCGATCAGTGGGGCGGTGGGCGGACGCGGTGCCACACGGTCCGAGGGCTGTGCATCTCCACCCTGCACGTATCCCTGAAAATTCGGTGCTGCCGCGCGCTGAATCCGCAACGGGTTGCATTTTTCGCCAGCCCGGATGCCGGGCTGGCGCCATAACATATCCAAGGCAGGTATTTCCGAAGCATTCGCCCAAATGCACGGAAACGACGGTGGCGGGCAGAGGTGCGGCGAAAAGAATCGGGTAAGCAGGTGAAACACCGCACTTGTCGTTTTTTTTCGGTCTTCTCTACACAGCGCTGGTGGCGATTCCAGGCAATTCGTTAAACTGGCGAACGCGCCGTAGGACGGCCTCGCGTCCTCGGGGATTGCGATGGTCAGGGCCGGCGTAGAGCCTGGTGCCGCTGGCCTGCCGCTTTTGGCGGCGTTCGCGACTATAGCAGCAATGATTAAGTGCTTCAATTCCATAAAAAATTGTTATGATCCCGCCATGACGACCAATACCCCTCCGACTTCCGGCGTTCAGCTGATCGAAGTCGCGCCGGAGCTTGCCGGCCAACGCATCGACAATTTCCTCATCACGGCCCTCAAGGGCGTGCCCAAGACGCTGGTCTACCGCATCCTGCGCAAGGGTGAGGTACGGGTCAACAAGGGCCGGATCAAGCCTGAGTACAAGCTCCAGGCGGGCGACATCGTGCGAGTGCCGCCCGTCCGCCTGCCCGAGCGCGACGAGCCGGCGCCGGTGGCCCAGGGGCTGCTGCAGCGGCTGGAGGCGGCGATTGTCTACGAAGACAAGGCGCTGATCGTGATGAACAAGCCGGCCGGTATCGCCGTGCATGGTGGTAGCGGCCTGAGCTTTGGCGTGATCGAGGCGTTGCGCCAGTTGCGCCCGGACGCGAAAGAACTGGAGCTGGTGCATCGCCTGGATCGCGACACTTCGGGCCTGCTGATGATCGCCAAGAAGCGCAGCATGCTGCGCCACCTGCATGCCGCGCTGCGGGGTGATGGCGTCGACAAGCGCTACATGGCGCTGGTGCGTGGGCACTGGCCAACTTCGAAGAAGCAGGTCAATGCGCCGCTGCAAAAGAGCAATCTGCGTTCCGGCGAGCGCATGGTCGAAGTGAATGACGAAGGCAAGGAGGCGCTGACGATGTTCCGCGTGCTGCGCCGCTTCGGTGAGTTCGCCACCATTGTCGAGGCGCGTCCGATCACGGGGCGCACCCATCAGATTCGCGTGCATACGCTGCATGCCGGGCACATGATCGCCGGCGACAGCAAGTATGGTGATGAAGATTTCAGTCGTGAAATCCGCGAGCTGGGTGGCAAGCGTCTGTTCTTGCACGCCTACCAGCTCACCGTGCCGCTGCCTGATGGTGGTGAGCTCAAGCTCGAGGCGCCAGTCGACGAGGTGTGGGCCAAGACCGTGGAGCGCCTGAGCGCGACCTGACCTGGATGAAAAAACACTACGAACTGCTGATCTTCGACTGGGACGGCACCCTGGCCGACTCCATCGGGCGCATTGTCCAGGCCATGAACCTGGCTGCCGTGCGTGCTGGCGAGGCGCCGAGCAGTGACGAGGCGATCAAGGGCATCATAGGGTTGGCGTTGGCGGAGGCGATCGCCACGCTTTACCCGCACCTCGATTCGCGGCAGGTCGAGTCCTTCCGCCAGCACTACGCCGATGTCTACATGGCCCTGGATCAGCAGCCGTCGCCGTTGTTCGACGGTGTGGTCGAGTCGCTGGAAGCCTTCCGGCGCGAGGGGTATCGTCTGGCCGTCGCCACCGGCAAGGCGCGCCGCGGGTTGGATCGGGTGCTCAAGGCCAATGGCTGGGAAGGTTATTTCGATATCACCCGTGCCGCAGACGAGACCCGTGGCAAGCCGCACCCGCTGATGCTCGAAGAGATCCTTGCCCATTGCCAGGTCGAACCCGGACGGGCGTTGATGGTCGGAGATTCAGCGTTCGACCTGCAGATGGCCAGCAATGCCGGCGTGCACTCGGTGGCAGTCGGTTATGGGGCCATGTCCCTGCAGGCCCTGGCCGAGTTCGGGCCGCAGGTGTGTATCGAGCACTTTTCCCAATTGCGCGAATGGCTGGCCGGCCGCGCGCTTTGCAATTTCCAAGGTAGGTGAGCATGGCTGACGAATGGAAGGCTCCTGAGCCTGAGGACAATGAAGAGCGCAAGAGCTGGAAGCTGTTGGAGAAGACGCTGCTCGCAGGTGTTCAGGAGCAGCGCAGAGCGCGGCGTTGGGGCATCTTTTTCAAGCTGCTGACCTTTGTCTATCTGTTTGGCATGCTGGCCTTGTTCACGCCGCTGATGGATGTGGACAAGGCGGCTTCGCGCAGCGGCAATCACACGGCGCTGGTCGAGGTGCGCGGCGTGATCGCCGACCAGGAGCCGGCCAGTGCCGACAATATCGTCAAGAGCCTGCGCGAGGCTTTCAAGGACGCGAAGACCAAGGCTGTGGTGATGCGCATCAATAGCCCGGGCGGCAGTCCGGTGCAGGCGGGCTACATCTATGACGAGATTCGTCGTCTACGTGGCGAGTATCCGGCTATCAAGCTGTATGCAGTGATCACTGACCTGGGTGCCTCCGGTGCCTATTACATCGCCAGTGCCGCTGATGAGATCTACGCCGACAAGGCGAGCTTGGTTGGGTCTATTGGTGTTACCGCCGCGGGCTATGGCTTCGTCGGTGCCATGGACAAGCTGGGCGTGGAGCGTCGCACCTACACCGCTGGCGAACACAAGGCCTTCCTCGATCCGTTCTCACCGCAAAAACCCGAGGAGACCGCTTTCTGGCAGGGTGTGCTGGACACCACTCATCGCCAGTTCATCGCAGTGGTCAAGCAGGGGCGGGGAGAGCGCCTGAAGGACAAGGAGCATCCGGAGCTGTTCAGCGGGCTGATCTGGTCGGGCGAGCAGGCCAAGGCGCTTGGCCTGGTAGATGGGTTGGGCAGTGCCAGCTATGTTGCCCGCGAGATCGTGGGTGAGAAGGAGTTGGTGGACTTTACTGTTCAGGAGTCGCCGTTCGACCGGTTCTCCAAGCGCTTGGGGGCCAGTGTTGCCGAGCGCCTGGCAATGTACATGGGCTTCCAGGGGCCTTCCCTGCGCTAGCGAGTGTTTCGCCGGCAAGCCGGCTCCTATCGGTAGGAGCTGGCTTGCCGGCGAACAAGGCTCAAGGTGCCTGCACGCCTTCCTTGTGCAGCATGTCCACCAATCGAATCAGTGGCAGCCCAATCAGGCTCGTGGCATCGCAGCCATGGGTGCTCTGGAAAAGGCTTACGCCCAGTCCCTCCGCCTTGAAGCTTCCGGCGCAGTCGAGCGGCTGTTCGGCTGTCACGTAGCGCTCAACTTGCTCCCTGGTCAATTCGCGCAATACCACGGTAAACGGCACGCAATCGACCTGGCATTGCCCGGTGGTGGTGTTGAGCAGCGCCAGGCCGGTAAGGAAGGTGACGTGCTGCCCGCTGGCGGCCAGCAACTGCTCGCACGCGCGCACGAAGGTGTGCGGCTTGCCAAGGATCTGCTCCCCAAGCACCGCTACCTGGTCGGAGCCGATGATCAAGTGATTGGGGTGAGTGCCAGCCAGTGCCTCGGCTTTTTGGCGCGCCAGGCGTCGTACCAGTTCGACGGCGGGTTCATCATCCAGGCGCCGTTCGTCTAAGTCGGGGCTTGCCCAGGTAAAAGGCAGGCGCAGACGGGCGAGCAGTTCACGGCGATAAGGGGAGCTGGAAGCCAGTAACAAGGGAAGCATGGTAGACTCCTGGTCAATTACCCCGAATTCTAACATGCGTGATGTGCCGAATTTCCTTTGACAGGGAGGGGGTGCATCCCTAGAATGCTGCGCCTATGTTGAATGACCCGATTCCACCTCACGTTGACCCGCGCAAATTGGCTGATCGTGGCGTAACCCTCGAAGGTTCGCTGCAACTCGCTGATTTGGAAAGACTCTGCGACCCGCTTTCCGACAATGTCGGTACGGTGCAGGCGAAGTTCGATTTTGAACGAGATGAACAGCACGTCGTGGTTATCCACAGTGCGCTGGATGTCGAAGTCA
>NZ_JARPQB010000102.1 GCF_029478665.1 Pseudomonas entomophila
AGGAGCGGCTTCAGCCGCGATCACCCGCCAAGCGGGTGCCAGATTACGCGGTGTCTGTATCGCGGCTGAAGCCGCTCCTACAGACTGTACTGATCTCTTCGGCCGAGAGTGCCCTGTACTCACCCGGCGATAGCCCCGGATCCAGCGTGATGGTGCCCATGCGCTCCCGGTGCAACCCCACCACCTTGTTCTGGAAAAAACCGAACATCCGCTTCACCTGGTGATAACGCCCTTCGACGATCGCCAGCCTGGCCTCGCGGGGGCCGAGGATGTCCAGCTGGGCGGGCAGGGTGGTGAGGTCTTCGAAGGCGAAGTAGAACCCTTCGCGGAACTTGTCGACGTAGTGTGCGCCGATTTCATCCTCTGTTCGCACGCGGTAGATCTTCGGCAACTTGGTCTGCGGCTGGGTCAGCCGTCGCGACCACTGGCCGTCGTTGGTCAGGATCAGCAGGCCGGTGGTGTTGTAGTCCAGGCGCCCGGCAATGTGCAGGTCGTCACGCAGTTCGGCGGGCACCAGGTCGAGCACCGTGGGGTGCTGTGGGTCGCTGGTGGCGCTGACGCAGCCAGCGGGCTTGTGCAGCATCAGGTAGCGGGCGGGACGTCCGGCCTGCACGACCTGGTCATCCACCTCGACACGGCTGAACTCGCGCACTTCATGCAACGGATCGCTTGCGACAACGCCGTCCACGCGAACGCGCTTGCTCGCCAGCAGCAGGCGCACTTGCTGGCGGTTGTAGCAGGGCAGGTTGCCGAGGAATCGGTCGAGGCGCATGGCAGGAAGGTCGTGGGAAATCGGCGCGCAGTCTAGCGGAACGCGGGTGTTCGTGCTGCCTTGAGTTGTTCGTCCACCGCCGCGCAACGCGGGCACAGACAGGCTTTGTCGCGCAACTCGGCCGGTAGCGCCTCGAGGATGGTCGGGTCGATGCTCACATTGAAGCACCAGCACCCTTGGGTGGCGCTGCGTGGGTCGGCCAGGCCGCATTGGTTGGCGGCGCCGCAGGCGGGGCAGCGCTGGGGGTCAGTCATGGTCGGTTCCGGGCAGTTCGCTGCAGACGCGGTTGCGGCCGCTCTGCTTGGCGCGATAAAGGGCATGGTCGGCGCGGGTCAGCAGGCTGTGCAG
The DNA here is from genome assembly GCF_029478665.1 of Pseudomonas entomophila. Classification (GTDB taxonomy): domain Bacteria; phylum Pseudomonadota; class Gammaproteobacteria; order Pseudomonadales; family Pseudomonadaceae; genus Aquipseudomonas; species Aquipseudomonas entomophila_F. The sequence goes on from NZ_JARPQB010000102.1 coordinate 1,121, forward strand.
GGTGTCTTCGCGCTGCAGGCTGGACAGGCCGATGCTGGCGGTCAGGCGCAGCGGTTGTTCGTTGTAGCTGAAGATCAACTGCTCGGTGCGCCGGCGGATCTTCTCCGCCACCTCGATGGCCTGGCGCCCATGGGCTTCGCGCAGCAGCACGATGAACTCCTCGCCACCCCAGCGGCAGAGTATATCGGACTGGCGCAGGCTGCCCTGCAGCACAGTGGCGAACTGGCGCAGCACTTCGTCGCCGGCCAGGTGGCCGTGGGTGTCGTTGAGCGCCTTGAAGTGGTCAAGGTCGATCAACAGGGCGACCAGTGGCGCGCTGTCGCGCTGGGCTTCGACCAGCGCCTGGCCGGCCAGCAGGTCGAAGCTGCGGCGGTTGGGCAGGCCGGTGAGGCTGTCGAGGGTAGCCAGCGCCGCGGCGTTGTCCTGGTGGCGCTTGATCATGGCGTTGAGCAGCGACAGCACGACGAGGGTGATCATCGCGCAGATCGCCAGGTTCAGGTACAGCGACTGGCGGATGCGGTCCAGGGCGCCGCTCTCGCGCTTGTCCACCAGCAGATACCAACCCAGCTCCGGCAGCAGGCGCACATTGAGGAAGTGGCTGTGGCCGTCGTTGTCATGGTATTCGTGGCTGCCTTCGGCGGGTGCCGGCAGGTGCGCGAGCAGGTCCTGCCACTGGTTGCTGTCGCTCAGTTGCTGGCCGGCGCGCAGGCCATGGGGGCCACCGTCGGAGCCGGTCAGCAACACTTTACCCTGGGCGTCGGCGAACAGCACCGCGCGCTGGTAGCGGCGCTGGTAGTCGTCGATCAGGCGCACCACCGACTCCACGCTCAGCCCCACGCCGACAGCGCCGATGAAGCGCTGCTGGTAGTCGAGCACCCGATGGTTGATGAACACCGTGAGCTTGTCCTGGTTGGCCATGTCCAGGTCGACGTTGATTTCGTAGGGTTTGCTGGATTGGCGCAGGCGGAAATACCAGGCGTCGCGCCAGCTGTCGGGCTTGACCTGCTTGAGCACGCCCTTGGCCTGGTAGTAGGTGAGGCTGCGGTCGGAGACGAAGAAACTGGTGCAGGTGTCCTGGGTGCCCATCACTTCACCCAGGAAGCGGGTGATGCGCCGGGTGTCCTGCTCGCCGCCGAGCACCCAGTCACGCAGGAAGGTGTCCTGGGCCATCATCGACGAGATCAGCACCGGGCGGATCAGGTCCTTCTGGATTTCCGAATAGACGGTGTCGGAGGTCAGCGGCAGCTCGGTATTGACGATGCCGTCGCGGATCGCCCCGCGCGAGGCGTAGTAGCTCAGCAGCGAGGTGGCCAGGAAGCCGCAGGCCAGCAACAGCAGCAAGGTGAGGATCAGCGAGCGTTGCGAGAACAGGGCGGACGGTGAACGCATGATCTTCCCGAGAGGTGTGCCGGTGGCCATATTCTAGTGAGATGACCGAAAAATGACTGCATGTTTTTCAGGGTTATACGAGCTGTTTCAATTTGTTGCAGAAATAGCACTGAACCCCGGCGCAGCTGTCTGATGCAATGTCGATGAACGCATCGTCGTCGACGCCCGCCAGCGCCGCTGTGCCGGGCCCTTTCGCGGTCCAGGAGGCCGCCATGTACCCACGCATCCTGCTCGTTGTCCTATTGGGACTGCTGACATCCGCCTGCGCGCCTTACTACGAGCGCGACGGCTATTATCGCAGCGACTACTACACCACCGATCGCTACGTGTACCCGGGTTATTACCGTCAAGACCGCTACTACGTGGCGCCGCAACCGCGTTACTACTACCAGCCCGCACCACGTTACTACCGGCCGGCGCCAGTGCCGCAGTACCGCCCGTATCCGCCGCCCGGCCAGCAGCCGCGCTGGCAGGGCAACCCGCGGTATGACTATGGCAACCGCCAGCGCTACGACTATGGGCGGGACCGTGAGCGCAACGATTACCGCAATGACAACCGGGGGGGCCAGGGGGATCGCTGGCATTCCAATGGGCGCGGGGATCATGGC
>NZ_JARPQB010000103.1 GCF_029478665.1 Pseudomonas entomophila
GCAGATTGCTTGGGTGTTATATGGTCAAGCCTCACGGGCAATTAGTATTGGTTAGCTCAACGCCTCACAGCGCTTACACACCCAACCTATCAACGTCGTAGTCTTCGACGGCCCTTCAGGGAGCTCAAGGCTCCAGTGAGATCTCATCTTGAGGCAAGTTTCCCGCTTAGATGCTTTCAGCGGTTATCTCTTCCGAACATAGCTACCCGGCAATGCCACTGGCGTGACAACCGGAACACCAGAGGTTCGTCCACTCCGGTCCTCTCGTACTAGGAGCAGCCCCTCTCAAATCTCAAACGTCCACGGCAGATAGGGACCGAACTGTCTCACGACGTTCTAAACCCAGCTCGCGTACCACTTTAAATGGCGAACAGCCATACCCTTGGGACCGGCTTCAGCCCCAGGATGTGATGAGCCGACATCGAGGTGCCAAACACCGCCGTCGATATGAACTCTTGGGCGGTATCAGCCTGTTATCCCCGGAGTACCTTTTATCCGTTGAGCGATGGCCCTTCCATACAGAACCACCGGATCACTAAGACCTACTTTCGTACCTGCTCGACGTGTGTGTCTCGCAGTCAAGCGCGCTTTTGCCTTTATACTCTACGACCGATTTCCGACCGGTCTGAGCGCACCTTCGTACTCCTCCGTTACTCTTTGGGAGGAGACCGCCCCAGTCAAACTACCCACCATACACTGTCCTCGATCCGGATAACGGACCTGAGTTAGAACCTCAAGGTTGCCAGGGTGGTATTTCAAGGATGGCTCCATGAGAACTGGCGTCCCCACTTCAAAGCCTCCCACCTATCCTACACAAGCAAGCTCAAAGTCCAGTGCAAAGCTATAGTAAAGGTTCACGGGGTCTTTCCGTCTAGCCGCGGATACACTGCATCTTCACAGCGATTTCAATTTCACTGAGTCTCGGGTGGAGACAGCGCCGCCATCGTTACGCCATTCGTGCAGGTCGGAACTTACCCGACAAGGAATTTCGCTACCTTAGGACCGTTATAGTTACGGCCGCCGTTTACCGGGGCTTCGATCAAGAGCTTCGCTTGCGCTAACCCCATCAATTAACCTTCCGGCACCGGGCAGGCGTCACACCCTATACGTCCACTTTCGTGTTTGCAGAGTGCTGTGTTTTTAATAAACAGTCGCAGCGGCCTGGTATCTTCGACCGGCGTGGGCTTACGCAGCAAGTGCTTCACCCTCACCGGCGCACCTTCTCCCGAAGTTACGGTGCCATTTTGCCTAGTTCCTTCACCCGAGTTCTCTCAAGCGCCTTGGTATTCTCTACCTAACCACCTGTGTCGGTTTGGGGTACGGTTCCCAGTTATCTGAAGCTTAGGAGCTTTTCTTGGAAGCATGGCATCAACCACTTCGCGCTCTAATGAGCACTCGTCATCAGCTCTCGGCCTTGAGATCCCGGATTTGCCTAAGATCTCAGCCTACCACCTTAAACTTGGACAACCAACGCCAAGCTGGCCTAGCCTTCTCCGTCCCTCCATCGCAATAACTGGAAGTACAGGAATATTAACCTGTTTTCCATCGACTACGCTTTTCAGCCTCGCCTTAGGGACCGACTAACCCTGCGTCGATTAACGTTGCGCAGGAAACCTTGGTCTTTCGGCGTGCGAGTTTTTCACTCGCATTGTCGTTACTCATGTCAGCATTCGCACTTCTGATACCTCCAGCAAGCTTCTCAACTCACCTTCACAGGCTTACAGAACGCTCCTCTACCGCATCACCAAAGGTGATACCCGTAGCTTCGGTGCATGGTTTGAGCCCCGTTACATCTTCCGCGCAGGCCGACTCGACTAGTGAGCTATTACGCTTTCTTTAAAGGGTGGCTGCTTCTAAGCCAACCTCCTAGCTGTCTAAGCCTTCCCACATCGTTTCCCACTTAACCATGACTTTGGGACCTTAGCTGACGGTCTGGGTTGTTTCCCTTTTCACGACGGACGTTAGCACCCGCCGTGTGTCTCCCATGCTCGGCACTTGTAGGTATTCGGAGTTTGCATCGGTTTGGTAAGTCGGGATGACCCCCTAGCCGAAACAGTGCTCTACCCCCTACAGTGATACATGAGGCGCTACCTAAATAGCTTTCGAGGAGAACCAGCTATCTCCGAGCTTGATTAGCCTTTCACTCCGATCCACAGGTCATCCGCTAACTTTTCAACGGTAGTCGGTTCGGTCCTCCAGTCAGTGTTACCTAACCTTCAACCTGCCCATGGATAGATCGCCCGGTTTCGGGTCTATACCCAGCGACTAAAGCGCCCTATTAAGACTCGCTTTCGCTACGCCTCCCCTATTCGGTTAAGCTCGCCACTGAATATAAGTCGCTGACCCATTATACAAAAGGTACGCAGTCACCTAACAAAGTAGGCTCCCACTGCTTGTACGCATACGGTTTCAGGTTCTATTTCACTCCCCTCTCCGGGGTTCTTTTCGCCTTTCCCTCACGGTACTGGTTCACTATCGGTCAGTCAGTAGTATTTAGCCTTGGAGGATGGTCCCCCCATGTTCAGACAAAGTTTCTCGTGCTCCGTCCTACTCGATTTCATTGATAAGAGATTTTCGTGTACGGGGCTATCACCCACTATGGCCGCACTTTCCAGAGCGTTCCACTAATCTCAAACCAACTTAAGGGCTGGTCCCCGTTCGCTCGCCACTACTAAGGGAATCTCGGTTGATTTCTTTTCCTCAGGGTACTTAGATGTTTCAGTTCCCCTGGTTCGCCTCTTGCACCTATGTATTCAGTACAAGATACTCAGCTTGTGCTGAGTGGGTTCCCCCATTCAGAGATCTCTGGATCACAGTCTGTTTGCCGACTCCCCAAAGCTTATCGCAGGCTACCACGTCTTTCATCGCCTCTGACTGCCAAGGCATCCACCGTATGCGCTTCTTCACTTGACCATATAACCCCAAGCAATCTGGTTATACTGTGAAGACGACATTCGCCGAAAATTCGCACGTCGCTCTTTCGAGCAGAACTCACAAATTTTACCTTAGCCTGATCCACCAGCAGTGAAACTGGTGTTCAGTCTATTTCTATCACATATCCGAATTTTTAAAGAACGATCTGACAAAAGTCAGAAATCAACATTCATCGCCGAATGTTCATTTCTAAGTTCTGATCAGTGCTGCGAAACCTGAAAGAGTGGTGGAGCCAAGCGGGATCGAACCGCTGACCTCCTGCGTGCAAGGCAGGCGCTCTCCCAGCTGAGCTATGGCCCCGTATTCTAGGCCGCACCAAGTAATTGGTAGGTCTGGGCAGATTTGAACTGCCGACCTCACCCTTATCAGGGGTGCGCTCTAACCAACTGAGCTACAGACCTATAACAGGGTCGCGTTACAGCATCGTCTTTACACAATGAATCAAGCAATTCGTGTGGGAGCTCATCAGCAGGCTGATGTCGTCGATTAAGGAGGTGATCCAGCCGCAGGTTCCCCTACGGCTACCTTGTTACGACTTCACCCCAGTCATGAATCACACCGTGGTAACCGTCCCCCCGAAGGTTAGACTAGCTACTTCTGGTGCAACCCACTCCCATGGTGTGACGGGCGGTGTGTACAAGGCCCGGGAACGTATTCACCGCAACATTCTGATTTGCGATTACTAGCGATTCCGACTTCACGCAGTCGAGTTGCAGACTGCGATCCGGACTACGATCGGTTTTGTGAGATTAGCTCCACCTCGCGGCTTGGCAACCCTCTGTACCGACCATTGTAGCACGTGTGTAGCCCAGGCCGTAAGGGCCATGATGACTTGACGTCATCCCCACCTTCCTCCGGTTTGTCACCGGCAGTCTCCTTAGAGTGCCCACCATAACGTGCTGGTAACTAAGGACAAGGGTTGCGCTCGTTACGGGACTTAACCCAACATCTCACGACACGAGCTGACGACAGCCATGCAGCACCTGTGTCAGAGTTCCCGAAGGCACCAATCCATCTCTGGAAAGTTCTCTGCATGTCAAGGCCTGGTAAGGTTCTTCGCGTTGCTTCGAATTAAACCACATGCTCCACCGCTTGTGCGGGCCCCCGTCAATTCATTTGAGTTTTAACCTTGCGGCCGTACTCCCCAGGCGGTCAACTTAATGCGTTAGCTGCGCCACTAAAATCTCAAGGATTCCAACGGCTAGTTGACATCGTTTACGGCGTGGACTACCAGGGTATCTAATCCTGTTTGCTCCCCACGCTTTCGCACCTCAGTGTCAGTATCAGTCCAGGTGGTCGCCTTCGCCACTGGTGTTCCTTCCTATATCTACGCATTTCACCGCTACACAGGAAATTCCACCACCCTCTACCATACTCTAGCTCGCCAGTTTTGGATGCAGTTCCCAGGTTGAGCCCGGGGCTTTCACATCCAACTTAACGAACCACCTACGCGCGCTTTACGCCCAGTAATTCCGATTAACGCTTGCACCCTCTGTATTACCGCGGCTGCTGGCACAGAGTTAGCCGGTGCTTATTCTGTCGGTAACGTCAAAACAGCAAGGTATTAACTTACTGCCCTTCCTCCCAACTTAAAGTGCTTTACAATCCGAAGACCTTCTTCACACACGCGGCATGGCTGGATCAGGCTTTCGCCCATTGTCCAATATTCCCCACTGCTGCCTCCCGTAGGAGTCTGGACCGTGTCTCAGTTCCAGTGTGACTGATCATCCTCTCAGACCAGTTACGGATCGTCGCCTTGGTGAGCCATTACCCCACCAACTAGCTAATCCGACCTAGGCTCATCTGATAGCGCAAGGCCCGAAGGTCCCCTGCTTTCTCCCGTAGGACGTATGCGGTATTAGCGTTCCTTTCGAAACGTTGTCCCCCACTACCAGGCAGATTCCTAGGCATTACTCACCCGTCCGCCGCTGAATCAAGGAGCAAGCTCCCGTCATCCGCTCGACTTGCATGTGTTAGGCCTGCCGCCAGCGTTCAATCTGAGCCATGATCAAACTCTTCAGTTCAATACTGCTTGGGTTTTTAAGAAACCCTAAACTTGGCTCAGCAATCTCAAATGACTATGTGATTTCTCGCATGGCCACTTGTGATGCTGATAATCTTGGTGACTATCAGTCCGTACTCACAAGCACCCACACGAATTGCTTGATTCAATTTGTTAAAGAGCGATTGGTTAAGAGCTTTTCATCTCAACCGAGGCGCGCATTCTACGCTAACCTCATTTCGTGTCAAGCGTTATTTTCGAAGTTTT
>NZ_JARPQB010000104.1 GCF_029478665.1 Pseudomonas entomophila
CGATCGCCGCCAGCAGGGCCTGCGGGTCGCGGGCCGTGGCCCGTTCCACCAGCACGATGCAGGCGCCGGCCAGCAGGCTGCCGTACAGCTCCAGGCCGGCGATGTCGAACGACAGCGAGGTCAGCGACAGCACCCGGTCGCTTGCCTCGATGCCCGGCTGCTTGAGCATGCTGGCCAGGAAGTTCAGCACGCCATCGTGGCGCACGCCAACGCCCTTGGGCTTGCCGGTGGAACCGGAGGTGTAGATCACGTAGGCCAGGTTGCCGGGCGCGGCCAGGTTGTCGAGGTTGGCGCCGTCAAACTCGGCCAGCCAGTCCTCGCCGGCTTGCAGTTCCAGCGCCGCGACCCCGGCCGGCAGTGCCAGCGCGCCGCGCAGGTGGGCCTGGGTCAGCACCAGTTGCGCGCCGCTGTCTTCGACCATGTGCGCCAGGCGCTCGGCCGGGTATTCCGGGTCCATCGGCACGTAGGCGCCGCCGGCCTTGAGGATCGCCAGCAGGCCCACCACCAGCTCCACGCCGCGCTCCACGGCGATGCCCACCAGCACGTCCGGGCCCACGCCCATCGCACGCAAGCGCCGGGCCAGGCGGTTGGCGCGGCGGTTGAGGGTGGCGTAGTCGAGGGCTTCGCCGGCCACGCTCAGGGCGGGGGCCGTTGGCGTGCGTGTGGCGCTGGCCTCGATCAGCTGGTGCAGGCACTGGTCATCGGCGAATGGCACCGCCGTGGCGTTCCACGCCTCGACCATCTGCTGTTGTTCGTGCGCTGCCAGCAACGGCAACTGGCCAACCCGCTGAGCGGGCGCCTCGACGATCCCGTGCAACAGGTTCAGCCAGTGCCCGGCCATGGTCTCGATGGTCGCGGCTTCGAACAAGTCGGTGGCATAGGTCAGGGTCGCCGACAGCGCCTGCCCCGCTTCATGGGTATCCAGGGTCAGGTCGAACTTGGCCGCCTGCCCCTGCGCCTCGAGCCCTTCGATGCTCAGGCCCGGCAACGCCAGGGCGTCAGCGCCCTGGGCCGCGCCGCCCTGATGATTGAACATCACCTGGAACAGCGGCGAATGGCTCAGGCTGCGGCTCGGCTGCAACGCCTGCACCAGTTGCTCGAACGGCAGCTCCTGATGGGCCTGGGCCTCCAGGGCGGCGCTGCGCACCTGCTGCAACAACGCCTGGAAACTGTCCTGCGGATCGATCTGGGCCTTGAGCACCTGGGTGTTGACGAAGAAGCCCACCAGCCCTTCGGTCTCGACCCGGTTGCGGTTGGCCACCGGCACGCCGACGCGGATGTCGGACTGGCCGCTGTAGCGGTGCAGCAGCACCTGGAACGACGCCAGCAACACCATGAACAAGGTCGCCTGCTCGCGTTGCGCCAACTGGCGCAGGCCTTCGGCCAGGGTGGTGGGCAAGGCCACCTGCAGGCGCGCGCCACGCAGGCTCTGGACCATCGGCCGTGGACGATCGAGCGGCAGTTCCAGCAACGGTTGCTCGCCGCCCAGTTGCCGCGTCCAGTAGTCCAGCTGGCGCGCTTGCTCGCCGGCTTCCATCCAGCAGCGCTGCCACAGCGCATAGTCGCGGTACTGGATCGGCAGTGGCGCCAAGGCCGGCTCGCGCCCCTGGCTGAACGCCGCATAACCGGCCAGCAGCTCCTTGAGCAGCACCTGCAGCGACCAGCCATCGGCGATGGCATGGTGCAAGGTCAGCACCAGCACGCGTTCCTGGGCGTCGACCTTGAACAAGGCACAGCGCAGCAAAGGGCCTTGTCGCAGATCGAAAGGCTGTTGCGTCTCGCTGTCAATTACAGCCGCCAGCTGCGCGGGCTCGACGTTGCGCTCCGCAAGTTCTGGCACGAACGGCGGGCACACCCGCTGCAAGCGCTCACCTTCGCCCTGCTCGGTGAACACCGTGCGCAGGCTGGCCTGGCGCTCGACCAGCGCCGCCAGGCTGCGGCGCAGTGCCTCCAGCTGCAGTTCGCCACGCAGACGCAGCACCAGGGGAATGTTGTAGGCCGCGCCCGCCGGGTCGAACTGCCAGAGGAACCACTGGCGTTCCTGGGCGTAGGACATCGGTGCCGTCTCGCCTTCGACGCAGCCACCGGGTATCGGCAACTGCGCCAGGCTCATCCCCTTGCTCGCAAGCTTTTCCAGGAAGGCCTGGCGCTGGGCCAGGGGCAACCTGATAAAACGTTGCACCAGTGCGGCGCTGTCATGTGCGGCCATTGTCATTCCAGCTCCAGTTCAGTCAGGAAGTCGTGCATGTCACTCAGGTTTTCTTCGAAGTCTGTATTGAGGTGTGGTGCTATACAGACGGCATAGTCCTCGAGCGATTTAGCCCTGAACATGGCATCCAGCGGCAGGCTGGCGCGCAGCACCTGCTGCGCCCTGGCGGTGGCCTGGGTGGCCAGCAGCGAATGGCCCCCCAATTCGAAGAAGTTGTCGGCAAGACCGACCTTCTCCAGTTTCAGTACCTCGGCCCAGATCTGCGCCAGCTGGCATTCCAGCTCACTGCGCGGCGCCTGGTAGCGCGCCTGGGCCAGGCTGGCGTCCGGCGCCGGCAGCGCCTTGCGGTCAAGCTTGCCGTTGGGGGTCAGCGGCATGCGCGCCAGCACCATCAGCTGCGCTGGCACCATGAATTCCGGCAGCGCCTCGCCCAGCGCCGCGCGCAGGGTCTCGCGCAGCGCCTGCTGGGCCTCGCCCGCTTCCACCAGCGCCGCGTCCGTCGGCACCAGGTAACCCACCAGCTGCGTGCCCAGGCCACTGTCGCGGGCCACCACCGCCGCTTCGCGCACTTCGGCGCGGGCCAGCAGCTGCGCCTCGATCTCGCCCAACTCGATGCGGAAGCCGCGAATCTTCACCTGGTGGTCGGCGCGACCGATGTACTCCAGGCGGCCCTGGCTGTCGAAGCGCGCCAGGTCGCCGGTGCGGTAGATGCGCTCGCCGTCGGCGAACGGGCTGGCCAGGAAGCGCTCGGCGGTCAGCCCCGGACGCTGGTGGTAACCCCGCGCCAGGCCCGCGCCACCGATGTACAGCTCGCCGG
>NZ_JARPQB010000105.1 GCF_029478665.1 Pseudomonas entomophila
GCAAAACCCCTATCTGCGCATGCAGGTAGGGGTTTTGTCTTTGAGCCCCGGAAAAGACTCCCCCTCGTAGGAGCCGGCCTTGCCGGCGAACACCGGCTATGCCGGTGCCCTCCACTGCGGTGCGCCCTTCGCCGGCAAGCCGGCTCCTACAGGGGTAACCCGACAAGCCCCTTTTCCTATGCAAGCCTACTACCCATGGCTATCATGCCAGCCTTATTCAAAATCGAGACTGGCATGCTGAAGTTGTTGAATCTCCTCAAGGATGGCCGGTTCCATTCTGGCGAGGCTCTGGGGGCAGCCCTCGGAGTGAGTCGCAGTGCCGTGTGGAAGCAGCTGCAGCACCTCGAGAGCGATCTTAACCTGACCGTTCACAAGGTTCGTGGGCGTGGCTATCAACTGGCTTCTCCGCTGAACTTGCTGGAAGAGCAGGCAATTGCCGGCTTTTTGCAAGGAGAGCAGTGGCCACTGTTCATACACCAGGATATCGACTCGACCAATGCAGAGGGGTTGCGGCTTGCTGCTGCCGAGCAAGGCGCGCCGTTCGTGGTGCTGGCCGAGCGTCAGTCTGCCGGGCGTGGGCGCCGTGGCCGGCAGTGGGTCAGTCCGTTCGCGGAAAACCTCTATTACAGTGTGGTGCTGCGCGTCGAAGGTGGCATGCGTCAGCTGGAGGGGCTGAGTCTGGTCGTCGGCTTGGCTGTCATGCGTACGCTGCAAGCCTTTGGGCTTCAGGATGTGGGGCTCAAGTGGCCCAATGATGTGCTGGCCGGCGGAAAGAAGATCACGGGTATCTTGCTCGAGTTGGTTGGCGATCCTGCAGATGTCTGTCATGTGGTGCTGGGAATCGGCATCAATGTGAACATGCAGCACAATGAGCAGGTGGATCAGGCCTGGTCCTCGATGCGGACGCAGACTGGCAAGGTGATTGATCGCAATCATCTGGTCGCTTTGCTTACCCAGCAGTTGCAGCATGAGCTGGCTCGTCATCGTCGGTATGGTTTTGCGGCATTCCAGGAGGAGTGGGAGCAGGCGCACCTGTGGCAGGGGCGGACAGTCTCGCTAGTGGCGGGCAACACCCGGATCGACGGCGTGGTGCTCGGGGTGGACGGTCAGGGCGGGTTGCGTCTTGATGTCGATGGCGTGGAAAAGAGCTACAGCGGTGGTGAGCTCAGCCTGAGGTTGCGTGATGATTCTTGAGCTCGACTGTGGAAACAGCTTTATCAAGTGGCGTGTCATTCATGTCGCAGATGCCGCTATTGCCGGAGGAGGTGTCGTCGACTCCGACCAGGCGCTGCTGGCTGCGGTCGCCTCGTTACCGGCATTGCGTCTCACCGGTTGCCGAATGGTCAGTGTGCGCAGCGAGGAGGAGACGTCATCCTTGTGCGCATTGCTCCAGGGCGCTTTCGCGATAGAGGTGTGCGTGGCGCAGCCGGTAAGGGAAATGGCCGGAGTCCGTAACGGCTATGAGGATTACCAGCGCCTGGGCATGGATCGTTGGCTTGGTGCTCTGGGTGCCTATCACCTGGCGAAGGGTGCTTGCCTGGTCATTGATTTCGGCACGGCGGCCAAGGCCGACTTCGTTGCTGCGGATGGTGAGCACCTGGGAGGGTACATCTGCCCTGGCATGCCATTGATGCGAAGCCAGTTGCGCACCCACACTCGGCGTATCCGCTATGACGACGCTTCCGCCGAGCGTGCGTTGAGCAGCCTGGAGCCAGGGTGTTCGACGGTCGAGGCGGTCGAGCGTGGTTGTGTACTGATGCTCCAGGGCTTTGCTCGCACGCAAGTGGAGCAGGCAAGGGCGCTTCTGGGGGATGGCTTTACAGTTTTTCTCACCGGGGGGGATGCGCCCCTGGTGCGTGAGGCCGTGCCCCAGGCGCGAATTGTCCCAGACCTGGTATTTGTGGGCCTGGCCATCGCCTGCCCGTTGAGTTGAGGTGACTATGCGCTGGTTGTTTCTGCTGTTGGTCGTGCTGAACGTCTTTTATTACGTCTGGCATCAGCAGGAAGCTCCTTTGAAGGCCAAGGAGGTCGCTCCACTGTCTTTGTACAAGGGTTCCCAGCAGGAGATACGTCTGCTGCGTGAGACCGGTGCGGCGACGCCGGCCCGGCGTCGCGATGAGTGCCTTGTCGTGGGTGGTGTGCCTGCTCGTGAGCAACTGGATATGTTGCGCCAGCGCCTGCTGAGCCTGGATATCTCCGCTCAGCCGCTAGCTGGCCAGCTGCCTGGCGCCGAAGGTTTCTGGCTCAAGGTGGCGCCGGAAAGCGAGCGTTTGCTGGATCAGGATGTGCTGGCGACTCTTTCCAAGGATTTCAAAGACTTAAAACACAAAATTATTTTGTGCGAGGGTATTGCAACTGCTGAATAGCTTGATAGAATGGCGCCCGCTTCACAGGGAACACCACTGAGGTGGTAGAGCTGGAAGCGGTGTCAAAGTAGCTAAGTTTCAGATTTGATTGAAAAAATTTGAAAAAAGGCTTGACACCGGGGCGGCGGACAAATAGAATGCCGGCCACATCTGGAGGGATTCCCGAGCGGTCAAAGGGGACGGACTGTAAATCCGTTGCGAGAGCTTCGAAGGTTCGAATCCTTCTCCCTCCACCAGTTTTAGCGAGAGCTGCAAGCTCCGCGGGTATAGTTTAGTGGTAGAACCTCAGCCTTCCAAGCTGATGATGCGGGTTCGATTCCCGCTACCCGCTCCAAGTTTGCTGTTGTTGCGCATAGTGTTTCGCTCTTGTAGCTCAGTTGGTAGAGCACACCCTTGGTAAGGGTGAGGTCAGCGGTTCAAATCCGCTCAAGAGCTCCATATAAACAAGGCAGATATGAAAATATCTGCCTTTGTTTTATCGGCGGTATATCTATTTCTTCTGCGGAGGATTGTATCGATGGCTAAGGAAAAGTTTGATCGTTCCCTACCTCACGTCAACGTCGGCACTATCGGCCACGTCGACCACGGTAAGACCACTCTGACTGCAGCGCTGACTCGCGTCTGCTCCGAAGTTTTCGGTTCGGCCGTCGTTGAGTTCGACAAGATCGACTCGGCTCCAGAAGAAAAAGCGCGCGGTATCACCATCAACACCGCTCACGTCGAGTACAACTCGAACATTCGTCACTACGCTCACGTTGACTGCCCAGGTCACGCTGACTACGTGAAGAACATGATCACCGGTGCTGCCCAGATGGACGGCGCGATCCTGGTTTGCTCGGCCGCCGATGGTCCGATGCCACAAACCCGTGAGCACATCCTGCTGTCCCGTCAGGTTGGCGTTCCGTACATCGTGGTCTTCCTGAACAAGGCTGACCTGGTAGACGACGCTGAGCTGCTGGAACTGGTCGAGATGGAAGTTCGCGACCTGCTGTCCACCTACGACTTCCCAGGCGACGACACTCCGATCATCATCGGTTCGGCTCGTATGGCCCTGGAAGGCAAAGACGACAACGAAATGGGCACTACCGCTGTCAAGAAGCTGGTAGAAACTCTGGATGCCTACATCCCTGAGCCAGTTCGTGCCATCGACCAGCCGTTCCTGATGCCGATCGAAGACGTATTCTCGATCTCGGGTCGTGGTACCGTTGTTACCGGTCGTATCGAGCGTGGTATCGTCCGTGTTCAGGACGCCCTGGAAATCGTTGGTCTGCGTGACACCACCACCACCACCTGCACTGGTGTTGAGATGTTCCGCAAGCTGCTGGACGAAGGTCGTGCTGGCGAGAACTGCGGCGTCCTGCTGCGTGGTACCAAGCGTGACGACGTTGAGCGTGGCCAGGTTCTGGTCAAGCCAGGTTCGGTCAAGCCGCACACCAAGTTCACCGCAGAAGTCTACGTCCTGTCGAAGGAAGAAGGCGGCCGTCACACTCCGTTCTTCAAAGGCTACCGTCCTCAGTTCTACTTCCGTACCACTGACGTGACCGGTAACTGCGAACTGCCGGAAGGCGTTGAGATGGTAATGCCAGGTGACAACATTCAGATGACTGTCACCCTGATCAAGACCATCGCAATGGAAGACGGTCTGCGCTTCGCCATCCGTGAAGGCGGTCGTACCGTCGGCGCCGGCGTCGTAGC
>NZ_JARPQB010000106.1 GCF_029478665.1 Pseudomonas entomophila
AGCGATAACGCAGGGTGTGCTCGTTGGCATCCACCCGCTCGGCCAGCAGGCCCACAGCGTTGTAGGTCCAGGTGGTGCAACGGTCCAACGCGTCGACGTGAGCCAGCAGACGGCCTTCAGCATCGCGCTCGAAACGCTCTTCGGTGGCGTCCGGGTGGATGACTTTTGCCAGTTGGCCGGCTTTGTATTCGTAAGCCGTCTTATTACCCGCCGCATCGGTGAACAGCACCAACTGACCGAAGGCGTCGTATGCCCATTGACTGGTCTTGCCCGAGCAGTCGGTGTACGCGACCAACTGATCCGCCGCGTTGTACGCCAGTTTCTTCTCGTTGCCGTTGGCGTCCTTGATTGCCTTGACCAGCCCTGAGGGTGTGTAGGCGAACTCGGTCTTGTTGCCCAATGGATCGGTGGTCTCGACCAGGTTGCCCTTCTGGTCATAGTCCCGCAGCCACAGGCCAGCTTCGGCATCGCGGATCTTGATCGGACGGCGACGGTCGTCATAAGCGATATGGACCTGGCTGTGATCGGCGCGGATATGGCGAATGACACTGCCTTGTTCGTCATAGTCGTAACGGTCTTCAGTGCCATCGGTATGAACGTGGCGTACCACGTTCTTGCGCTCATCCCTGAAAATCCATTCCGAACTTTCATCCGGATAGCGCACACGGTACAGGTGGCCAAGGATGTCGTAGTAGTACCAGGTCTCCTGGCCATGGGCGTCGGTGACGTAGGTCAGCCGAATGTTTTCGTCCCATTCCAGACGGGTGTCATAACTGCCGTCGTCGGCCCATTCGCGAATGGCCTTGGCGTCGAAGGCGCAGCCATCCCACTGCAGGTTCATGCCACGACCGGTGCGGTCGGTGTAACGAGTCACCAGGTGATTCTGGTACTGGTAGTGCCAGGCCGCGCCGTGCTCATCCTGGGCGGCGACGAGGTCGCCCTGATGATCGTAATGGTAGGCACACAGCTGACGCAGTGGCTGACCGTCGCGCATTTCCCACAGGCCAGTAATATGGCCCTGTTCATCGATCAGTGTGCCCAGGTGACGCAGGACGTCTTTCACATCGCCCTGGAAGGTGATGATGTCCGACAGCACCGGACGCCCTTCGTGGTGATGCTCGTAGTGCAGCATGCAGCCGGCATCGTTCTCCAGCATGATTTTGCGCAGGTAATAGCGATCACCCACACGCAGGTAATACTCCTTGCGCACGAAGCCACGGCAAATCACCAACTCATCATTGCTGCTGCGTATCAGCAGCAAGTCCTCAATGGCGTTGAACAGCGACTTGCCTACTTGGGGCAGTTCAAGTTCATGGCTACGGCCATCGTAGTCATGAAAGAGCAAGCCTTTACCGAACTCATCAATACGTGTGGTGAACTCATTGACCCAGCGGGCACCAAGGCTACCCAGATCGTACTTCGCCTGACGCGAGTGGTAGAAGCGCTGCCAGTGAATAGGAAATGCGCCGGGCAGGCTGAAATCGGCGTGGATGATGAACTCCGACCCCAGGGCAAAGCTGATGCTGCGCCCCGTAGTCGACTTAGGTAAGGAGATCGGAGCAGACCGTTTCTTCTTCTCACATGGGCAAGGCGTCTGGGTCGCCTTGGTCTGCGAACTGCTGACCGCCAACTCCCCTTTGCCCTTCTCCCGCTCCACATGCGTCACAGTCCCCGGCTTGCTCACCCCCGGCTGTCCATTCTTGTTGCGCTTGCGGAAGCCCTTCACTGCCCCGCCCAGCACCGTCAGCATCCAGCCGATGCTCATCTGCGTACCGGGGTCCGCCAGCTTGTTCAACTGCCGGGCCATCTCCGGGCCCAGAGCGCGCAGCTGCCCGGTGTTGGCCAATACGGTTTTCTTGATGCCTTCAGGCAGCAGCTTGCTCGTCGCGCTGTTGGCCAGCCCTTTACCGGCGGCCTTGTAGGCGCTGTGCACCGCACCGAAGAAGTTGCTGAACGCCGCCTTGGGGTCGTTCATCAACTTGTCGGCGGCAGCCGACATCTGCTTGCCCGCCTTGTCGCGGTCGCCCTTGGCGTCGAGTTGTCCGAGCGCCACCTTCTCCAGGCCATCGGCGATCTCGTTGACCATCTGCGTGCCGAAATTGCTGGCCTTGGTCAGGATCCCAGCGATCTTTGGCTGGGCCTTGGTCACGAAATCGTCGATAGTCCCTGCGATGGTCGCGTTGAGGTGGCCGATCAACACCTGGATCAGCGAATCCCCCAACAGCATCTTGGCGCTGTTGCGCAGCTCCTGGCGCACCAGGAACAGGGTCGGGCGCAGGCTCATGCGTGCCGCGGCCATGGTCGGCGGCGCCGGCAGCACGCCGATCAGGTTGATGCCCAGGCTCACCCAGTCGAGCAGCTGGCGGTTCTTGCTCTTGACCAGGGTCACCACGTCGCCCAGGGCATCGACCAGGGCCATGATGTTGCCCACCACCGGCAGCGCGCCGGCCACGGTCTTGATCCGTTCGAGGGTGACGTAGCCGCCGCTGACCGACTGCAGCCAGGCGTCGAAGGCGGCGGCGCCACGGCCGACGTCCTTGGCGTCGATGGTGTTGAGCGGGGCGACGGCGACCTGGGGCTCGCGTTTCTTGGCGTCGGTCATGCCAGCACCTCATGGTTCAGCTTGGCCGGGTTCACCGGGGCGCTGAGCTTGGGCAGGCTCGGCAGTTGCTTGAGGGCGCTGGCGGCCTTGAGCGTGGGTGCCGCGCCGGGCACCACGTTGCTGGCCAGCTGGGCCATGGCGCCGGTGTCGCCGCCGACAGCGGCCTTGACCTGTTGCGCCTTCTGCAAGGCGGCCTGGCCGCTTTTCGCCAGTTGCATGCCGGTGCCGGCCA
>NZ_JARPQB010000107.1 GCF_029478665.1 Pseudomonas entomophila
CAGGCCTGGGTCTGCATCAGCTTATTGCCCTGATGGCGCACGACTTCACGGTGCAGGTCGTCGCGCTCGTAGGCCAGCATTTCGTGCTGGTCGACGGTCATGCCGAGCAGGTGGCCGCTGCCGTAGGTCAGCCAGCTGACCTTGTGGCCATCCGGGCGAATCGTGCTGACCCGCTGGTTGAGCGCATCGTATTCGTGCTGCCACACCGCAACCATCGGCGTACCCGTGGCCAGGTAATGCTGGTGCTCGCGAGTCAGGTTACCGGCCTCATCGAAGAACCATTGCAGCTTGCTGGCCGCGTTGACCGCCTGAACCAGCTGGCCGTTGCCGTCGTAGGCGAAGGTTTCGCTCTGGCTCTGATCACCCAGGCGCGCCGTACGCTCGCGCAATCGGCCCATGCGGTCGAAGGTCAGGTCGATACGACGTTGCCCGACCTGGGTGCTCGCCAACCGACCGCTGTACGGGTCGTATTGATAGCGGGTCACCAGCCCATCGAAACCGGTCTCCTGCAGCAGCCGCCCCACCGGGTCATAGAGGAAGTTGGCCTTGCTCTCGTTCTCGTTTTCCAGCCCGATCAAGCGGCCGAGCTTGTCCCAGCGATAACGCAAGGTGTGTTCGTTGGCATCGACCCGTTCAGCGAGCAAGCCTGCGGCGCTGTACGCCCAGGTGGTGCAGCGGTCGAGCGCATCGACGTGGGCCAGCAGGCGACCTTCAGCGTCGTAGTTGAAACGCTCCTCGGTCTTGTCCGGGTGAGTGACCTTGGCCAGTTGCCCGGCCTTGTACTCGTAGGCGGTCTTGTTGCCGGCTGCATCGGCGAACTCGGTCAACTGGCCAAAGGCGTTGTACACCCAGCTGCTGGTCTTGCCGGAACAGTCGGTGTATTCGAGCAGTTGCCCGGCATCGTTGTAGGCAACCTTCTTCTCGTTACCGAGCGCGTCCTTGATCGCCTTGACCAGCCCGGCCGGGGTGTAGGCGAACTCGGTCTTGTGGCCCAGCGGGTCGACGCTCTCGACCAGGTTGCCGCGCTCGTCATAGTCACGCAGCCACAGCCCCCCTTCGGCGTCGCTGATCTTGGTCAGCTGGTCCTGATCGTCGTAGGCGTAGTGCTCCACGCTGTGATCCGCGCGGATGTGCTTGAGCAGGTTGCTGCGTTCATCGTAGACGTAGCGGTCCTGGCTGCCGTCGGGGTGGACGTGGCGGATGACGTTCTTGCGCACGTCACGGAACAGCCATTCATCCTGACCGTCCGGGTACTTGATGCGGTAGGTGTAGCCCTGCTGGTCGTAGTAGTGCCAGGTTTCCTGGCCATGGGCGTCGGTAACGTAGGTCAGGCGGATGCGCTCGTCCCATTCCAGACGGGTCTCGTAGCTGCCATCGTCGGCCCATTCGCGGATGGCCTTGGCGTGTGGACCGCTGCCGTCCCACTCGAGGTTGAAGCCACGGTCGGTGCGGTCGGTGTAGCGGGTGATCAGGTGATGCTGGTAGGCGTAGCGCCAGGCCGCACCGTGTTCGTCCTGAGCGGCGATCAGGTCGCCTTGGGCATCGTAGTGGTAGGCGCACAGTTGACGCAGCGGCTTGCCATCGACCACCTGCCACAGGCCCTGGATATGCCCATGGTCATCAAGCAACGTACCCAGTTGCAGGTGCACCTTTGTGGGGTCGTCGTCCTGGTAGGTGTTGATGTCCGACAGCACCGGTCGGTCCTGATGACGATGCTCGTAGTGCAGCATCGCGCCGGCGCCACTGCGCAGCTGGATATGGGTCAGGTAGAAGCGGTCGCCATGACGGGCGTAGGTCTCGCGACGATCCAAACCACGCAGCAGCACCAGTTGCTGCTCGGCGGTGCGCACCAGGGTCAAATACTCCACCGCATCGTGGTGCGGCTTGCCCTGCTTGGGCAATGGGTAGTCGTGGCTGCGACCGTCGTAGTCGTGGAACACCACGCCTTGGTCGAGCACATCGATGCAGGTGGTGAACTCGGTGAGCCAGCGGGCGCCGAGGCTGCCGTCATCCAGCTTGTCCAGGCGCGAGTTGTAGGTCCGCGTCCACTCGACCGGGAACGGGCCGGGCAGGCTGAAATCGGTGTGCGACAGCGTTTCACTGCCGAGGGCGAAGTTGATCTGGTGAGTCGTACTGGTTGGCACTTTGTTCTTGCATCGCCCAGCGGCACCGGTCGCCGGCGCCTGATGGGTAATCGACTCAGTACGTCCTTCAGCCCCCTGCACCTTCGCTTCGGTGACGGTGTTCTGCTTGACCACCGTGTCCTTGCCTTTGGGATTGCGGGCATGCCAGATCACGCTGCTGTTGTGCAGGATCCGCCGCATATTCTCGATCGAATGCGGATTGGCAGCGCTGGACAGGCTCAACAGCTTGCCGCTCATTTGCGGCCCGAGGGTGCGGAACTTTTTGGTGTAACCCAGCACTTCTTCCTGCACCCGGGTAGGCACGGCGTTGCTCATGAGCGTGTTGGCCGCGCCCTTGCCCATTGCCGAGTAGGCGTTGCTCAGCGCGCCGAAAGCGTTCTCGAAGGCCACCGACGGGTCGGACTTCCAGGTTTCGC
>NZ_JARPQB010000108.1 GCF_029478665.1 Pseudomonas entomophila
TGAACATGCCGCACTACAAGCTGCCCGACCTCAAGACCCTGGCGACGATCAAGAGCAAGGAATACAAGGGCAGCCGCGGCAACGAACTGCGCATCGACGACACCACCAGCGAAATCAGCATCGCCCTGCGCAGCGACCACGGCGCCAGCGCGCTGAACCTCGGCTACCTCACGCACCCAAGACCATCGGGCGGCGCCCCACGCGGTGAGGGCTTCGAGCTGCGCACCGACCGCCACGGCGCCGTGCGCGCAGCGGGTGGCCTGCTGATCACCACCGAGCCGCGCCCGAACGAAGCCAAGCACCACAAGGACCTGCCGGAAACCGCCGAACGCCTGGCCACCGCCAGCGAGCAGCAGGACAGCCTGGCGGAACTGGCCAAGCAGATGCAGGCCCAGGAGCCCGGCGACCAGGACGCCGTGGCCAAGGACCTGCACAAGCAGCACATGGGCATTCTCGGCAGTGGCCCAGGTGACCTCACGAAAAACGAGTTCGCCGAATTCACCCAGCCGCACCTGGTGGTGTCCAGCCCGGCCGGCATCGCCCTGACCACCCCCGGCCCGAACCACCTCACCAGCGGCAGCCACCTGGCGTTGAGCAGTACCGGCCACACCAGTATGTCGATCGGCAAACGCCTGCTGGCCAGCGCCAGCCAGGGCATGCGCTTCTTCGTGCAGAGCCTGGGCTGGAAGCTGGTGTCGGCCTCGGGCGACATCGACATCCGCGCCCTGAAGGACAGCATCAACCTGCTGGCCAAGCTGGACATCACCGCCAACGCCGACCGCATCATCCTCAAGGCCAAGACCGAGCTGGTGGTGCAGGGCGGCGGCAGCGCGACGACTTACAACGCCAGCGGCATCACCCACGTCACCAGCGCCAACTATACCGCCCACGCCGCGCAGTTCGCCCACATCGGCGCGGCGAGCATGGCCGGCACCTTCCCCGAGCCGCCCAAGCCCGGCAAAGGCGCGCTGGAGCTGTTCAACCTGTACGCCAACACCAAGGGCATCAAGGCCGGCGACTACGAAGTCACCGATGCCCTGGGCACGGTGCTCAAGGGCTCGCTGGACGGGCAGGGCTTCAATGCCGTGTCCGGTGCCGCGCCCGGTCCGGCCTGGGTCACCTTCGGCCGCGACCCGACGCCCCCGTGGGCGCCGAGCAGCTACATCGGCGAAGTCGAGTGGCCGGTGCAGCCGCCCGACCCGAACAGCCTGTCGACCCAGCTCGAATCGCTGGTCGACAAGCTGCCGCTGCCCAAGGGCGAAGGCGGCCTGTTCGACAAGGCCAAGCAACTGGCCGGCAGCGGCATGGACGCGGCCAAGACCGGCATGAACCTGCTCAAGACCGGACAAGGCGCAATGCAGAGTGCACAGCAGGTGCAAGGCGCGCTCAAAGGCGGCGTTGCTGGCCTGCCGCAACTGGCCAGTGCCGCCAGCTCGGCGCTGCCGGCCGCCTCCAACGCCCTGGGCGCCGCCGGCAAGGCGGGCAGCGTCGCGCAAGGAGCCATGGCCAGCCTGCCAAGCCTGCCCAAGCTGCCAGCGATGCCCAAACTCCCCGCTTTCAAGGCCCCGAGCCTGAGCACTGCTACCGATCTTCTGCCAAGTGAACTGATGTCATGACCGCCGATACCTCTGAAAAACCACGTCCAGCCCAGGCGGCGGTCGTTCCCCTGGACCAGATCGGCATGGCCGACGTCAGCCGCGGCGCCGCCGTGTTCGACGCCTGGCTGCGCGAGATCAGCGGCGGTTACGTCAACCTCGAACGGCTCAAGGACACCGCCGAGGTGCTGCCGGTAATCGGCAACATCATCGCCCTGGTGGATGCCGTGGGCGATATCGTCAACCTGGCCAGTGCCAAGGAACCCGACCCGTGGGACTGGGTGAGCCTGGGCATCAACCTGATCGGCGTGATCCCCGCACCGCCGACCATGGCCGCCGCGCGAAAGGGCCTGCGGCCGATGCTGACCCTGGCTCGCCAGGAGCGCAAACAGGTCCTCGGCGACGCGCTGGTCGAGATCATCGTCGGCCACCTCAACGCCGACCTGCTCGGCGAGCTGGACAAGTTCCTTGCCGACGCCGAAGGCCAGCTCACCCCGATCCTCACCGAAGCCGCCAAGACCGGCGAAAAGCTGATCAACAACACCGCCGATGCCATCGACGCCATCGTCCTCGGCAAACTCGACAGCAAGGGTGACCTGGACAAGGCCGCGCAACTGGCGCAGAAGGTCAGCGAAACCTGGAAGTCCGACCCGTCGGTGGCCTTCGAGAACGCCTTTGGCGCGTTGAGCAACGCCTACTCGGCAATGGGCAAGGGCGCGGCCAACACGCTGATGAGCAATGCCGTGCCCACCCGGGTGCAGACGGAAGTGCTGGCCTACACCAAGCAATTCCGCACCTTGGCGCCGCAAATGAGCGGCAAGCTGATGAGCCTGGGCAGCACGGCCAACAAGGACTCGATCAAGAACATGCTGCTGGTGCTGCACAACAGCAGCGTGAAGTGGCACCTGCGCAACCCTAAGGCCTTGCCCACGGTGGTCAAGCAGGACAAAGTCACCGAAGCCAAGCACCAGGGTTCCAAGGGCCGTACCGAGTCGATCACCAACCAGGGCCCGGCGACGAAAGCGGCCAATGACCAGAAGAACGAGGTCTGCACCAGCACCTGCAACCGCATCAACTTCGCCCTGGGCAGCGAGTCGCTGCACCACACCGACTTCAGCCTGCCCGGCCCGTTCCCGGTTACCTGGACGCGGACCTACAACTCGCGGCTGGACAAGCTGGACGACGGCGTTCTCGGCGCCCGCTGGGTCACCGAGTTCACCACCTGCATCGACGTGGTCGACCAGGGCGTGGTGTTCCACGACATGGACGGCCGCAGCCATGCGTACCCGCTGCCCAAGCAAGGCAAGCCGCACCATGATGCGGTGGAGTACTTCACCCTGGTGCGTACTGGCGAACAGCAGCTGGTGCTGTTGCGTGGCCTCACGCGCCAGGAAACCTATGCTCGCCATGGCGACCGCTTCTACCTGACGCACATCAAGCTGCGCAGCGGCGCCGGCGCGATGCTGCACTACGAGCACCGTCACCACGACCGGCCAGTGCTGTCGGACATCAACACCTACCAGGACGACGACCCGACCAAGGTGCATCTGCAACTGGGCACCTTGCTCGATGACCACGGCCACCTCCAGGGCCTGTGGCAGGTGGTCGATGGCAAGCCGCTGCGCCAGCTGTGCGGCTACCACTACGATGACCACGGTGACCTGATCGCCGCCCAGGATGAGCATGGCGCCGCCTGGCGCTATCAGTACCAGCACCACCTGGTCACCCGCTACACCGACCGCACCAACCGCGGCATCAACCTCGAATGGGACGGCAGCGGCCCACACGCCAAGGCCATCCACGAATGGGCCGACGACGGCAGTTTCGAGACCCGCCTGCAGTGGGACGAGCGCATCCGCCTGACCTACGTCACCGATGCCCACGGCCAGGAAACCTGGCACTACTACGACGCAGAGGGTTACACCTACCGGATCAAGCACCCGGACGGCAATTCCGAATGGCTGTTCCGTGACGCGCGCAAGAACGTCATCCGCCACGTCCACCCCGACGGCAGCCAGGACCGCTACGTCTACGATGAGCGCAGCAACCGCCTCAAGCACATCCGTGCCGACCACAGCACGGTGCACTACGCCTACGACGACCAGGACCAGCTGATCAAGATCAGCGACGCCGAGGGCGGGCTGTGGCAGCGCGACTACGACGAGCGCGGCAACCTGGTCGAGAGCGTCGACCCGCTGGGCAACAAGACCGAGTTCGCCTACACCCCGGCCGGGTTGGTCAAGGCGATCAAGGACGCCATCGGCAACGAGAAAAAACTTGCCTACAACGATGCCGGGCAACTGCTCGAATACACCGACTGCTCCGGCAAGACCAGCCAGTGGACGTACGATACCTCCGGCCAGCTGATCGAGTTCGCCGACGCGGCGGGCAACAAGACCGCCTATGAATACAAGGCCGGGCAACTGGCCAAGGTCACTCACCCGGACAAGACCGAAGAACGCTTCGAGCGTGACGCCGAAGGCCGTCTGCTGGCCCATGTCGACGCGCTTGATCGCTGCACCACCTGGTCTTATACCGCTGCCGGTATGCTCGCCGAACGCGTCGACGCCAACGAGCACACCCTGCGTTATCGCTGGGACAAGCTCGGCCGCCTGATCGGGCTGGAAAACGAAAACGAGAGCAAGGCCAACTTCCTCTACGACCCGGTCGGTCGGCTGCTGCAGGAGACCGGCTTCGATGGCTTGGTCACCCGTTACCAGTACGACCCGAACAGCGGTCGCCTGGCGAGTACTCAAGTGGGCCAGCGCCGTATCGACCTGCGTTTCGACCGCATGGGCCGCCTGGCCGAGCGTACGGCGCGCCTGGGTGATCAGAGCCAGAGCGAAACCTTTGCCTACAACGGCAACGGCCAGTTGGTCCAGGCGATCAACGCGGCCAGCAAGCTGCAATGGTTCCACGACGACGCGGGCAACCTGACCCGCGAGCACCAACACTATTTGGCCACCGGCACGCCGATGGTCGCGGTGTGGCAGCACGAATACGACGCGCTCAACCAGCGGGTCAGCACGATTCGTCCGGATGGCCACAAGGTCAGCTGGCTGACCTACGGCAGCGGCCACCTGCTCGGCATGACCCTCGACCAGCACGAGATGCTGGCCTATGAGCGCGATGACTTGCACCGCGAAATCGTGCGCCATCAGGGCAATAAGCTGATGCAGACCCAGGCCTG
>NZ_JARPQB010000109.1 GCF_029478665.1 Pseudomonas entomophila
CTCCCCCCCACCGGCGCCGACCCCAGCCCCTGGGGCGCCGACTACTTCCCCAACATCCCCCTGCTCACCCAGAACGGCCAGCAGGTGCACTTCTACGACGACCTGATCAAGGGCAAGGTGGTCGCCATCAACTTCATCTTCACCGGCTGCGGCGACGCCTGCCCGGTGGAGACCGCACGCCTGCGCCAGGTGCAGAAGCTGCTGGGCGAGCGCGTCGGCCAGGACATCTTCTTCTACTCGATCAGCATCGACCCGTACAACGACACCCCAACCACCCTGAAACGCTACGCCGAGAAATTCGCCATCGGCCCCGGCTGGATGCTGCTCACCGGCGAAGCCGCCGACATCGAGCAGCTGCGTCGCAGCCTCGGCCTGTATATCGAAGGGTTGGAGAACGGCCGCAGCAAAGACCACAACCTCAGCCTGATCATTGGTAACCAGGCCACCGGCCGCTGGATGAAGGCTTCGCCGTTCGAAAGCCCGTACATCCTCGCCGACCGTCTGGCCAACAGCCTGCACAACTGGAAAACCGCCAGCGCCCAACGCCGCGACTACACCCAGGCCCCCGAAATCCGCCCACCCAGTGCGGGCGAGCAGTTGTTTCGCACCCGCTGTTCGTCCTGCCATACCGTCGGTGAGAGCGAACCCGGCGCCACCCGCGGCATCGGCCCCGATCTGCTCGGTGTTACCCGGCAGCGGGAGCAGGCGTGGCTGAAACGCTGGCTGCTGGCACCGGACCAGATGCTGGCCGAGCGCGATGCGCTGGCGATGCTGCTATACGGGCAGTACAACCAACTGGCGATGCCCAACCTGCGGTTGGGGGAGACGGAGGTGGCGGCGTTGCTGGCATATCTGGAAGAGGAGACCGTGCGGGTACAGGGGCAGTGAGGTGGCAGGACTAGGGTTCATCGTGGCGTTTGAACGTGGGGTCCCATTTTCGGCGTAGGCGAAGCGGAGAGGGGCGCAGACCAGGGAACATCCAGAGGTGGAAGAGGATCATCGGGATGGAGAGCCATACGATCCAGGGATGATCCAAGATGACTTCAGGCGGTGGACCAAAGCCACCATACTCCCCAGGGAATACATTAAAGTAGTAAAAAACCGCGAATGCGCTGTTGTAGTAAATGCCGACAACCTCTTTACCCTCGGTCAGATCAGCTCCCGAAAGCACCAAATTTAAAAGAGGTGAAGAGATAAAACTCCAACCCACGACAAGGGCAAACACCACAACACTCATTTTCGCCCCGCCATCACTTAAGTCGATCCATGTCTTTTTTCCAGCGAAAGCAATTTACATCATTATTACGATATTTAGCCCAGAAGTGTAAAACCATAAACAACCAAGCAAACCAGGCCAGCCAAGGATTAAACCCCACCAGATCCGGCCGCACATAAACATAAAAATATTTATCCTGAACTACAACTGCCATATGCATAAAAGCAAAAATGAAGTTATAAAAAATCACCAACCCATGCCTCAGATGCTCCTCTCCCCTCAATGTAACCAAACAACGAAGAAGGCGGGAGCCAGCCAGGCCGGCAACCGAAAAAACCAGATAAATTGCCAGCATACAAACCCCATCACCCTAAAAAGTTAGAAGCACAACTCCCGAACATTCACACCGACAGGATCAAAATTTATTTATTGACTATCACTTTCCACCCCTATCTGCTGCCCAGCACAACCAGTTAGCGATGCCCAACCTGCGGTTGGGGAGACGGAGGTGACGGCGTTGCTGGCGTATCTGGAGGAGGAGACCGTACGGGTACAGGGGTGAACGCCAACCATGTGATAGCTGGATACCTCTCCAAAATCGCAGGCCAGTGGTAGAGAAACAAATAGGTATCCCGCCTGGCGATATCATCATGTAGCAGCTTGAGAACAAAAATTTTACATGACGACAAAGAAAATCATCTCTCGCTTTTCGCTTGGCGTGGTCAATAAGCACCGAAGCACTCTCGAGGTTGCAAGTCCCACCAAACCTATAACACTGACCTACCACTTCTTCCACTTCCATACAGACACCTTTCATTTTTTCTGAACCTCCTGTTGGATTCCCATTGCATAGGTAATGCAAAGCTGTGCAACACCATACCAACCAGACACCACCAAACTGCGGCAGGATTTTCATACAAAAAATCAGGTCTATAGCCAATAAATAGCAAATAGGAACGCTCCACGATCCTCATGTAATAAGTTGAAAAAAAAATTGAAAACCAGACACATCCAAAAGCTCCACCACCTGAAGTTTCGCCCGGAGAACCTGTACCTGAGTACATACGCAGCAATCAACCCCATCACCACACAGTCTCCAAACAACCAGGAAATCATTCCTTGTTCAACTCCACCCAGATCAACTCCCCCGTCATGACATTCACCCCAAGCTCGAAAGCTATTAGACCTGCCCCATATTTCTATAAGCAGGAACCCTATCCGTTCTGATGTACCGGTAGAGCCTCCAGGCGTTGCGACCGTTCCTGCAGACCCGCAGCACTGGTGCGGAAAAAGGTGAGGTCACACTCCACCC